>DASUGQ010000532.1:0-3604 GCA_036273935.1 Cyclobacteriaceae bacterium | reverse complement strand
TGAAGTTTTGCGTTTGCAACGCGGCCATGACGGTCTTCAGCGCAGCAACAGCAGAGGCCACAAAACAGGATCCGGCAGCCGTGAAAAAAGAATGGGAAGCCGGATTGATTCCAGGCATCCAAATCGTGCCATCTGGTGTTTGGGCTGTGGGTCGTGCCCAGGAGAAGGGGTGCGCTTACATCTTTGCAGGCTAAACACACATAAGGAAGTACGATCAGGGCGATCGTACTTCCTTATTTTAATACTACCACGGTGATTCCATCGCCACCCCGATCAACGTGTTCATCGGATAACGAGGCTACCTCCCGATGCTTTTTCAAATGCTCTCGAACCACCTTTCGCAAAACTCCCTCACCTTTCCCATGGAGAATCTTGAGTTCTCCAATACCAAGTAGCAATGCCGT
Organism: Cyclobacteriaceae bacterium; assembly: GCA_036273935.1. Taxonomy (GTDB): domain Bacteria; phylum Bacteroidota; class Bacteroidia; order Cytophagales; family Cyclobacteriaceae; genus ZC4RG29. Next base: position 3,200 of record DASUGQ010000532.1, on the reverse strand, counting down.
ATCCATAAATTGATCCAGCAATGGAGCTACCTCCTCCACTCGCTTTCCCCGAATATCAAGATTGCTGTTAAACGTCGCACGCTTTTCATTTACGTTTAAACCGGATGATCCTGATTTCACCGAAAGATTTTGCATTCGCTGGTCTTGCGATTTTTCGAGTTTGGCCAAATTCACTACCGATTTAAGGTCTCCAAACTGCACAACCGCATTTTTCCCCTTGATAACCTGGATTATACCAACGCCCTCTTGGCCCAGTATTCTAACGCGATCACCCTCCTGAAGTGGGGTTGGTTTGGCTGGAGCTTCCCTTATTTCATTTTTGACTTTCTCTGAAAGATCCTGCAGATTCCTTCTAACTTTTAAAGTCTCTTTTTTCTCGGCCCTGTTTTCCTTGATGTGGCGGATAGTCTTTTCAATTTCACGGTTAGTTTCTCTTAACAGATTTTGTGCCTCTTCTTTTGCTTTTTCAATTATATTTTTTTTTCGGCTTTGAAGTTCCGCGTCAAGCATTTTATATTTCTCATAAAGAAGTTTGAGCTCGTGATCACGTTGATCCAGTTCAATAACTTTTTCACTTAGGGCCTGCCGTTCTTTTTCCAGATCCCTTACCAGTGTATCAAAGCCTGACAGCTCTTTACCAACAAGGCGCTCGGCTTGTGCAAGGGTGTGTTCAGGCAAACCAGTCTTACGTGCAATTTCCAATGCAAAGGAACTTCCCGGCTTGCCAATATCAAGAATGTATAACGGGACCAAATTCTTGTCATCAAATCGCATGGCGGCATTCCGTATTCCTTTGTGTTGGCCGGCAAATAGTTTAAGATTATAATAATGCGTAGTGGCTATTCCCCAAACACTGTTATTCAATAACGCATCTAAAACAGATTGCGCGATTGCTCCACCAAAGTTTGGATCCGTACCAGATCCCAGCTCATCCATTAACACGAGAGACTTGCCACCTGCAAATTGAATAAAGGCCTTCATGTTTTGAAGATGACTGCTGTAAGTGCTCAGATCATTTTCAATGGATTGCTGATCGCCAATGTCTAAAAAGATATCTTCAAATAACCCCATTCGCGATCGATCAGAGGCGGGCACCAACAACCCGCATTGTATCATGTATTGCAGAAGTGCCACTGTTTTCAGGCAAACCGATTTACCCCCCGCGTTTGGGCCGCTCACCAGCAACATTCGGTCTTCGTCACTCAGGTCAATTTCCAATGGCACTATTTCACGCCGTCCTTTCAAACTAAGATAAAGCAAAGGATGGGTCGCTCTCTGCAACGCCAATTCAGGATGGGGATGTATCACAGGCATCTCCGCATTGATTTCAAGGCTAAACTTTGCTTTCGCGCGTACGAAATCAACAAGCGTCAGAAATTCAAAGGCTGAGTTGAGTACGACAATATCGCTGCGTAGTTCATCGGTAATTTCACGCAAAACTCTAATTACCTCTCTTTTCTCGGCACATTCTAGTTCACGGATTTCATTGTTAGCATCCAGCATTTCGGCAGGCTCCATGAAAACCGTTTGCCCGGTTGCGGATTCATCCAGCACAAACCCGCGCAAATGTCGCTTGTGTTCAGCTAATACAGGAATCACCAGCCTTCCTTCACGTATTGTCGGCAGCGCTCCTTCAGGCACCCATTTTTCCTCAACAGCTTTTCGAAATATTTGCTCAGATAATTTTCTGATTCTCCCCTGTTCGGTGCGAAGTCGCCTGCGAAGTCGCCCAAGTTCAGTGCTGGCCGAATCTTTTACGATTGCTGTGTCATCAATCTTCAACCTGATGTTCTGACCGATGTGTGCAGACAGCGTGACAGGCTCTGTTAACTTGAAAAGCTCGGGATAAATATCCCTTGACTTCTGAAAAAAAATTCTGCAAGCTAAAATTGTGGATAACGAATTTGCTAAGTCCAGCAATTCCCGTTCCTCAAGATAACTTCCCACAAGGGAAATTTTTTGCAACCATGACGAAGGGTCAAAGAAATATTGCGAGGGAAAAGCTTCGTTCCTTTCCAGTATCTGCTTGAATTCAAGACACTGCCGTAAAGAGGTGGAAAGGTAATTGAAATCTGTCTTGAAACTTATTTCTTCAACGAGCGCAATGGAAGCGCCTGATGAACACTTGTCCATCAATTTCTGACGTACCTGGTCAAAGCCAATTTTTTGTTCGAAGTCAACAGGGTAAATCATTGCCTACTTCGGTATGGAAAGGCGTTGTTCCTTTAAGTTCAAGGAATCAATGAGGGCCGCATAAATTTTCTCTATTTCTTCTGGCCGCTCCATATAATAATCCATGGAGTGTTTAAACGTTGAGTCGGTGGTACCCAGTTTTTCAAATATCTTATCGTTCAAATAATTAAATACCAGCGTAGCCGAATCTCTGTTCAGGCTAAGTCTATTCACCTTTTCTTCTGTGATATAAAGTTCGCTCAATACTTTCACCATTTCGTCCTTCGACAAGACGTCCTTCGGATGTTTCTCCCTCATACATGAAGAACCTATGAGCAGGCAAATAAAGGTGAAGGCCCACCACTTTACAACCCAGCATTCAGATTTATTCCGACGGAACTGCTTATACTCCTTCATATGCGAGGCAAAATAATGATAATTGTTCTATTTTTGGCATCAGCAAAAATGCAGCCATTGCTACAATGAAAGAACTGATCAAAAAGTTGAGGAAGTATGAAATACAAATCCGCAAGGCTATAAACAGCCAGATGCAGGGTGACTTTCGTTCTGTCTTTAAGGGTTCAGGACTTGAATTTGACGATGTGCGTCCTTACCAATATGGAGACGACATCAGAACGATCGATTGGAACGTGTCCGCAAAAGGTCATGGCACCTTCGTGAAAACGTTTCGTGAAGATAAGGAGCAAACCGTTTTTTTTGTTTTGGACGTTTCCGCTTCGGAAAATATAGGGAGCCCAGGAAGAACAAAAGCCGACATTGGAAAAGAGATCTGCGGCGTGCTGGCGCTGTCGGCCGTGAAAGAATCAAGTCACGTGGGCCTAATCTGTTACTCAGATCAAAAGGAAAAATATTTAAAACCAACCAAGGGTTCAGCGCAGGCTTATGAGATTATATACGCTCTCGCAAAACTGACGCCACAATCAACAAAGACAAATCTTTCAAAGGCCCTGGCCTTCACTTTAAACACCATAAAGCGAAGAAGTGTAATCATTCTCATCTCAGACTTC
>DASUGQ010000531.1:0-3435 GCA_036273935.1 Cyclobacteriaceae bacterium | reverse complement strand
CCTTATTTTGTTTTAGTCCGACCGGACCGCTCTGTTATAACCGCGCTGATGTACGACGATGAGTCGGTGCAGGCATTCATTAATAAAATTAGCACTCACCTGGAAGATGAACAGGCAAAGAACGTTCAGAAGACAAACTAGGTTGATGGGTTCTGCTTTCGAGTTTGTTCTCGTGGCAAACGCTGATGAAGGTGAAACACTGTTGGACGAATGTGTTGACGAAGTAAGACGAATTGAATTTTTGCTCACCGAGTTCTCTGATACATCACAAACATTTTTGATCAATCAGTCTGCTGGTAAAAAGGCGGTCCGCGTGGATGATGAGGTTTATTCTTTGTTGTCGAGATGTAAAGAAATCTCGCGACTAACACAAGGCGCGTTTGACATCACCTCAGGGGCACTGAAAAAACTCTACAACTTCAAAGGTGAATCCTTCACAATGCCCACAGATGAAGTCATTCGTGAGACCCTTTCGAAAGTTGATTTCAACAAAATTCAATTGTCAGAGAATCATGAGGTACTTCTCGCTTCACCCGGTATGCACATCAGCTTTGCCGCCATTGGAAAGGGATACGCCGCCGACAAGGTAAAGAACCTTATGATCACTAAGGGGATTGAAAATGGCGTCATCAATGCCAGTGGTGATCTGACAGCGTGGGGCAACCGGGAAGACGGATCGCCCTGGAAAATCGGGATTGCCGATCCGCTCGTTCCATCCTCCATCCTGCTTTGGATTCCGATCATGAATTCGTCGGTGGCCACATCCGGTGATTATGAACGGTACTTTGAATTGAACGGCGAGCGCTATTCCCACAGCATCAATCCAAAAACAGGCAAGCCGGTAAAGGGCATAAAAAGCGTAACCATCGTCAGTCCGAGCGCTGAACTTTCCGATGCATTGGCAACCGCGGTATTCACTATGGGTGTTGAAGTAGGATTAGATTTCATTGAGCAACTCCCTCACACACATGCCATCGTCGTAGATGAGCGAAATAATATCGGCATGACCAGCCATTTAAAACTAAGCAAGTATGAAGGGGTTCGTTAGTATCCTCGTCCTCCTGGCAATGCTGGCTGCGTCTTCCTGTCAGCCGGTAAAACCTTATCAGCGTTCCTACCTGAACGATCACGAAATGCAGTTTGGTCAGCAGGGGGCAAAAATACTGGAAGAGAATGCACAGGTGTACCGTGAAGGAGCGATGGGCGGCGGGAGCAGCAAGACCAGTGGCGGGTGCGGATGTAATTAGTCTGATGCGGCGTTTCCGTCTCTTCGAGGTCTTCGCTTCGAGACCCGAAGTTCGAAGACTTCTCCATGGAATGGAATTTTTGAAACAACGAAATAGCAATTTGAAAAAACGATACCTCATTATTCCCCTACTTGCTGCATCCCTCTCCACCTTTGCTCAAAGGAAAGACAATGGATATATGAAAAAGAAACTGGCTGTCACCGATGTAGCCGCTTTGTTTTCATACTATACACAGGACAACAATCATTCAGCCGTGACTGGCGGCAAGGGCACGGAAGACCTGCAGGTATATTCCGCTCAAACCTTTGTGGACCTGCAACGCGATTCAGCAAATACCTACCATATCAATGCCGGCGTTGACGTGATCAGTTCAGCATCGACTGATAATATTGACTATGAAGTTTCTTCCGCATCAAAAGAAGACTTCCGCGCCTATATGAAGATTGGTTATGATCACAAGATCAAACGCACGGGTTACACGATGGGATTCAACGGCGCATTTTCACTTGAATCTGATTATATGTCATATGGTGTTGGCGGATTTCTCAGCCACGCCAGTGAAGATCAATCACGGGAGTGGTCTGCCATGTTACAATGTTACTTCGATGATCTGCGGTGGTATGACCACGGCAACCATGACATCCTCGTTTATCCTGTTGAGCTTCGTGACACTGAATGGTTTGATATCTACCGACGCAATTCCTACAACTTTTCTTTTGCGTTCAGCCAGGTGCTTAACCCGAAGATGTCGCTTGGTGTTTATCCCGGTGTCTCTTACCAGAGTGGTTTATTGTCCACGCCGTTTCATCGCGTTTATTTCAGGGATGATACAGAGCGCGTTGAGAATCTGCCGCAAAGCAGGTTGAGGATTCCGATCGGCATCCAGTTGAATTCATTTATCGGCAGTCGTTTGATCGTGAGAACTTATTACCGGTTTTACTGGGATGATTACGGCATGAATGCACACACTATAAATATAGAGTCGGCGTTCAAAATCAACCCCGTGCTAACAGTCATCCCCTTCATTCGCGTTTACCGTCAGTCCGCCACGGATTACTTTAAACCTTATGCGCATCACAATCCACTAAACGAATTTTATACTTCTGATTACGACTTATCACAATTTGAAAGTTACAAACCCGGAATTGGGCTACGGTATGCGCCATTCATTAAGAAGGGGCGAATGATATTTAAAGAAGTTGAACTTCGTTATGCTTTTTACAAGCGATCGGATGGGCTGACGGCTAATATGATTTCATTGTTTATTGATGGTGGCGTAGAACGGAAGAGAAAGAACGCGGATCTTGATTAACGTATCTTTAAATGCAACCTTAGGTTGAGTATCCTTGCAGTGCAGGGTCTCAAGGCGAAGACCTTGGTGAGACGTGTTAAACATAATTTTCTGAATGTGCCTTTTTTCATTTGCGCTTCTCGAAAAGAACATTACAAACATATTAGCGCACCCGCTCAGTTGGCAGGGTAAAAAAGAATCAGAATTTTTTAGAAATATTTTTTTCAATGAACCGGAAATAATGGCAGGAAAACGCAATTTGTTGCTTGTCAGTTCTCCTGGTCTTTCCTGGCTGTTAGGTGGCTGTCTATTAGGTGGCTTGTCAGGTTATACCCACTACTGCATGTTGCAAACCCTGGCATTGACAAAGTTGTAGTATGTTAGACCAGATTGATTTTGATCATGGAATATCAACTATAAATGAGTAGGCGTGTGGAAATGTTCGATCGAAACCCCAAGTCCTACATAGTCCTCGTAAAAGAAGTGCCTGTTAATTATGAGTGAGAGATCTCCCAGTAAGAGCTTATTCATTCACCCGATTCCTTCGACATCTACTCTATGCGTTTCGTTGGCCAAAAGGTTTGTGAAGTTGTGCTCACTCACCGAACGCACGTAGCCTCGTATGTCATTTCTATTCGTCAGTACCGGACTTCGCAATCTCGCTTCCTTCGGTGCTTGCCTCGCGGCAGAAAACCTTGCGACTTGTCAACAGGCTTCACCAACTCGCCTGCGAGAGACTTTCATTATCTGGAATATTTGGCGTCGTTCGACACCTTTGCGCTCATGCTGGCGCACACAAAATGTTTGCGCAATGGGGGCGTAACATCAAGGTGTTTAGTTATGTTTATTTTATAAAGTTTTGCTCACGTGGACAGGACGCGGTTTCAATAAGCCGCC
>DASUGQ010000530.1:0-8414 GCA_036273935.1 Cyclobacteriaceae bacterium | reverse complement strand
TGAAATCGGAACGGATGAATATTTTTATTCAGGGCAGTATTGTTTTGTAGAGTGGCCAGATAAGATTCCTTCCCTCATTCCTTCAGCACATGTTGCAATATCCATTCAAGCAGAAGATAACGAACACAGAACGATAGCGATCTCTATCCATGACGGAGAAGAAGAAAACAGGGTTTGAGGCACTTGCGACCAAAACCAGCCTCTACCCGCAAGAACAATTACTGGCGATTAATAAAAGGCAACATTCCTTTTTCATCGGATTACCCCGTGAAATTTCTTTGCAGGAAAACCGGATCAGTCTCACACCTGATGCCGTTGCTTTATTGATTAACAACGGTCACGAGATCTGGGTTGAAACCAAAGCCGGCGAGGGGGCAAAGTTTACGGATCACCAATACAGTGACGCCGGCGCAAAAATTGTTTATGCGCCACAGGAGGTATATAAAGCGGATGTCATCCTGAAAATTGAGCCACCGACAATTGACGAAATTGAGTTGATGCATCCGGGACAGACATTGATCTCCGCGATGCAGTTAGGGCAGTTCACCACCGATCGGTTACAGGCCATTCTAAGAAAGAAAATAACGGCACTTGCCTATGAATTTATTGAAGACAAGGTAGGTGGCATGCCGATCGTCAGAGCGATGAGCGAGATTGCAGGGAGTAGTGTGATGCCGATTGCTTCTGAGTATCTAAGTACGTTTAAACATGGCAAGGGCGTAATTCTGGGCGGGATCACGGGTGTGCCACCTACAAAAGTCGTGATTATTGGAGCAGGGACGGTAGCTGAATACGCTGCGCGGGCGGCGATAGGACTGGGAGCGCGCGTTCAGATTTTTGATAATCATTTATATAAATTAAGAAGAATCAAACATCTTTTGGGACAGCAAATCTATACCTCTACGATTGACACATATACCTTAAGTGATACCTTGAAAACAGCTGATGTGGTCATCGGCGCATTGCGTGCAGAAAAGGGAAGGGCTCGGCACGTGATAACTGAAGAAATGGTGAGCAAAATGAAACCTGACTCGCTGGTCATCGACTTGAGTGTAGACCAGGGCGGTTGCGTTGAGACATCTGAAGTAACGACCCTTGACAATCCAATATTCAGAAAGTATGATGTAATCCACTATTGTGTTCCTAATATTGCGTCGCGAGTCGCTCACACAGCGACAACGGCATTAAGTAATATTTTTACCCCTACAATCCTTAGAGCTGCAGAGGAAGGTGGCGTGGAAGAAATGATCTTTTCTCACAAGTGGTTTATGAAAGGCGTCTACACATATAAAGGCGGACTAACCAACGAATACCTCGCACGAAAATTTGGTCTGAAATATAAGAACATTGAGTTGTTGCTGGCGGCCAGGTTTTAAGGACATCATGAACCTATCATTCTTAGAACGGCGCATGGCGTTTGACGACCCTATGGCAAATTGCCTTTCAGTAAATGGCAATTGACTCATTCCTTTAATTGGCTATTTTGCAGACTAATCTCTGTCGATATGAGAAAAATCACATTTGTCAAGGATATTCTTCCGCACCTCATTGCCGTCATTGCTTTTCTCCTGATCACGGTCTTTTTTTTTAATCCTGTTTTTTTTGATAACAAATCGCTTGATCAGCACGACATTCAAATGTGGGAAGGCTCTTCCAGGGCGCTTCGTGATTTCAGAGATAAAACGGGGGAGGAGGGTCTTTGGGCGCCGGGTATGTTCAGTGGCATGCCCGCCTATCTTGTCAATGTCGAATGGAGTAACGGACCGGTACTTGCTTTTAAAAAAATCCTTTCCCTTGGGCTGCCTCATCCCGTTGCGAATATTTTCATAGCATTTGTCTGTTATTATATTCTGCTGCTGTCATTTGGGGTGAGGCCTTATCTGGCGATCGCCGGTGCGGTGGCGTTCGGGCTAAGTTCATACCTCATCATCGGCCTCGCGGCAGGGCATAATGCGAGAATAGGTGCAATTGCTTTTATGCCATTAATCATGGCGGGGATTCATTTGACCTTTTCAGGCAAACGTGTATTGGGATTTGGTGTGACCACGCTGGGGATGGCCTTGCACCTCCGTGAGAATCACCTCCAGATTACCTACTACCTGATGTTTATTGTGATCGTGTATGGAATTGTTCGGTTGATTGAATTTATCAGGCAAGGCAGGGCAATTGAGTTTGCCAAATCAATTGCTTTACTTATCCCGGCTGTGCTGCTTGCGGCAGCAACATTTTTTGGACAATTCTGGGCTATAACAGAATATAGCCGATACTCTATTCGTGGGCCTTCCGAACTTACTTCCAAGGTGAACACAACCGCGGCGGCTGGACTGGATAAGGAATACACCTTCCAGGGCAAGAGCAATGGAATTTGGGAACCGATGACTTTAATGATTCCTGATATCTATGGAGGGAGTAGCATGAATCTTTTGGTCAATGATCAGGGGAGTAATGTATATAAAGCATTGGTTCAATCCGGTAATCAGGAGATGGCCAATCAGCTTGCTTCTTACACTTCAGGATACTGGGGGCCGCAATCCCTGGCGGCGCCTTACTATGCTGGAGCAATCATATGTTTTCTGTTTGTCATGGGCATTTTGTATTCGAATAAAATGTATGTATGGTGGTTGCTGCCGTTAAGCATATTATCGATCGTGTTGACGTGGGGTGATAATTTTTCCTCGTTCAACTATTTTATGCTCGACTATTTTCCCGGGTACAACAAATTCAGGTCGGTCACTTTTGCCCTGGTTATCATTCTCTTTACTATGCCGCTGCTCGGTATGCTGGGCCTGGAAAATCTTCTGAAGAAAGGATGGAGCAAGGACACGATTAAAAAACTTGCATGGCCACTCGGGCTAACGCTTGGTGTGTGCTTAGTCCTGGCAGTCTCAGGAGGATTTGGAGGTTATCTTAGAGATTTCGAAGAACAATTGCCTGTTTGGTTTACCAATGCACTCCGTGAAGATCGAAAGGACTTGCTGAGGGCAGATGCATGGCGATCATTTTGGTTTATTGGAATTTTTTCAATCGTACTTTACGCAAGATTGAAAAACTGGATTAAGGATCCCATATTTTTCTTACTTGCTGCCATATTGATTACTTTCGATATTTCATTTGTCAGTAAGCGATACTTAAATTATCAGCGCAGAAAACTTCAAAACACTTTTACAGCCTATGCATCTGATCAGGAGATTCTGAAAGATAAATCTTACTATCGCGTGTATAATTTGCAGGGCGCGTTTAATGAAGCGAGAACGTCGTTCTTCCATAATTCCATTGGTGGGTATCATGGTGCAAAACTGAGGCGCTATCAGGATCTTTACGACTCCTGTCTCTTTCGTGAGACGCAACAGATGATCAGTGATGTTCAATCCGGAAAACTTGATTTTACGAAGTACGGAGTTTTGAATATGCTTAATGTGAAATATATCGTCTATGGCCCTGACCAGGGGAATATCATTCCAAACCCCGAGTCGAATGGCAGTGCTTGGTTCGTCAATGAAATTGAAAAGGTGTCTTCTCCCGTTGAAGAACTTGCCAAAATTTGTGACGTCAACACAGGGACGGTGGCCGTTGTGGATGGTTCAAAATTCGACGTGCCGGAGATTGTACCTGACAGTGCAGCCAGCATTCTGTTAACAGAGTTCCAACCGAACCATTTGAAGTATGAGAGTCAGACTCAATCAGCAGGTCTGGCTGTCTTCTCCGAAATCTTTTATCCCAAGGGATGGATAGCATCGATTGACGGTCAGGAAGCAACGATCCTTCGTGCCGACTATGTCCTGCGTGCGCTCGCTATCCCCGCTGGCAAACATACAATTGAATTCAAATTTAAACCCAAGCCTTATATGATTGGAAATAAGATCACAATGGCTGGGTCATGGCTCCTGCTTATAGTCGTATTGGGTTCTTTAGGATGGACATTCAGGAATCATGAGAAAGAGACATCTTAGATTCATTGCAAACAAAGCACAGGTTTGGGAAGATTCGACCGTCAGTCAATTAATTATGCTCTGACAATCGTCTTTCGTTTGGGAAACATTTTGCCGTTTCAGAAAAGAAACTCATTTTAGATGCCGTCTGAAAATGACGTTATTTTTAGCGCTACTAATACCTTGAACTATGCAAAGAGAATTACACCTGTATGACTACCTCGTCTTCCTTTTTTACTTCGTTATAGTCGCCTCTGTTGGATATTATGTTTATCGCAAGAAGAAGAAAGCTGTTACTGACTCGAAAGATTTTTTCCTTGCCGAGGGTGCTCTCACGTGGTGGGCTATTGGTGCTTCCCTAATTGCATCAAACATTTCAGCAGAACAATTTATAGGGATGTCGGGCTCCGGATTTGCAATGGGCATTGCCATTTCCTCATATGAATTCATGGCAGCGGCGACCCTTGTTATCGTTGCTGTTTTTTTTCTCCCGATCTATCTGAAAAATAAGATTTATACCATGCCTCAGTTTTTGGCCATGCGATACAATCCGTTGGTGGCAACAATCATGGCGGTGTTCTGGTTGTTAGTATACATCTTCGTGAACCTGACATCCATCCTTTATTTGGGCGCATTGGCTGTTCAAACCATATCGGGCTATGGATTTTCAGTGTGCGTCATTGGGCTAGCCATATTTGCAATTCTTATCACATTGGGTGGAATGAAAGTCATTGGTTATACGGACGTAATTCAGGTGTTGGTTCTTATAATGGGTGGCCTCGCTACGACGTATCTTGCACTCGACCTGGTATCGCAACACACTGGTGGCTCCGGAATCCTGGAGGCGATGGGATACGTGAGAAAGACTGCCGCTGATCATTTTCATATGATTCTTAATCAGGGTCAGTTAATGATTCCCGACGGCAAGGGCGGTACCGAAGATGCGTACCAAAAATTACCTGGAATTGCTGTTCTTGTGGGCGCTATGTGGATCGCCAACTTGAACTATTGGGGATGCAATCAATATATAACGCAACGGGCACTTGGCGCAGATTTAAATACAGCGCGATCCGGAATTCTTTTTGCGGCATTTCTCAAATTGCTTATGCCACTTATCGTTGTCATTCCCGGAATAGCAGCCTACGTACTTTACAAGGAGGGAATCTTCCAGGAAGAAATGATGGACACGATCAGCCTGGTGGATGGGTCATCAAGAGAAGTTTTGAAATCAGATAAGGCGTATCCTGTATTGTTGAATCTTTTACCCGTCGGACTTAAAGGTCTTTCATTTGCAGCTTTGACTGCGGCAATTGTCGCTTCGCTGGCCGGAAAAGCAAATAGCATTTCAACCATTTTCACGCTTGACCTTTACAAAAAATACTTCAGGAAAGATGCGTCGGAGGAACACCTGGTTTGGGTAGGGAAGGTTGCCATTATTGCTGCCATGATTATTGCCATCGTTGTTGCGCCGCAGTTACGAAGATTTGATCAGGCGTTTCAATTCATTCAGGACTTTACCGGCCTCATATCACCGGGGGTCGTGGCGATTTTTCTGCTCGGTTTATTTTGGAAGCGAGCAACTGCCCTTGCTGCACTCATGGCCGCTCTACTCACTCTTCCATTGGGAATTTTGTTTAATGAGTTGTTACCCTCGTTGCCGTTTTTGCATAGAATGGGTTATGTATTTCTTATCCTGGCGGCGGTAATGGTTGTGATAAGTCTTGTGACGCCGAAAAAAGAGGGGGAGGGTTCGATTGAAGTAGAATCATCGATGTTCAGAACGAGTACCTCTTTCACTATTGGTGCGTTGATCGTGATGGGAATACTCGCAGCCCTGTACATTGTGTTCTGGTAAAGGTTCGCTAACGAAACAAAAAAGGCACCCGGGTTTCGGGTGCCTCTTCTCAAGTTTAGGTTAAGGTAAAGTATCCGGACTTAATGCGTGGCTGTTCCCATTTCCCTTCTGCGCTTTGCATCAATAGAGTACCGTCCGGCGCCAAATACCATGAATAGAATAAGGCCAACCAAAACTATTATCGACACTTCCAGTTCCATATGATCACCAAGGGATAGAAATCCCTTTGGATAGTTGACAAAAATAATTGCACCAATAAGAATTGGAATTTGAATCAGGCACACAATTCTCGTGAAAAGACCAGCAACGATCAGCGGTCCACCAAGGATGTGCGCAAACACAACATAATGAGCAACCGTTACACCTGCAAACATGATATTTATCCCCTCTGCAGTCATGTCCAGTTCGTTCATGTGCGTTATGAAGTACAGTCCCTTGTAGGTGATAAAGACGCCCAGAACGATGCGGGCGATATCAAGATATCCAGGGCGATGCAAGTTACCCCATTTTTCAACATCGGCGATAACACTCATGGCTATAACCTTTTGGTGACATACAAAGTTTACGAAAATTCCTACGCAACAGCAAACAATAGGGATTTGAATTTATGTGTTTAATTTGCAGTTAATAGATGTCTAACTATTTCTCACCAGTAAAAATGAAAACCATGTCTTTTAACGACGCCACTATTCAAGAAATCAATGATGTTATGACAAAAGCTTACAAAGCTTTTCAGGAATTCAAGCTTATCGATGGAAAAAGAAAGGGACAATTTTTGCGGACTATTGCGCAGGAATTAGATGAAAGCAGGGAAAAATTGATTCAAACCGCCATGAGGGAGACCAATCTTCCGGAACCACGACTTGGCGGCGAATTTGCGCGCACCACCGGACAGCTAAGAATGTTTGCAAGCCTTGTTGAGGAAGGCTCCTGGGTAGATGCAAGAGTTGATACTGCCCAACCTGATCGCACCCCCGTCCCTAAACCAGATATAAGAAAGATGCTCGTCCCGATCGGCCCTGTTGTTGTTTTCGGTGCCAGTAATTTTCCTTTTGCTTATTCTACTGTTGGTGGTGATACCGCATCAGCCCTGGCAGCGGGATGCCCCGTGGTTGTGAAAGGGCACCCCGCCCATGCAGAGACGTCCCACTATGTTGCGGAGTGTGTTTATCGGGCAATTGAAAAAACAAAAATGCCCGATGGTTCTTTTGGTCATGTGCACGGAAAAGGTTTTGAAGTTGGAAAAGGTTTGGTGATGCATCCGTTTACCAAAGCTGTGGGTTTTACCGGATCATATACGGGAGGCAAGGCCTTGTTTGACATGGCTAACGAACGGAAAGAACCTATTCCAGTCTTCTCCGAAATGGGAAGTACCAATCCGGTGTTCCTGTTGCCATCAGCATTGAAAAAAAGGTCGGAAGAAATTGCGAAGATGTATGCAGCTTCGATCACGCTAAGCACCGGTCAGTTTTGCACAAACCCAGGTCTGTTGTTGGGGGTGAAAGGGAATGATTTTTCTGGATTCGCCAGCAAATTAGGATCGATGATGAAGGAGGTTCCGCCGTCTACTATGTTGCACCCGGGAATCGCCAATAGCTTTCGTAAGAATCGTAAAGAAGCGCTGGAACAGAAAGGGGTTGAACTTGTTGCAGAATCAATTACGCAGCCATCACAAAATGAAGGAAATCCAACACTTGCATCTGTTACATTGCAGGATTTTGTCAACAATGAGAAACTTAGGGAGGAGGTCTTCGGTCCTTATTCATTGCTGATACAGGGGCCAAGTGTTGAGGAATTGGATCACGCGCTCGATTTCCTGCCCGGGCAACTTACTGCTACAATAATCGGCGATGATGAGGATTTGAAAGAATATACAGACTTCATTGTGAGGGTGAGGGAAAAAGCAGGCCGTCTTATTATTAACGGTGTACCTACCGGAGTGGAGGTATGCCCTTCGATGCATCATGGTGGCCCTTTCCCCTCAACGACTGATTCACGCTTCACTTCGGTTGGAACGGACGCAATCAAACGTTTTGCGCGACCCGTCAGTTTTCAGAACTTCCCATCATTCTTGCTTCCGGATGAGTTGAAAAATGAGAACCCGTTGAACATTTGGAGGTTGCTGAATAGCGAATGGAAGAAAGATAAAATTTGAAATTTATTTATTTTTAATAAGAAGAGCCAGTTGGATCACAACTGGCTCTTTAGATTACTTCAATAAAATTATACTATACGAACTGTTAGTAGTTTTCATTATTGAAATTCCTGCGGTTGAAACCTCCACCGCCGCGATTACCTCCACCACCACTTCTCGGTGCGTCGGTGCGTGGACGGGCTTCATTGACAACTAAGTTCTTGCCCATGAAATCAGCACCATTAAGTTGAGTAATGGCTTGACGGGCTGCTGCGTCGTCACCCATTTCTACAAATCCAAAACCACGGCTGCGTTGAGTAACTTTATCCATGATAATTTTGGCGGAGCTAACTTCTCCGAATTCTTCGAATAATCCCTTCAACTGATCTGCGGTTGCTTTAAAAGGGATGTTGGCAACATAAATGTTCATTGTTTTAAGAAATAAGAATAATAAATAGGGTTTAATTAGTATTGAAGAATTCAGCCAGAATTAGTC
>DASUGQ010000529.1:0-3155 GCA_036273935.1 Cyclobacteriaceae bacterium | reverse complement strand
CTCAATGAAGAATGGTATGAATTGAATCCCCTGTTCTCAAAGACGCGGATGTTGTGTACGCCGCCATCGGCTTCGATGAAGTCATCAGCCACATTGAAAATATCATTTCGATAAAAGTCTATCGAAGCGCATTTTGGTTTTCCCTCTTCCGGAAGGCCATGTGTATCCACACAAATTCCATCATGAAAATATGCAATGTAATTATGGCATACCACATGCGATTGTCCGTAAACCTTTATAGCGTAATAGGATGTTAACGGTGCCGGATGCTCAAACCCATACCATCCCATCAACGTATCCGGATCGTGACGGCCGATGAGTACATTATCAGCAATGTAAAAATCCCTGGAGTCCGCGCTGTATGTAACAACACCTATGCCCACATCCTCCATTTTACATTTCTTCACCGTCAACCCGCTGCAACCCATTACGCGTTTTAATCCCGCATAAAAAGCAATATCAGTATTTCTGATCGTCAGCCCCTCAAAGTAATGATAATCCGCAGCCATGACATCAAATAACCGGTAAGCACCATCCCCGTCAAAGATCACTTCACCATCGCCCGCTGCTTTAATGGTGATCGGCTTCTCTGGCGTTCCTTTTTGCGTGAGCACATAGGCACCATGAAAATCAAGAGCCAGTTCATCCGCATAACGAAGTCGATCCCCCTTGTATAATCCCGCGTGCACCATGATCACATCACCGGGTTGCACACGGGGTTCAGGAACATTCCACCAGTCTCCCTGGTCGCCCTTTCCATAATACGCTTCATTCAATCCCGTAAATGCCGGGCTTTCTTTCACACCCACATAGCCGGGTGGATACACATGATAAACGTTTCCATTTTCATAAGGCTTCGGTTCTGACTTTGTTGTGACAAAAACGGTATGTTCTGCTTCCCCTTCCACGCCATCAGGGTCACTTAAATTGAACTTGCATTCATAAGTCGTTCCGGGTTCAAGATTAAAAATACTGCCGGCGAACAAATCCGGGACCACATATACCCAGTCCTGATCATGGCCGTATACTTTCTCCCCGCCTATTCGTAACAACGGTAGCGCATTCTTCCATTCCGTCGCGCCTTTCTTGCGGTACCTCACGGAAACAACTGCATTCCTGTTTTCATCACCGGAAATTGCCCATTCAAAACCCGCGCAAAGTAACGTCGGCGGTTCAACGATAAAGGCTGCTGTCCTGGTCTGATCTCTTTTCAATGGCTGTTGCGCACTGACAGCCACGGTTGAAAAAAATAAAAAACCAACGATTTTAATGATCCTCGTAAAGGTTTTCATACACAAACTAATCCAATCATACATCCTCCCAACAAAGTAGCGATACTTTCTTATTTTTAAAATGCGATAATGACTGCCGGCCTTTATCTCGCCGGTTACGATCATGGTGGAACAGCAAACAGATTATAGTTTTAAGGATGTCACACCGACGCGAATTGCCTTGCTGATACTGGGCGCAATAATTCTCGTGCTGGTCATCCATTGGTTGGCGGATGAGGATTACAAAGTGTATCGGGTAAAGTCCATGAAAGTTAAAGTAGCGTCGTTAAGCCAGGTAGAACTGTTGCAGGACTCGCTGGTGAAGCCATTTCTTTATTCGAATGTGGCCGGGCTCGAACTGCTGGACCCCGTAAGGATTAAGCATACCTTCATCTCTGTTGTTTTGCCCGCGGTTTTGGTTGCCAAACACAACATGAAAGAAGACAGCCTCAGGCTTGCACGATTGACAAAGAAAAAACATTGGAGTAAAAGCGACAGCGCCTTATACCTTGAACTGAAAAATCAGTTTAGGGCGAAGGATCTCGATAACTTACTGGCAAGAATGGGATCTCTCCCGAATAGTATCGTTCTGGCACAAGCCGCTGTGGAGACGGGCTGGGGTCAATCAAGATTCTTCCTGGAAGGCAACAACGTCTTTGGGATATGGTCGTACAATGCAAATGAACCAAGAATCCAGACCAGCCGTGATCGCGAAAATACTTCTGTGTTCGTGCGGTCGTACGAGAATATCTCTGAGTCAATCAGCGACTACTTTAAAACGCTGGCAAGCGCAAGAGCATACTATGCGTTGCGAAAGGCGCGACTGGAAACGAATGATCCCTTTAAACTTCTTCCCCATTTGAAATATTATTCAGAACGAAGAACAGCATACACAGACCAACTCAAATCGGTGATTCTTAAAAATGATCTTACCAGATACGACCGTTACATCATCGACCCACATTACCTCGTTAGTGAATAATCGCTCATGAAAAACCTTCTCTATTTTATTGCCCTTAACATGATTGTGTCGTGCACAGGAAAATCTTCTGCTGAAATTAAAAGCGCAAATCCTGACAAGACAGTAGTATGTTTCATTTATCACCGATTCGGCGACTC
This sequence comes from Cyclobacteriaceae bacterium, assembly GCA_036273935.1. Classification (GTDB taxonomy): domain Bacteria; phylum Bacteroidota; class Bacteroidia; order Cytophagales; family Cyclobacteriaceae; genus ZC4RG29. The sequence goes on along the minus strand of DASUGQ010000529.1, from coordinate 765 downwards.
GCGATTCCCTTCCACCAATGTATCCATAGAAGATTTTGAGAAACACCTTAAATATTTATCAGAAAATAATTTCCAGGTCCTCTCACTTTCTGATGCAATAAAATACCTTCAATCAGATACTCCCCTGAAGAAAACGGTCGTACTTACCATCGACGATGGGTACAAAACCTTCTATAGCAACGCCCTGCCGTTATTAAAGAAATACCACATCCCTGCCACCTTGTTTATTAATACACAAACGGTCGGGGGCAATGATTATATGACCTGGTCACAACTAAAAGAAGCAAGAGACGCGCAAATAGAAATTGGAAATCATACGCACTCTCACGCTTACTTCCTCAACGAACCACCGACAACAAGGTATGCCTCCTTTGAAAGCGAAATAAAGCAGAGCCAGGAGATCATTCACAAAAATCTGGACCTCACCCCGGTGGTGTTCGCCTACCCTTACGGAGAATTCGATGAGCGCATGAAAAATATCGTTAGTGAAAACGGATTCACCTGCGCCGCCGCGCAAAATTCGGGTGTCCTCTTCCCAGCAACCGATCTTTTTCAGATACCACGATTCCCCATGGCCGATACCTATGCCGATCCAAAGAGGTTTGCAGAAAAAGCAACGACGAGACCTCTCAAAATAATTACCGAATTACCTACAGCTACTTTGTTAGCGGATGACGTGTTGCAACCGGAACTCACGTTAACGTTCGGGGCCGAAAACCTGGAGGTGAGCCGGATGCAATGTTTCATCCAGGGCGATACATGTGT
>DASUGQ010000528.1:0-21140 GCA_036273935.1 Cyclobacteriaceae bacterium | reverse complement strand
ATGGAAGCAAATTTGCAGAATGCTTATCTGATGGGTGCTGACTTTGAGAACGCAAGTTTATACAAGGCAGATTTGCGAGGCGCTAAAGGGCTTACTATAGAACAGCTTTCTAAGGTTAAAACTTTGTACCTTGCTAAATTTGACGATGAGGTATTGGAACAAATCAAAACCAATCTACCCGAACTTGTTGGTACCTAAGATTTTGTTCCTGAAAAAATAATCGTTTACCTTTGTTGAATCAAAACAACGGCTTCCTCGCTGAAGCCGTTGTTTCTTTTTTATCATAGCTGAAATAAACGGATGAACTTATGAGCAAGAAAGTTTCCTACTATACAAAAGAAGGTCTTGAGAAACTGAAAAGCGAATTAACCGAGTTGAAATCTAAGGGAAGAATCGAGATCGCCAGGCAAATTGCAGACGCCCGTGACAAAGGCGACTTAAGTGAGAACGCTGAATATGATGCCGCGAAAGATGCCCAAGGTATGCTGGAAGCGAAGATAGCGCAACTTGAGGACCTTGTTGGTAATGCACGTTTATTGGACGAGACAAATATTGATACAACAAAAGTTTCTATTCTTTCGAAAGTTACAATTAAGAATAAAAAGAACGGCGCATCTTTTACCTATACCTTGGTATCGGAAGAAGAAGCTGATTTAAAATCCGGCAAAATTTCTACCATGTCACCCATTGGGAAGGGCTTGCTGGGGAAGAAGAAAGGGGAGTCGGCAAAGATCAAAACGCCGGCTGGGGAAATGGAATTTGAAATTGTTGATATTGGGCTTTGAGTTAATCCAAAGCCAACTTGCACATAAAGCAGCTGGCCTTCTGTAACTAGTATAGGCCTTAAAAAAAGAAATTTATTTTTTCATGCCTTCTGTTTTCACTAAGATTATTAACAGGGAAATCCCGGCCTATATCATTGCGGAAGATGATCAATTTATTTCTTTCCTTGACATTCAGCCGCTGGTGAGAGGACATGCGCTGGTCGTTCCAAAACAGGAAGTGGATTATCTTTTTGACCTTGATGATGAAACCTTATCGGCATTAAATATCTTTTCGAAAAAAGTTGCCCTGGGAATTGAGAAGGTTATCCCGTGTTTACGCATCGGAGTCTGTGTCATTGGTCTGGAAGTTCCTCATGCTCATGTTCACCTCATCCCATTGAATGCAATGGGGGACATAAATTTTAGTCGTCCAAAATTAACGCTTAAAAAAGAGGAGATGACTTCCATTGCTGAACGAATCAGGGAACAGGTAAAACTAACGTAAGCCAACGTCTTGATGAGAATTTGCATCGCTCGCTCACAAAAAAATGCTTACTCTGAAACGTTTATCCGGGATCAGATAAAGGGCCTGGCCGAGCGATCAGAAGTCTTTCCTATTCATACCGGGAGACTTCCTGAACGGGATGCCGAGGGGAAACTGTTGATGCCCTTTCCTTTTTGGATAATGCACAAGGTTGTAAAAACTTTGACAGGCGAGAGAAATAATTTTTTTATTAACTACGGATTAAAACGATTTCTCGTTAAGAAAAAAATTGATGTTGTTCTTGCAAATTATGGCCTGACAGGCGCTCACCTCGTTCCCATATGTGAGCGTGCGGATGTTCCCCTTGTTGTGATCTTCCATGGATATGATGCCACCCAACGTTGGGTGTTGAAGAAGTATAAGCATCACTACAAGAGACTGTTTTCTTATGCGAAATCAATTGTTGCCGTTTCGAACGAAATGAAAAACAAATTGATTAGGGAAGGAGCGCCGGAAGAGAAAATTTCGGTTATCTCTTGTGGGATTAACCTTGATCAGTTTTATCCTTCCGATAAAAAATCATCGGTGCCCCTGTTTGTTGCCGTAGGGCGCTTCAAGGAAAAAAAGTCTCCACAGACAACGATTAAAGCTTTTCACCAGGTGTATCTTAAACATCCTAAAGCCAGGCTTGTGATGATTGGCGGGAAGAATGATTTGTATTACAAATGCGTTGAGTTGACGCGGGCATTAAATATTCAGGAAGCTGTTCAGTTTACCGGGATTCTGCCCCCTTCAACTATTGCGGAGTGGTTGAAGAAGGCCCACGTTTTCGTTCAACACTCAGTAACGGCTTCTAACGGAGACATGGAAGGAACGCCCGTAGGCATACTCGAGGCGTGTGCCACCGGTTTGCCAGTGGTAAGTACATTGCATGGAGGAATTAAAGATGCAATCGTTCATGGTAAAACCGGTTTTCTTGTGCCTGAACATGATGAGGAAGGAACGGCGCGCTATATGGAATATTTAATTGAAAATCCTTCTGTTGCTGTGGAGATGGGAAAGGCTGCTCGCGAACATATCCGCCAGCACTATGACAGTAGTACACAAATCGCACGGCTTTACAATCTGCTTTGCAAGGCGGCAGGAAAAATTGATAGTCAGGCTGTCTCTGCAGTAATTTCAGAGCGCTGATTCTGTTAACTTCGGGATGCGCGTTTGTGCATTACAAGAAATCGATGTCAACATCAAGAGGATAGCGCATGAGATATTGAAGCGCCTCTGCAACAGTTAGGTTTTCAAAGAGCACCTTGTGCAACATGCTCGTGATAGGTGCTTTGACTTTGTAATTGTCGGCACATTTCTTGGCAATTCGAATTGTGTTTATACCTTCTGCAATTTCATCGGTGCTCTGCATAATCTCATCTAGCGTAATACCTTTTGCCAGCTTGTAGCCAACCTGAAAATTACGGCTCAACGAACTATTGCAGGTCGTTACTAAATCTCCAATGCCGGCCAATCCAAGAAAAGCTTCTGTATTTCCGCCCAACGCCCTTCCCAGGTAAATCATTTCAATTACACCACGGCTAATCAACAATCCCTTTGCATTTTCGCCGTAACCCATTCCGCTAAGTGCGCCGGATGCAATGGCGATAACATTTTTTAACACACCAGCCAACTCAACGCCAACTAAATCTTTGTTTCCATAAACCTGGAATGAATCATTCCTTAAGAGTTTCTTACCAATAGAAATGACTTCATCGAAATGACTGGCGATAACCGTTGCAGCGGGTTGTTTGTCAGCAAGCTCTTTGGCAAGGTTGGGCCCCGCCAGGCAACCTACGCGAACTACAACACTTTCCTCCCGAATCACCTCACTCATTGTTTTTACATGGCTTCGATCCAGCTTCATAATAGAATCAAGCTTTTGTGATTTGGGAAGCGTGATATCGAACCCCTTAGTGCCATGAATCAACACGTGATAGGGATGAAGATGAGGAGAGAGTTTTTTCATCATCGCTCGAAAATGTTCTGAGGGAATAATTGGAAAAATAACCTCGCAGTCTTTTGCGATTTGGGCAAGGTTGTTCGTTGGGACAACATTCTTGTGCATCTTATGTCCGCGGTTTTCCCGGTTTTCGCGAATCCTGCTAATGACTTTTTCGTCACGGGCATATAACAATACCTCGCTGTGGCGGGCGAGCAGGTTGGCTACTGCACTTCCGAAGTTTCCGGCGCCGATTACACCGACCGGTTTGGCATCAGACGAACTTCTCGAGGTCATAGCCGACGAGGCGATTGTGATAATAATATAGAAGGTTAAAGTCCTGTGTTATAATATTGCCTTCTTTGTTCAGAAGGAGTGGACGTTTTAAGTGAAAGATTCCCACGTTATCCAATCCGTGCCGGATGACATAATCAATGTCTTCCTTCAGGTGCGTAGCCATATTTACCTTTCCTTCTTTTTTTAGTCGTGAGATCTGCTTGCGTATTCTTTTGCATGTGGTCCTGAACTCCTCATAATTGAGCACCTCACCTTCTTCAGGAAGGCGCAACAATCCGAACAGGTCCAACTTGGAATATTTCTTTTGCCACATTTCAAAAGCGACAAAAGCAACCAGGTGACTTGAGAAAACGCGGTTAATTCGATGATACTCCTGTACAACCTTATGGCTAAGCATGCGGGTATACTCATCTTCTCGCTGATGGTCAACCGTTATTTCACCATTCGACTTGAAATAATCTTCCGTGTCAATAATTCTGCCATCGCTATCAAGACTATTGCCTTCATCATCGACATAATTGCCCATGATATCCAGCCCTTGTCCAATGGAAACAGAAATATTTGATCCCTTGGTAAAAAACTTAAAAAGAAATTGAAGCAATTGCCAGCTACCATACCTGTCCTGTTCCGGCAGGTAACGATCCTGTCCCTTTGTAGCCAGGTAATCATCGATCAGATCAGGGGCCTCCAGCACAAAATGATAATTGAGCGTGACAGGGACGACAAATATTTTTCTTGGCTCCGTACCCGGCGGCGTAGTCAGATAGATATTACGTTGAGCTTCAATGGCTGTGCTCAACAATCCAAGTTTAAGATTCTTTTCGATCAACCCAGAACGGGAGCGAGTACCTCCCGGAAAAAATAAACTGTGTGCTCCTTTCTGAATAGCAAGGGTCGAATACGACTTCAACGTTTCGAGATAGGGAAGATTCTTTTTCCTTCGATCTACCTTGTACGCGCCGAGGCTATTCATAAAGTACGCAAATATCTTTATGTTGAATAAATTCAATCCTGCTCCATAAATAAAGGCTGGTAGCCCGAGGGAATGAATGACCCAGCCGATCAAGACAGAATCAAGATTGCTAAAGTGGGTGGGCACCATGATTACGGTGCCTCGCTTGGCTAACTTGCGAAGGTGTTTTGCCTTACCAACGATGTGAATCTTATCACGAAGCGTATATTGATTGCGGAAGAATGCCCCAAACTTCTTTACACGAGCTCCATTTAATAAACGGGAAAACCAGAATTTAACCACCTCGCGGGCAAATCGAAATGAACTTGGCTTAAAGTTTCCGGCAATCTCATTCGAATACCGGGATACGATCTTATCAAGCAGTTCATCAATTTTAGCACTTGTTTCTTCTTGTGATTTCCCCGCCAATGCAACCATCTCTTCTTTTAGTCTCGACCAGAATCTTGGTTCATCAGGCGGATCAACGCGCCAGCGATTTCTTTTCATTCGCTGCTGTTCCCGGTAAATGGTTGCCTCCAGTTCATCGGCAAGTTGTTTTGTTGAGGGCCGAAGACTCTTCACCCGCCCCAAGGCGATACGCGCGACTTCGTCTACAAATTCCTTTCGGTTCTTGCTTAGTTGATAGACAGGCCAATCAGGAATATCCTCAAGGATGGGTTTGTACCTCTTGTTCTTATTTTTCGTCTCAACTACTTCCATTGGGGTTGCAAAATAACACAAAATCTTCCATTGCTTCTCAATTCGTTTGATTTTCAACCCGTTGAAGGGCCTCCTGAAGGGACTTATGCATAGCTTGAAACCGGTCGGACACCTGATCCAGAAATTCTTTATCAACCATATTTTTGAGGTCCTTTTCTTCGAGGTCGAATTGGTCGATCTTGTAAGTCTGCTCCAGATACCCGTGCTCAATTTTGATCAGGTAGCGGTTGTTCCAAAGGAATATCGTGATTTTAAAATCCGGATGAGGTAGTTCACCGATGACTCTCATGATTACATTGTTTCGTTGGCAAGTTAGTAAGGAAAAACTGAGGCCCCCGATACAGGAAACTCTTTTCCTCTGGTTTGCGATGGCATTGACCGGAATCCCTTTAACATTGATTTCTCTTTTGGTAGAATAAATTGGCATAAAAACCGTTAATTGTAAGGTTTTCAAAGTTGCCCGGAAGCAAGTATATTGTAACCCCGTCATCTAAATTTTGTTTTCTATTCAGGACACCGGTGAGGTATGAGATTGCGATCAATATTTATTAAAATTTTCCTTTTCGCGGCAATTTTTGGTTTTGCCGGACTCTATCAAGTTCATGCCACACACCTTCGCGCGGGTGAGATTACCGTCGTTCGCGAAAATTGTTCAAGCCTCCAGTTCATTATTACGGTCACAGTCTATACCAACACAGGCTCTTCCGTATTATTTGGTGGAAGGACAGGTGAGGAGGATATACTTGATTTTGGTGATGGCGAATCGATGCTTGTGCCGGAGACCCCGAATACCCTTCGACCCGATTTAGGGCCGGCTATTGGAACAGCTTCCTTCACGATCGTCCATACCTTTCCGGGCCCGGGCGTATATACCATCAGTTATCGCGAGCCAAACCGTAACGAAGGCGTGCTTAACATGGACAACTCCGTCAATACGCGATTTTATATTGAGACACAAGTCATTATTGATCCCTTCCTGGGTTGTAATAATTCCCCTCGATTACTTGTTGCCCCTATCGACCAGGCTTGTACCGGCGTTGCATTTTTTCATAATCCCGGTGCCTACGATCCTGATGGTGATAGCCTCTCCTATGAATTGGTAGTTCCTTATAGTGACAACGATCTTCCTGTTGTAAGATACCAGGACCCTGCTGCCAATTCACCGAGACAATTTTACACCGATTATGACATAGGAAACGAGAATGGTGATGGACCGCCATCATTTGTTATTGATCCCGTGACGGGCACGATCGAGTGGAATTCTCCGGGCAAGGCCGGAGAATATAACATCGCCTTCGTGATCAAAGAATGGAGAAAAATTGCCGGACAAGGATGGGTGCAGGTTGGCTTTGTTCGCCGTGATATGCAGATCCTTGTTAATGACTGTGACAATGAAAGACCCGATTTGATCATTCCGGCAGACACATGCGTGGAGGCGGGCACAAAATTATCAGCCAAAATATTTGGAATAGATCCTGAAAATCATCCGGTAAAAATTGAAGCTTTTTCAGAGATTTTTAACTTCGGCTCAGCCCAGTCGCCTGCGACCATATCACCAACACCAGAATTCAGACCTTCGAATCCACCGTATGAATTGGATTTTGAATGGAATACGATATGCGATCATGTTAAAGAGCAGCCTTATCAGGTCGTATTCAAGATAACGGACAATCCGGGAAATACAGGGCCAAAGCTCGTGACATTCAAAACCTGGAATATCAAGGTAGTTGGACCTAAACCGGTTTGGCAAACGGCCACTTTGAATCCGAGCCAACGAAGCACTGCATTGGATTGGGAGGATTACACTTGCACCAATGCCCAGACAATGCAAATTTACAGGAGAGTTGACAGTTTCCCCTATGACCCTTCCAACTGCGAAACCGGGATGCCCGATTTTCTCGGGTATGAATTGATCAAAGAAGTTCCAATCAGCGGTGCTTCCAACTATGTTGACAACAATGGAGGGCAAGGACTTGCCCCCGGAGCACGATACTGCTATCGGCTCGTAGCTGTTTTCCCGGCGCCAAAAGGTGGTGAAAGCTATATGTCAGAAGAAATTTGTGTGGGACCCATTCTCGCGGACGCACCGATTGTGACCAACGTAACGATAGATAAGACAGATCAGGCCGAAGGACAGATTACTGTCAAATGGAGAGAACCTTTTGACGCAGACCCCGGTCAATTTCCGCCGCCCTACAGTTACCTGGTTTTCAGGGGAACTGGTTTTACGGGTACACCCACTGTCGATGTCACCAATGGAGTGAAGACAACCTCACTCTCGATTGTTGACAACGGACTAAACACGACAGATGAAATTTACAATTATGTGATTTTGGCCTACGACGCTGGCGGCGGTTTTATTGATTCTTCTGCAGTTGCTTCATCGGTAAGGCTGGAGGCCAAATCTGAACTGCAGCGTATTGAACTTAGTTGGTCTGCTTTTGTTCCCTGGTCAAATAACACACCAAATTACCCCATGCACTCGATCTATCGGGGTCCGGAAGGCGCAACGGAAGACGAACTGGAATTGATCGACAATGTAAATGTCAACGTGAATGGATTCATTTATATTGATGAAGGACAGTATAATAATGAACCGCTGCATGACGATCAGGTTTATTGCTATCGTGTGATGACCCAAGGAGCTTATGGCAATCCTCAGATTGACGAACCACTCATAAATTTTTCACAGATAATTTGTGCGCAGCCGAGCGATGCCATTCCTCCGTGCAAAGTGGAAACACCTGTTGCCATCAACGCCCCGGATTGTGATAACTATCCATCAGATCAATGCACCAAAACCGTTTTTTCAAATAGGATAGAGTGGACTCGACCCAATGAAGGGACCTGTCAGAACGATATATCGTATTATAAGATCTATAGCGCATCTTCTGAGGGAGGCACCTTTGCCCTTCTGGCGACAAATGTGAAAGACCTGTTCTATGTCGATGAAAATCTGCCGTCCCATGCGCGATGCTATAAAGTGTCAGCAGTCGATCGCTCCGGTAATGAAGGGGAATTAAGTGATCCGGTTTGCATTGACAATTGTCCTTATTATGAGCTGCCAAACATTTTCACACCAAATGGTGACAAGTGCAATGATGTCTTTAGTGCATACAGCGATAAAAGTCGTTTTGCTTTGCCGGGCGAATCAGGTCAATATGAATGCGGTGGAATAACCGACGAGACGAAATGTGCTCGTTTTGTAGACCGTGTAGATTTCAAAGTCTTCAACCGCTGGGGAAAGGAAGTTTATAGTTACCGATCGGGAGGTGAGCGAAGTATCTATATTGACTGGGATGGCAGGGACAATAATGGGAGGGAGTTGTCGACCGGCATCTACTATTACATAGCTGACGTTACATTCATCACAATCGACCCGTCGAAGCGAAACCAAACGATAAAAGGTTGGGTTCACATTCTTAAATGAGTGAACGAATAGTTTTGTTTGACGGCGTGTGCAACCTTTGCAATGCGTCTGTCCAGTTTATAATCAAACACGATCCGTACGGGAAAATAAAATTTGCCGCATTACAATCCGATGCCGGCAAGTTATTACTTGAGAGGTGTGGGTTTCACGATGGTGAATTTCATAGTATCATTTTTATCCGCAATGGAAAAGCATACCAGCAAAGTGAAGCTGTATTGCAAATCGTGCGTGAATTCAGACTGCCGTGGCCTTGGATGTATTCAGTTGGAAGGATAATTCCCCTGTTCATTCGCGATGGGATTTATCGATGGGTAGCAAAACGACGTTATCGCATTTTTGGAAAAAGAAATGAATGCATGATTCCAACTCCTGAGATTCGGCAAAGATTCTTGTAATGCCGAAGGAATTTATATTTTTGCTTCCGAATTCAATTCGTCTCCGAAAAAAATGATCACCAGCAACTTATGAAGGCCTACATTTTTCCCGGCCAGGGTTCACAGTTCATCGGAATGGGCAAAGATCTTTACGAGTCAACTCCGGCAGCAAGGACTTTTTTTGATCACGCAAATGAAATCCTCGGGTTCAAATTAACTGACATCATGTTTAATGGAACAGCTGAGGAGTTAAAACAAACTAAAGTAACGCAGCCGGCTATTTTTGTCAACTCGGTTGCGGCGGCGGTCACGAGTGACGAGTTCAGGCCGGATATGGTTGCGGGTCATTCGTTAGGAGAATTCTCGGCGCTGGTTGCCAGCAGGGCTATTTCCTTTGAAGACGGATTGATGCTTGTCTCAAAACGGGCTACGGCAATGCAACATGCCTGTGAGATAAATCCCTCCACCATGGCAGCCATTCTTGGACTTGACGATATTGTTGTTGAAGAGATCTGTGCGTCCATCAAAGATGAGATTGTCGTGCCGGCTAATTATAATTGCCCGGGACAGCTTGTCATTTCGGGGACCATGAAAGGAGTTGAGATAGCTTGTGATAAGATGAAGGCGGCCGGGGCAAAACGTGCTGTAATCTTGCCGGTGGGCGGAGCATTTCATTCTCCGCTAATGGAGCCTGCGCGTGCAGAACTTGAAGCGGCAATTGCATCCACAACATTCAGTCAGCCGACTTGTCCAATCTATCAAAACGTAAATGCGTCGCCATCGACAAATATCGCGGAGATTAAAGAAAATCTAATTTCCCAACTCACCGCCCCCGTTCGATGGACCCAATCCGTGCAGAGAATGACTGCGGATGGAGCAACAGCTTATTATGAATGTGGTCCCGGAAAGGTCCTGCAGGGTCTTGTTAAGAAAATTTCTCCCCAGGTACAAACTGACAGCTTATAGGTCAGTCTGAGTCACCGGGGACTGATCATCGCATTCATTCAAAAGGTCAGACAGCTTCCTGAGATATACGGGATGAATATAATCCGGCGCGATTTCTACGAGGGGCTTAAGGGTGAATCTCCGAACGGGTATTCCCGGATGTGGAATGGTTAGGTTTTTTTCATTTATTATCTCGTCGTTATAAAACAGTATGTCAAGGTCGATTATCCTTGCCTGCCATTTTTCTTTTCTCAATCTTCCCATTTCATGCTCGATGGACATTGCTTTTGAAAGTAAAGCTGTTGGATCCAGAGAAGTGTTAACTAAGACCACCTGGTTGAGAAATTCTGGTTGATTGGTGATGCCCCAGGGGGCAGTTTTATAGATTGATGATTTCGTTACGATGGGACCAATTGACTCAGTGATTTTTTTTTGAGCGTCGATCATATTTTGACGGACGTCGCCAAGATTAGATCCAAGCAAAAGAAAAGCGTCGTTCAATCCATTTTGAACCATACGTCAAACATACTTTTTTAATCGGTCAGGGTTTACTTATTTTGAGTCTTAATTAAAGTTATTATGGGTTTCTTAAAAAACATTTTATCCTCGTGCCTCGGTGCATTGGTCGCTATGATGTTGCTTATCGTTTTCCTTATTCTGCTGATCTCTGTAGCGACGCAAGAAAGGGAAGAGGTTATTGCCGACAATTCCGTACTTCACCTAAAGCTAAATGGACCCATTAATGAATTACAACGGGACACCCCGATTCCGTTACCGGGCGTTGCCGAACCCAACATCGGGTTGATGCAACTTCATGAGGCCATCCGGCACGCCCAGGGCGATCCGAAAATTAAAGGTATCTATCTGGAAGTGAACCAACCGGTGACATTTTATTCGACACTTGAAGAGATAAGGTTGGCGTTGCTTGACTTTAAAAAAAGCGGTAAATGGGTTGTTGCTTACAACGAGGTTATGTCGGAAGGTGCCTATTATTTAGCCTCTGCAGCTGACGAAATCTATTTGCATCCTGAAGGAGACCTTGAATTTAACGGACTCACTGCAAACTTCACTTCCTTTAAGAAGTTGTTTGATAAACTTGAGATAAAACCGGAAGTCTTCCGAGTAGGCGAGTTTAAAAGTGCGGTAGAGCCGTTCTTGCTGGAGAAAATGAGTGATGAAAACAGGCTTCAGTTGAGCGAAATGATCAACTCGATCTATTCGACCATGCTCCTTCATATTTCAGAATCGAGAAATATTCCACTTGGTAAATTGAAGGAGATATCCGATAAAATGCTGGTTCGAAATGCAGCTGACGCAGTGGCTATGGGACTGGTCGATTCTTTACTTTACAAAGATCAATTTCATGAAATTATTAGAAACAAACTTGACCTCGGGGAGGATGACGATATTTCTTTTGTGAACTACCATAAATACCACAAGAGCTTCTCCGTGTCAAGTGCCTCAAAGAACGAAATAGCAGTGATTGTCGCGGAAGGTACTATAGTCCCTGGTTCAGCTGATCAATCCGATCCCGTGATTGGCGCCGACACATACGTCGATGAAATACGGAAGGCTCGTGAAAATGATCGGGTTAAGGCTATTGTATTGCGCGTTAATTCCCCTGGCGGAGAATACCGCTCGTCTGATATGATTTGGCGCGAGGTATTGCTTGCCTCCGAAAAGAAACCAGTAATTGCCTCCATGGGTGATTTTGCAGCATCTGGGGGCTACTACATATCGATGGCCTGCGACACGATAGTCGCCCAACCAGAAACCGTTACCGGGTCGATCGGAATTTTCGGAATCATGTTTGACATGAGCAATTTCTTCGACCATAAACTGGGTATCACGTTTGAAGAAATCAAGACGGGTGAGTTCGGTGAAATGTATACAGTCACGAGACCGTTGACTGACGCGGAGAAACGTCACTGGCAGGAGATGCTTGACGAAAATTACGAGAAGTTCCTGGATAAGGCAGGGCAAGGGAGGCATACTTCGAAGGATGAAATCCGAAAGGTTGCAGCCGGCCGTGTGTGGACGGGAATCCAGGCCAGAGAGCATGGACTTGTTGATGTGCTGGGAGGATTTTATGACGCGCTAAGAATTGCCGCAGAGAAGGCCGATATTGCTGACGACTATAAAGTCAGATTCTATCCGAAACCCAAATCATTTATCGAACAATTATTGAGTGAGGCGCAGGAAAGTTCACAGGTAAGTTCGATACGGCGAGAATTGGGTGATCACTATATTTTTTATCAGCATTGGAAAAAAATAAAAGAATACAAAGGGTCACAGGCGCGACTGCCATTTGAGTTTACACTGCAATAACAAATACGGAATCTGATGAGTAAAAAAATCCGGAACGACTGGACACACCAGGAGATTACTGAAATTTATAACCGACCGGCACTTCAATTGATTGTCGATGCGGCTTCGATCCACCGGCTGTTTCATGACCCTCAGGAAGTACAGGTATGCACTTTGCTCTCGGTAAAGACGGGCGGATGTCCTGAAGATTGTTCCTATTGTCCTCAGGCTGCGCGCTACCATACGAATGTCAAGGTGCATAAATTAATGGATGTAAGTGACGTACTTGACAAGGCAAAGGAGGCAAAAGCATCAGGAAGTACGAGGTTTTGCATGGGTGCGGCCTGGAGAGAAGTGCGGGATAACACGGACTTTGACAAAGTTATTGAAATGGTAAAAGGAGTTAACGCATTGGATATGGAAGTCTGCTGTACATTAGGAATGCTTACCCATGAACAAGCGCTCAAATTGAAGGACGCCGGGTTGTATGCCTACAATCACAACCTTGACACGAGTGAGGAATTCTATTCAGAAATAATTTCTACTCGCACATATGCAGACAGACTGGATACAATCGGGAATGTTCGTAAAGCAAAAATATCGGTATGTTCCGGCGGAATAATAGGCATGGGTGAAACAACAGAAGACCGCATAGCAATGCTTCATACATTATCAAATTTACCCGAGCATCCTGAATCAGTTCCGGTAAACGCACTCGTACCAGTTGAAGGAACACCGCTTGAACAACAGCTTAGGGTATCCGTTTGGGAGATGGTAAGAATGATTGCAACGGCGCGCATTATTATGCCGATGGCGATGATCAGGCTTTCAGCAGGGCGCGTCCGTATGAATCTTGAAGAGCAGGCACTATGTTTTCTTGCCGGCGCCAACAGCATTTTTGCAGGCGACAAGCTTTTAACGACGCCTAACCCAGGCTATATCCGCGACGCTGAATTGTTTCAAATACTTCAATTAAGCCCCCGAACTCCACATAAGGAGGTAACCGATTTAGCTTAGAAACACTGTAATTTCGGTGTAATATTTCTGGGATTATATCCAATTATTTTTACTAAAGTTGCAAAAAGGCCCATAATCATACACTGACCTGACACACATAGTGGGACTTTTCATTTCAATTTTGGGACATTCATCATCGGATTTCGACTGTTCATAGATGAATTTTGTTATCACCTGCATAAAAAATAGATAGAATGTCTGTTAAAGTTTTTAAAATGGGCTATCGGGCAGGCGGCGATGGGATTGGGTAAAATCCTGTTATATAGGATCGATTATTGTTGGCCTGGGAAAAGTGTTAATCAAAGGTGATTTTCTTGCAGTGAATGCAATTTTCTTTAAAATTGATCAGAGACCAACTAAAAAAGGTACACCTTGCAATGTACCTTCTCTTAATGTTTAATTGAGCGTCAGCTTTGAATTACCACTTATCTTCCATGGCCAGGCCACCTTTAGCCTGCGTGCTGATTTGAGTTGTTTGCTTGGCTTCGGCTTTTGAAGTTTCTTTCGTTTGCTTTGAAACAAAGGTGAATGACAGAAGGATCAGGGCAGCTACGGCGAATAATATTGATTTCGTTTTCATAATTCGTTAATTTAAAATGCTTTAATAGTTTGTATTACATTGGGTCAGTGCTACCACCACCGCCACTGATGGGTTTTGCAGGCTTTACATCTTCATCGGTACATGCTGTGAAAGCGATTGAACTGGCCAGGGACAACAATAGAATGTAGAATAGCTTTTTCATATAGGATTGGTTTTAGGTTTTTGTTTATTTTTCGGTTTCGTTAAATTGTATGTCAAAGGTGCAAGATGTATTTGAGCTATTTTGATTAATAAAATTTTAGAAATTACCTGTGTACCGTAACTTTTTTAAATTTTCAATCGCCCAGACCTTATTTTTTTTGGGAGTCTTCGGATCAATGGTCGTTGCTTCTGCTCAAAGTGATGCTGAGGATTCGTTGAAAGATGTTCTGGAAACGGCAAAAGGGATCGACCGCTTTAATGTTTTATATCAATTGGCGAAGATCAATAGTGAGTCAAATGCGGTTGCTGCTTTATCCTATATTGATCAAGCCTATCACGTTGCCTTAAGTACTGGTGATAGCGCAAATATGGTCAAGGCTGGGAGAGTTAAAGGAATGTTCCAAACTAAATTGAATGATCTTGACGGAGCGCTGACAACATTGAACTACGTTTTAGGAGTGGCGCGACGAAATAACAATACAGAACAATTGAAGTTTGTGCTCAACCAACTTGCTTTGACTCATACCTACAGAGCGAACTATGACAAGGCATTGGATTATAATCTGCAGTCGCTCGTTATCCGTGAGGCTGAAGGCAATAAGAGTGAGATAAGCATAGCCTGTAATAATATTGGTATTGTGTACATTCACCTGGCGGACTTTGAAAAGGCCCTTGAGTATTTTCACCGTTCACTTGCACTCAAGCATGAAGTAAATGACGATTACGATCTTGAGCGTTGCATGATCAACATAGGAATATGTTACGATGCGTTGGGGGAGTATCAAAAAGCAATAGACTACTTAACTCAGGCGTTAACTTTGTGCGAAGGAGGATGTACAGATGCTGTTTTAACAGAAGGCAACTCGACGCTTGGGGGCGCTTATGCATCGATGGGAAATATTAGCGATGCAAAAAAACACACCAGACTTGCTTATGAAATTGCACATCGTGACAACAATAAGCGCTTCGAAATAATAACGTTAACACAGCTTCAGAATATAAGCCTGCGGGAAAAAGACACTGTAAAAGCGTTTCAATACTTGAAGGAGGCGGAATCAATTCTTGATAGTGTTGATTATAATCAGCCTAAAAAAGATGTCTACAGCGCGCTGGCGGATCTATATTTTAGTAAGAAAGATTACCAGCAGGCAGCATACTACCAGGACAAATACATCAGGCTGAATGACAGTATTCTCAATGATCAGGTCATTAGAAACCTGGCAAGAGTTCAAACCAAATATGAAGAGCGCGAGAACATTGCTATCATTGCATCCAAGGAGCAGGCCCTGGTTCAGAGCAGAAGATTTAACATAGCGGTTGCCATCATCGCCGTCCTGGCCGGTCTTCTCGTATTTGTTCTTTACAGAAGTAATTTGGTAAAAAAGAAAGTCAATAAAGCCTTATCGGCTGCCAAAGAAACAATAGAAGATCAAAACAAACAGCTCACCTCTTTGAATCGAAATCTTGAGAAGATGGTCGATGCAAGGACCATTGAACTGCAGGGCGCCAATGAAGCGCTCAAACGCGTCAACGATGAGCTGGATAATTTTATTTATAAAACCTCCCATGACATACGGGGACCGTTAGCGAGTTTGAAAGGGATGTGCAATGTCGCTATCATGGATGTGAAGGATCATTTGGCTTTGGAGTATTTTCAAAAGCTGGATTTTACAGCAGAGAAGCTAAACACCATTCTCACCAGACTTTTAATTATCAACCAGATCAACAATTCATCTGCCAGTTATGAGGCGATCGATTTTAATGAGATCGTTGACGACGTTATCATCCTGGAAAGAAAACGGGGCTTGCCACCGAAGCTCAATATCCGGAAGACCATTGAAAATGGAATCACCTTTTATTCGGATAAGGAACTTGTCAGAATCATCCTTGAAAATCTGATTGATAACGCAATCAAGTTCTACAATGACTCTGATCGCATTGATCCCTTTGTTGAGATAAAGGTGGAAAGGGATGGCAATTACCTGAAGGTTCGTGTCATCGACAATGGAATTGGCATCAGCCAGGTAAATCCGGACAAAATCTTTCAAATGTTTTCAAGAGCTTCCGAGCGTTCCGGTACCGGCGGCATCGGGCTATACCTCACAAAGACAGCAACTGAAAAGATAGGTGGGCAGATTGACCTCAGAACCACACCGGAGGGGCATACCGAATTCTTTGTGAAATTTTCCCTCAGCACTTCCCGGGTGCGAAAAGAAGTTGTCGTCTAGGAATTTTTTTTGATTCCAATCAATTATCATCTTTGCACCTTGCGTTCAGGTGAATGCATCTGTAATCTTTAGACATGATGAAGGAATTCAAACGATATACAATAACGTCAGCGTTACCTTATGCCAATGGTCCACTCCATATTGGTCACATCGCAGGGGCTTATCTGCCCGCCGATACCTATGTGCGCTTCCTGAGATTGTGCGGTGAAGATGTGATCTACATTTGTGGTTCAGACGAACATGGTGTAGCCATTACATTAGGGGCCAAAAAGGAGGGTGTCAGTCCGAAGGCTTTTGTGGACAAGTATCATGAGTTGATGAAGAAGACGTTTGAGGATTTCGGGATTTCGTTCGATATCTATTCGCGAACTTCAAATGCCGTTCATTATGAAACGGCCCAGGGGTTTTTCAAAAACATTTATGATAAGGGAATTTTTCTTGAGGAAACTTCAGATCAATACTATGACGAGCAGGAGGGGATTTTTCTTGCTGATCGCTACATCATTGGAACTTGTCCGAACTGTGGTTTTGAAAATGCTTACGGTGATCAATGTGAACGGTGCGGCACAAGCTTGAGTCCACGCCAATTAATTAACCCAAGATCTACAGTATCCGGTAATTCACCTGTACTTCGCCCAACAAAACATTGGTATTTTCCGCTTGATAAATATGAAGCATGGCTGAGGGAGTGGTTGATAGAAGGGCACAAGGATGATTTGAAGGTGAATGTGTACGGGCAGTGCAAATCATGGATCGATCAGGGTCTGCAACCGCGTTCAATTACACGCGACCTCGATTGGGGTATACCAGTTCCCCTGCCGGATGCAGCTGGTAAGGTGTTGTACGTTTGGTTTGACGCGCCGATTGGCTACATATCAGCGACGAAGGAGTTGAAGCCCGACGGCTGGGAAAAGTATTGGAAAGATTCCGAAACACGTCTCATTCATTTTATAGGCAAGGACAACATTGTTTTCCATTGCATCATCTTCCCTGCTATCCTGAAAGCGGCCGGTGATTATATATTACCGGACAATGTCCCTGCCAACGAATTCCTTAATCTTGAAGGCGAAAAAATTTCAACATCACGTAACCATGCAGTATGGCTTCATGAATACCTGGCTGAATTTCGGGGCAGGAAAGATGAACTTCGTTATGTGTTGACATCAATCTCGCCTGAAACGAAAGATGCAGATTTTACGTGGAAGGACTACCAACAAAAGGTTAATAGCGAATTGGTTTCCATCCTTGGAAATTTTGTCAATCGGGTGATGGTGTTGACCTGGAAATTTTTTGATGGGAAGGTTCCATCTGACCATGAACTACCTGCGACAAATGACGTGAGAAGGAAAATATTGAAGACATATCAACAGGCGGATAGTGATCTCAATGTTTCCGTTCATGAGATGATTGATTCGCTCAAGAACTTTCGCTTTCGCGAAGGACAATTTCACATGATGAACCTTGCGCGGATTGGTAACAAATTTCTCGCCGATACTGAACCCTGGAAGCTTGCCAAAGATGATATGGAAGCGGTCGGTTGTGTCCTTAATTATTCCCTTACTATTGTGGGGAATATTGCGATGGCTTGTGAACCTTTCCTTCCGGGCGGA
This sequence comes from Cyclobacteriaceae bacterium, assembly GCA_036273935.1. Lineage (GTDB taxonomy): Bacteria > Bacteroidota > Bacteroidia > Cytophagales > Cyclobacteriaceae > ZC4RG29. The sequence continues at coordinate 3,286 of DASUGQ010000528.1, read as the reverse complement.
GCTGAAGGAATTCACAAACAGTTGAACAGTGAATCATTGAGGACGCAATGGACAACGTTCTGGAGAAAAGAACAATTGATCGGAACAGTCCCTGTGAATCACCAGCTAGGCAAGCCTGAGTTGCTTTACCGCAATGTGGAAGACGAAGACATCCAGAAGCAAATTGATAAGCTTAAGAAGAAAGAAAAGAAAATGGAGAACGAAGACAATGGAGTACTCCCGTTGAAACCCCAAATAGCTTTTGATGATTTCGCCAAACTAGATATCAGAATTGGAAAAGTTTTGTCGGCCGAGAAAATGGAGAAGTCAAACAAACTTTTGAAACTGCTGATCGATACCGGTATAGACCAGCGCACCGTCCTCAGCGGCATCGCGCAACATTATTCGCCTGAAGAGATCATTGGAAGGCAGGTAACGCTCATTGCCAACCTTGCGCCTCGTAAGATGATGGGGATCGAGTCGCAGGGGATGATATTAATGGCAGAAGATAAGGATGGTAAACTCAGGCTCCTTCAGCCTGAATCCCTGGTATCTCCGGGATCATCGGTGAGTTGAGCTGAATAATGCTTTCACCCGGAATATTTTTCCATCTTTTCGCCCCAAGTAACGTCGCCGTCTTTGCGGATGTGAAGTTTTATGTTCACGATGAGTTCATTGGCCCCGGCATCAAAACAGACTTGTTGTGCTTCTTTGATTACGCTCATGATCCGGTCGTACTTTCCCTGGATCACCGTCTCCATTGCGCATACCTGGTAAGTCAGGCCTGACTGATCAATCACGTCGATGGCCTTATCTATTATGGCATACGGATGTTGCCCAGCTTCGATTTGTAACGGTACAATCTGAATGGCAAGATGAATATCATTATTCATATTATTTAATCGTTGAATTGTGTCATAGTTTTTTCAACACCAATAGTGCAGAATGCCAGTATCATATCCAATGCTTTTTGGATCAGTGCTGGTAACTTTTCAAATTCTTCCTTTGAAAAATTGCTAAGGACATAGTCGGCTTGATGGCCTTTCGGAAAGTTGTCACCAATTCCAAATCGCAAGCGGGAGTACTCCTGGCCTTCAAGCATGAGTTCAATGTTTTTTAGTCCGTTATGTCCGGCCGAACTTCCTTTACTCCTTAATCGCAGATTCCCAAAAGGGAGTGCAACATCATCCATGACAACAAGAAGATTTTCCCGGGGAATTTTTAATTCATTTAACCAATATAAAACAGCCTTTCCACTCAGATTCATATAAGTGTTCGGCTTGATGAGGTGAAGAGTTCTTCCCTTGTGCCTTAGTTCGGTCTTGTCAGCAAGGCGTGCTGTTGAGAAATCGGTATTGAATTTGTCAGCCAACTGATCAAGAACCAAAAACCCGATGTTATGACGAGTCAATTCGTATTCGGGTCCAATGTTTCCTAATCCTGCGATGAGATATTTCATTCGAGTTGGGTTAGTCAATCTTCGCTAAAATAAAAAAGTCCCGCGTTATTACGGGACTTTTTAAAGGGGCAGATATCCGCCTTACTTCTTTCCTTCTTCTTTCTTTGCTTCCGGTGCAGGGGCTCCGGGCGCTCCGGCGGCAGCGGGTGCTGCAGTTCCTTCTGCCGGTTTTGCCGCAGCTTCTTCGGCAGCCATTTTTGCGGCGCGAGGAACTTCAACCACTGCAATTGATGATGCCTTCGGATCAAGAAACTCGAGGCCAGCCATTTTTACATCCGCCACTTTAATAGCGTGATGGAAATCGAGTTCAGTTACATCAACATCAATATGATCGGGCATATCCTTAGGGAATCCATACACTTTTAATGTCGCGCGCTTCCTGACGAGCGCTCCCCCTTTTTCCACGCCTTTCGGCTGACCAACCAACCGCGTTGGAATGCTCATCTTAACCTTGCGATCTTCTGCGATGCGAAGAAAATCCGCGTGCAGAATAATTTCGCTAACCGGGTGAAACTGAACCTCCTGAAGAATCGCCTGGCATTCTTCACCTTCAATATTGAGATGAACAAAATGCGCTTCATTTGTGTAAACGACATCTCTGAACAGAGACATTGGCGAATAGAAGTGAACCTGTTCACCTCCTCCGTAAAGTACACAGGGGACATTTCCTTCCTCCCTTAAATTTTGGGATTCAGTCTTGCCGAGATTTGCTCTTCGATACCCTATAATCTCAACTGTTTTCATAATTGTTTATGGTTTATGTTAATAAAAATTTATAGTCTGATAAATAGTGAGCTGATCGATTCGTGATCATGAATTTTTCGGATTGCTTTCGCAAAAAGATCAGATACGGTAAGAACCTTTATTTTATCGGATGTTTTCTTTAGCGGAATAGTATCCGTTACAGCCAGTTCTTCCAATACTGAGCTCTCAATATTCTCATAGGCATTTGCAGATAGTACCGGGTGAGTGCAAACGGCTCTTATGGATTTGGCGCCTTTCTCTTTCAAAAGGGAAGCCGCCTTGCAAATCGTGCCAGCGGTATCAACCAGGTCATCTACCATGATTACATCTTTGCCCTCAACTTCACCGATCAACCGCATAGAGCTAACTTTATTCGCTTCCTTTCGATACTTGTCACAAACGGCAAGATCTGCATCAAAGAACTTCGCGAAGCTTCTCGCCCGTTTAATACCGCCCACGTCAGGCGAGGCGAACATAATATCTTTTAAGCCTAGTGATTTTAAATAAGGGACGAATATGTAAGATCCATCAAGGTGATCCACAGGTATGTCGAAAAATCCTTGTATCTGGTCAGCATGAAGGTCGCAAGCCATGATGCGGTCCGCCCCGGCAGCTGAGATGAGATTGGCAATTAGCTTGGCAGCGATAGAGACCCTTGGTTTATCTTTTCGGTCCTGACGGGCGTAGCCGAAATAAGGAATTAAAACGTTTACGCTAGAGGCACTGGCGCGTTTGGAGGCATCGACCATCAACAATAGCTCAAGTAGATTGTCTGCCGGGGGAAAAGTCGATTGAATAATAAAAACTTCATGGCCACGTACAGACTCAGCGATAAAGGGCGACATTTCACCATCACTGAAATGCTGGTACATCACCTTGGTTAGAGGCTCACCATATGCGTGCGCGATCTTCTCCGCAAGATAGATGGTAGAGCTTCCGCTGACGATCTTGACTGCCATTATGGGTATTTTCTGACTAACAAAAAATCCCGTTTACGCGGGATTTCCGGTTGCCCGACCAGGGTTCGAACCTGGACTTTTCTGAATCAAAATCAGACGTGTTGCCAATTACACCATCGGGCAAAATGGGTTTATTCCCCAATTT
>DASUGQ010000527.1:0-8329 GCA_036273935.1 Cyclobacteriaceae bacterium | reverse complement strand
ATTTTACTCATTTCACTAAGAGAATATCCTAATCCTTCTAACTTTGTGCCTTCAACTTTAACCCCCTATGTTATTGGACTTTGAAAAGCCCATAGCCGAACTTGAAGCTAAGCTGGAAGACATGAAGCACCTTGCTCACGACAGCGAAGCCGATGTGAAAGATGCGATCAAGGCGCTGGAGAAGAAAATCAAAGATCTTAAGAAGGAAACATTTGAGAATCTTACGGGTTGGCAAAGGGTACAATTATCGAGACACCCGGATCGGCCATATACATTAGATTATATTTACGAAATCACAACAGATTTTATTGAGCTTCATGGCGATCGGACCGTGAGTGACGATAAGGCGATGGTTGGAGGGTTCGGAACAGTTGACGGGCAAACCTTCATGATCATTGGCCAGCAAAAGGGAAGGAATACCAAGCAAAGGCAAATGCGGAATTTCGGCATGGCTAACCCGGAAGGATATCGTAAGGCTCTACGCCTAATGAAGCTGGCAGAAAAATTTAACAAGCCGATCGTTACATTCATCGACACGCCTGGCGCTTTCCCCGGTCTGGAAGCGGAAGAACGAGGCCAGGGAGAAGCAATCGCAAGAAACCTTAAGGAGATGTTTATGCTGAAGGTGCCCGTGATCTGCATCATTATTGGCGAAGGTGCATCGGGTGGAGCATTGGGAATTGCGATTGGAGATCGGGTGTTGATGTTGGAGAATACCTGGTACTCTGTTATATCTCCGGAGTCGTGCTCATCAATTCTTTGGCGCAGCTGGGACTACAAGGAACAAGCCGCCGAGGTGCTTAAACTGACGGCCACCGACATGTTGAAAAATAAACTCATCGACGGGATTATAAAAGAACCGCTGGGAGGGGCGCACACAGATGTAAAGTGGATGGCTGCCGAGGTGAAGAAGGCCATAAAAGAAAATGTAAAAGCATTATTGAAATTGACGCCGGAGAAAAGAATTGAACAGCGCATAGAAAAATTCTGCGCGATGGGAGTTGTAAAAGAATAAAATTCCACAATAAGATATTTAGGGAACCGCTGTAGGGCGGTTTTTTTATTTTTCGCAATTTTAGAACATGGCCAAACGCAGAGAGAAAGTTCAATGGATGAACCAATTGGTTAACATGGTGGCCATCATGATTGGCGTCTACATTGCTTTTGCTCTTAATGACTGTCAGATAAACAAACTTCAGGAGATAAGGAGAAAAGAATCTATTAGCTCAATGAAGGAGGATTTATTAAAAGATAAAGTCGAGCTTGAGAAGGGACTGCGGATTATTGATACGCTATCCTATAAAATAAACGGCGTTTTCAGATTTATTAATAATGATACCAGTGCTTCTGATTCCTTGACTTACTTTGTAACAGGTCTTCAAAGTCAACCTACCTTTTATCCCACCAATTTTACATTCCAATCTCTTGTTAGCTCGGGAGATATGGGAGGAATTAATGACCTATCCTTCAGAAAAGATCTTTTAGAACTATATAATGGGCACTATACAACCATAAAAGAATTGGATGAGATTGGATTAAAAAATTTCCAGGATCTTATTATTCCTGCGCTTATTGAGCAAGGTGGACAGTTTGACGCCAGGTTAATGAAGACGCAATCTTTCGCGGCGATGGCAGGCATAACGCAAAGTTTGCTTATCAGCAGGAAAAAAGCATATCGGGAATCGTCTCAGCTTATCGATAAAATCTTAAACCAGATAGAGATAGGCGGAATATGAAGCTTCACGTCATCAATACAGGTTTTTTTAAACTAGACGGTGGTGCCATGTTTGGCGTTGTACCAAAATCCATCTGGCACCGGTTAAATCCTTCGGATGAAAAAAATCTCTGCTCATGGGCTATGCGGTGCTTGCTGATTGAGCATGGCAACAAGTTAATTCTCATTGACAACGGAATTGGGGATAAGCAGGATGAAAAGTTCTTTAGTTATTACTATCTGCACGGCGATGATTCCCTTGTTAATTCATTGTATCAGGTTGGATTTTCACCTCATGAAATCACCGACATGTTTTTAACGCATCTTCACTTTGATCATTGCGGCGGAGGAGTGAAGTATGAAGAGGAAAAGCCTGCCCTCACATTCCCTCACGCCACGTATTGGACCAATGCCGATCATTGGAAGTGGGCGACAGAGCCAAACCCAAGGGAGAAGGCCAGCTTCCTTCAAGAGAATATCCTTCCCATGAAAGCAAGCGGACAATTAAAGTATGTAGATCCGAACGTCAAAAGTCCGTTTGATGAATTCGAAATCTTTTATGCGTCCGGCCATACAGATAAAATGATGATCCCGATGATCCCCTATAACGGAAGGGTGATTTGCTTTGTGAGTGATCTCATTCCCTCAGTGGGCCATATTCCGGTGCCCTACGTCATGGCTTACGATACGAGGCCGTTGATCGCGATGGATGAAAAGGAACGATTTCTTAAAGAAGCAGCGGATAATAACTATATCCTGTTCTTTGAGCACGATCCAACATTTGAATGCTGCACTGTAAAGCACACGGAAAAAGGAGTGCGGTTAGATAAAACGTACCGCCTGGCGGAAGTACTTTAATACTTTACTTTGAGACAATGAAGATAGGTTTGGTACTTTCCGGAGGAGGCGCGAGGGGGCTGATGCACCTCGGTGTGATCAAGGCGCTTGAGGAGATGGGCGTAAAGTTCTCGCATATTTCCGGAACAAGCGCCGGTTCCATCATTGGCGCATTGTATGCTTACGGTTATCCGGTCGACGAGGTATTTAAACAAATATCTACCGGCTATTTCAGAGCCGTCAGGCCGGCGTGGGCGTTGTCAGGCTTACTGAGCCTTCAGGGTCTTCGACTGGAACTGCTCCGCTACATGCCGGAAAATAGTTTTGATGCATTAAAGATTTCCCTTACAGCAGCAGCAACAGACCTCGTGAACGGGCAGGTTAAATATTTTGATGAAGGAGAACTCATACCGGCTGTGCTGGCGTCTTCCTGTGTCCCTGCTGTTTTTAATCCCGTTACCGTTAATGGCGTGATGTATGTTGATGGTGGAATACAAGATAACCTCCCCGTTAAACCAATTAAAGACAAATGTGATTTCATCATTGCATCGCATTGTAATCCCATCGATGACCACTTTGACCGAATGAATATAAAAGCTATCATTGAACGAAGTTTGCTGATCGCGATAAACGGCAATACTACTTTCAGTAAGCGGATGTGTAATGTCTTGATTGAGCCTCCGGGAATAGCCAAGTTCGGAGGATTTGAAATCGGCAAAGGAAAGCAAATGTTGGAGATCGGATATGAATTCACGATGAAGAATTTCAAACCATACGATTTCGCTGGTCAGGTGTAAGCCATTTTTCAGAGCAGGCATCTGATGCCATTTTTTTAAGCATACAATTCACAAACCATAAAAATTAATTAAGTATGAAAAGGACAATTCTTTTATTTCTCATTGTTTCTATTCTTTCAGTCACAGGCGTAGTGGCACAAATTAACCAGGGGACCTTTCTCGTAGGAGCTTCTTCAAATCTCGGATTTTCGTCCACTTCCACCGAAGGTTCAGATAATGTGAATGTTTTTTTGCTTGATCTGAAGGGCGGATACTTTGTAATGGACAACCTGGCAGTTGGACTTTCCCTGGGTTACACCAAATACTCGGCAGGTGACTTCGATGGATCGTCAACGACGATTGGGTTGTTCGGGCGGTACTATATCCATGGGAAAATATTTGCCGGGCTCGGGTTTTCATCAACGGACAGCAATAACTCAGACTCCTACAACAGCGTACCATTTGAGTTTGGTTACGCGGCGTTCGTTACCGACAATATCGCGCTGGAACCATCGTTAAGTTATTCAATTGGCGTTGGCGATAACGAGTCGAACACTTTCGGATTGAATGTGGGATTTACCCTTTACTTCAACCGTTAAGGGCATCTCTAAAAACTCCTTCTGACCTTCTCCGGTAAGGAGAAGGACTAAGGATGAGGTGACAAAAAATAGGTTTTTAGAGATGCCCTTAATGATTAATAGACTTAAGGTGTTTCGATGTAGTTTCCCTTTTTAGTTGAAAACCGGTTTTCTACGATGGCCCCATATTTGTTGAGTAAACTTTTTAAACTTAAAATCATAAGATCGCTATGAAAAAAATGAGGATTTTACTTTTAACATTATGTGTCGTCGGCTCGTCGGCATCAGTTTTTTCGCAGGCCCAGTTTTCGCTGGGAGTTAAAGGAGGGCTCAACTTTGCTAACCTGGACGTCAGCGACCTTTCAGGAACGTACAACAACCGGACAGGCTATCACTTAGGCGCATTTGGATTAATCAAATTCACAAAGATTGGTATTCAGCCCGAGATTATTTTTTCTCAGCAAGGTTCTGAGGTGAAAGATCCGCAGCTTGGTAGTTTTGAATCGAACTTCAGTTACGTGAACATTCCGATAATTTTGAAATTGTATACCGTAGCGGGCATCAATCTGCAGGCGGGCCCTCAGTTCGGATTCTTAACCTCAGCAAAATTAGGCGACGAGAGCATCAAGGATGAGCTAAAGGGTTCTGATGTCAGCCTTGCCTTGGGTCTTGGATGGGACCTTCCTTTCGGCTTAACGATTGACGGACGCTATAATCTCGGTTTGTCGGATGTGAGTGATGATTCTGCCAGCGAGATAAAGAACCAGGTGTGGCAGGTTTCGGTGGGCTATAAGCTCTTTAAATTCGGAAAGTAAAAAGGTACACGACCTTAAAATAGTTATCGGATCAAAACCGGCTCATTGGGCTGGTTTTTCCGTTTATAAGGAGTTTTTAAGTATCTGGTTTAAAATTTCTTACATGGCTAATGTTTAAGTATTTTTTAGTAATGAGACCAGTACCATATTTGTCTCCATAAACTAAATCATTTACACTATGAAAAAGATTTTTTTAGCTATTTCAATGGTCGCTCTTTTTGCTGCTGGTGCTCTTGCACAGGGTATTAGCGGGGGTCTTAAGGGAGGTTTAAATCTAGCCAACCTAAACGGAGACGATGTGTCAAACACGGATATGAAAATTGCCTACCATATTGGTGGATACGTCAATGTTGCTTTTAGTGAGGCACTGTCCGTACAGCCAGAATTACTTTTTAATTCAGTTGGTGCAAAAGCTTCAGAGGATGGATATGACGGAAAGTACAACATTAACTACATCTCTGTTCCGGTTATGCTGATTTATTCTTTTGGCAATTTCAATATCCAGGCAGGACCTCAAGTTGGATTCTTGATGAGTGCTAAACTTAAGGTTGAGGGCGGTGGTGATTCCCAAGAAATTGATTACAAAGACTATTTAAAGAGTACTGATTTTGGCTTCAACCTTGGTCTGGGTGCAAACTTTGGAAAATTAAATGCAGCGGCCAGATATTGTATTGGGCTGTCCAATATAGCGGATGATGATAATGCTGATGTAAAAAACGGTGTTATCCAACTTTCACTTGGTGTGAAGCTATTCGGAGACTAATTAGCTAGATCGTCAGCTTATGGAGCCGCTAAGAAATTAGCGGCTTTTTTTATATATTAAATTAATAACCAACCAAAAACAGCTATGAAAAAGATTCTGTTAACTCTTTCAATGACTGCTCTTGTTATATCAGGTGCCATTGCACAAGAAATCAGCGGTGGTGCTAAAGCGGGTCTAAACATCGCCAACATGACCGGCGACATCCCAGGTGTCACTTCGAAAGCTTCATTTCATCTTGGGGGCTATGTAAACATTGGATTTTCAGATGTGCTCTCATTGCAACCTGAATTGCTGTACAATGCTATGGGAGCCAAAGAGGACGGAGGTGACGGAAAAATCAACAGTGCCTATATCTCTGTTCCCGTCATGGTGCTTTACTCGTTTGGTGTAGTTAATGTTCAGGCTGGGCCGCAGTTCGGCTTTTTGCTGAGCGCAAAAGTGAAAGCGGATGGGGATGAGCAAGACATTAAGGATCAATATAAGGGCACAGACTTTGGCTTCAACCTGGGCCTGGGCGCTGATTTTGGAAAGTTTAACGCTGCGGCTCGTTATTGCATTGGGCTTTCAAATATTGCGGATGCCAGTGATATTGACGTTAAGAACTCAGTGATTCAGTTTTCGCTTGGTGTCAAATTGTTCGGGGAGTGACAGGTAACTATTTGACCTTAAAGAGCTGCACAAGTGCAGCTCTTTTTTAGCGTAAACATTCTTTTCTGCCTATTCAATATTCAGAAGAAAGTAGTTCTTCTTCCCCTTCTGAGCTAACAAATATTTATTCTGAAGTAACGAATAATCTGCCTTTTGATTGGGGTCACTCAATTTGATCTTGTTGATACTTACACCGCCCGCTTGTATCATCTTTCTCGCTTCTCCTTTAGATGGAAAAATGATGCCTTTAGTAGCAACAGAAAGCAGGTCAGTTACATTAGGACAATTCTCAAATTCACTTTTAGAAATGGACGTCTGCGGCACGCCTTCAAATACCGCGAGCAATGTATCTTCGTCAAGGCTTTGAAGATCTTCGGTTGTCGAATTGCCAAATAAGATCGACGATGCTGTTATCGCTTTGTCATATTCCCCGGGGGAATGTACTCTCACCGTTATATCCTTAGCCAACGCCTGCTGTAATTTTCGGAGGTTAGGCGCTGCGTTGTGCTCAGCAATAATAGCCTCTATTTCTTCTTTATTAAAGAGCGTAAATATTTTAATAAAGGTCACTGCATCTTCATCAGACACATTCAGCCAGTATTGATAAAATTTGTATGGCGATGTCCTCTTCGGATCGAGCCAGACATTTCCTCCCTCTGTTTTCCCGAATTTTGTACCGTCTGCTTTTTTAATGAGTTGTGTGGTGAGTGCAAACGCGTCGCCGCCTCCTTTTCGCCTGATCAACTCTGTTCCCGTCACAATGTTACCCCATTGATCAGAACCACCCATTTGCAGCTTACAATTCATGTTTTCATACAACCAGTAGAAGTCGTAGCCCTGTACCAATTGATAAGTGAATTCGGTAAACGATAACCCTGTCTCCAGTCTGTTTTGCACGGAGTCTTTCGACATCATGTAATTCACCGTAATGTGTTTACCGATGTCCCGTATGAAATCCAGGAACTTATACTCCTTGAACCAGTCGTAATTGTTCACCAACTCAGCGCCGCCTGCCTTGCTGAAGTCCAGGAACTTTTCCAGTTGAGATTTCACACAAGCTTCATTGTGTCGAAGAACTTCTTCCGACAGGAGATTGCGCTCTGCAGATTTTCCGGAAGGATCGCCAACCATTCCCGTTGCGCCTCCCACCAGGGCTACAGGCTTGTGGCCGCATCTCTGGAAATGAACGAGCGTCATGATTTGCACCAAGTGTCCAATGTGCAAAGAGTCGGCAGTGGGATCAAAACCAATGTATCCGGCTGTAGACTCTTTTGATAATTGCTCTTCTGTGCCAGGCGTGATATCATGCAACATTCCACGCCAGCGCAGCTCTTCAACAAAATTCTTTTTCATCGGCGCAAATATAATTATCCGACGTCACTTATTGATCAATATTTGCGCTGAGACTATTGTCCATACATGGAAATTTCTTCAGGTTGGCGATGAGGTTCCAGGCGGATGACTTCCTTCATTTCACCTTCCGGAAGGTCAAAATACCAACCTAAGAGAACGGGTGCCGAGCGTTGTTCCCAGGAGTTTCGGATGATGTTGATTTCACTTAAGTTTGTTATTTGCCTCTGGATATTCAATTCTGAAAGTTTCTTTTCCCTCTTGTCCATAGGGAGTCTGTCTAGTTCTTCCTTGTGCTCGTAGTAAATCGCGTTCAGTCCCGACAACCATCTTTTAACAAAAGGTTTGTCGTCTGCTTCCCGCAGTACCTCCATAACTCCGCGGCATTTGCCATACCCGCATACAATGATCAATTCAATCTTCGCGGAAATGAGAGCCTGTTCAAGCATCGCCATGAAACTCGGATCTTCATGGCTCACCTGGTTCGCTACATTCTGATAGAGAAGAATCTCGCCGGGCTCAGTGTTGGTAATTTCTCTCACTGAGAAAAGGCTATCGCTGGATCCGATCCAGAGAATCCCCGGGCCATTCATTTTGGTTAACCGTTTGAAGTAATTCTTGTCGGCTAATCTTTTTTCCTTTGACCACGCCTTACACTCGAGTATTAATCTTTCGTTCGTTTTCATTTTTTATTTGGCTTTAAAAATTGGATTCGTTGCTGACAGCGATTGTTTCAGCTCAACAACAATATTTCTGTTCGACGCCCCCTTCTGGAAGTCCTCAATTGTCTCAACAATATCTGAGTCTATAAAAGTGGAACGGGCACCATCGATAATTACATAGCTGTT
>DASUGQ010000526.1:0-16170 GCA_036273935.1 Cyclobacteriaceae bacterium | reverse complement strand
CCCTACTTTGTCAAGTTACGATTTTGAGTTGATTTAGTATTTGATTTTGGTATTTGGGGATTTGCATGGCGAGTTTTCGGATGATAAGATCCATAGATGATAAAGATTTAATAGAGGCCATAATCAACTCATGTAATTGGTAAGCTGTTACTCTGCCGATAGAAAAACTGAGAATGATTTTTTGTTCCATCAGAAATAAGAGAGACAAACAACATAAGGCCATGTGTCGGTGAAAGCCCTTCCAACTTCTGGTTTGATAGTCACCCATGCCAAGAATGTTTTTGCCTTCTTCGAAAATACGTTCTACAAAAACACGCTGACCTTGTGCTCGGGCAAGTTGTTTTAATGTGGCATTCCCATTGGAAAAGCACAATGAGTAATAAATTACACCGTCTGAGTCTTTACGAAGGAGTAGTTGAAGGGGTAAAAAAGTATTTGTCAGCTTATGAAGCACCCACACTTTTGTTAAATGAAAGTGAGCATAGATATACCCTTTTGTACCCTGCCGCAACTTGATCCATTTAAAGTTTTTTTTGGTAAGGGTTTTCAGGTAGTCTTGCAATTGAATGGAATTCTGGTCAGGCTTTTTCCTGAAAAATTTTGGTCCGGTTAGGGCTTTTTTAGGCGGAATAACCCATTGAGGTTTCCTTAAGTAGATTCTATAACTCTTTTTTGTGCCTCCCACAAAAGGTATCTTGTTCTGCATAAGGTTATAGAGCAAATCAACATTAGCCCCGTATAGGGAATCAAAAACAACATATTTTGGATCATGTAGTTTTTTATATAGTCTGAGAATCATTTGTTGAGCCATTTCGGTTTTACTTTGATGCTTTTCTGATGGTGGTATTACTGCCTTTGCCCTGCGCGCCAGATCAGTTTCCCAATGTTGTGGCATGAACAACTTTATTTCCAAAGGGCAATAGAATGTTGAAGCACTTACTGCTGCGCTGACAGCGACCTGTCCATTGTCACTTGCACCAATGCTTCCTAAATACTGCTTGGCTACACAGGCAGAGGAAATTCCTTTTTTGCGAAATCCAACTTCGTCGATAAGAAGATAAGTTGGTTGTTTGTGCTTCCTTAAGAGTTGTATGCTACGCCTTTGAATTAATTCAAATAGTTTAGAGTGATCCCAAGGCGACTGCGTAAGCAAGTGATTCAAATGTTGGCCATCATTGCCATCCAGGATATGACCCATGAAATAGCATGTGGCTCTTCCTTTCGGACTTCTGAAAAGACCTTCAATATATTTTAATGCATGATCTTGAAAATGATGTGTCTTGCTTTTGAAGACTTTATCAAAACTCCTCATGTAATGAGGCAGCTGTTCAGCCGTCTTTTTTAAAATAGCTGAAAAAGAAATGTCATTTTTTTTGGCTGTCTTTTTTAAGGACGGCTATTTTTGTGTTGTTGAATTTGCTTGGGCGAAGATAAGCATTCTGCTGTCAGATGCTTGTTATTCGCCCTTTTTTCTAACTTGACAAAGTAGGGACACTCAACACTCAGCGATCTCTTACCACGATCCCCCTACACGTTCCAGCCCTGCCGGTATGTCCTTCCCACAAACTGATTGGCCTCTTCAAAATTGGTGATCTTCATATTGTTTCCATCCCACAACAACTTCCTGCGACCATAGTAATCCATCTTACCCTTGGCATTTTCCTTTCTAAGCATGTAGCTGCGGATCGCCAGGTTACCCATCAGCACGGTTTCGGTCATCGGCCCAGCGTAGTCGAACGACGATGTCAAGGCCTTGTGTTCTTTGCTGCCAAAGCCAGCCTTGCAGGCATCGACCCATTTCCTTTGATGACCATATTCGGGCTCATCGCCCGGCCCATTTTCCGGACCAAATTCTGTCGTGCCGTCGTTAAGGTAAAGCTTCGGCATAAGCGGCGCGCTGTCGTTGATATTTGTGGATATCAACCCTTTCTCACCAATGATGAGAACGCCATTAGCGCTATTGGTTCCACCGATGGCGTGGTCGGCAGGAATAATCTCCGGATGTGAAGGCCGTATGCCTCCATCACTCCACGTCATTTCGATCGGCGATTTACTTTTCCCGGTAGCGGCAAAATGGATCGTGATGAACGACGAAGGCGGACACCCTTCAGGATGATAATCCGCCGGCCCCATTTGTGTATATACCGCTCCCACACTACATTCTGCGTCGGTGGGGTATTTCAATCCAAGTGTGCGAAATGGAATATCAATCAGGTGGCAACCTACATCGCCCAATGCCCCGGTACCATAGTCCCACCACCCACGCCAACCGAATGGATGAATATTAGGAGTGTATGGTTTGTATTCGGCAGGACCAAGCCAAAGATCCCAATATAAATCCTTTGGCTTTTTACTTTCGTCTGGCGACGGCATTGCAAATCCCTGCGGCCAGACCGGTCGGTTAGTCCAAATGTGCACCCTGGAAATTTTACCCAGTTTTCCCGAATCAACCCAGCCTTGTACCATTCCAAGCAGAGGATTGGAGCCACCCTGGTTCCCCATCTGGCTAACAATTTTTTTTTGCCGCGCCATCTCCGTAAGGATGCGCGCTTCACGAATGTTATTGCTCATGGGTTTTTGGACGTACACGTGTTTGCCGCGTTCCATAGCATAAACCGCCGCCGGTGCGTGCACGTGATCGGGAGTCGAAATGGTCACCGCGTCGATGTCTTTTTCCTGATCGAGCATTAAACGATAGTCGTTGTGCAGCTTTGCCTTCGGAAAGTTCTCGATCGAACGTTTCGCCGAGCCGGAAAAATCAACATCGCACAAGGCGAGCACCTTTTCGCGTCCCTTCACAGAAGCGTTTAAGATATCGCTGGTGCCTTTACCACCTGCGCCGATCGCTGCAATGACCAGTTGATCACTGGGCGCGGTGAAGCCAACGCCCCCAAGCACGTGCCTGGGCACAATGAACACCGAGGAGGCGATCACACCTTGTTTAATAAATTCTCTTCTTGAAGCGTTCGTTTTCATTTTGTTACCATTGTTCATTGCAGGATATTTATCGTAGTACAAAAAATTTATTTCATGTCGCAGGTTTTTGCCCTCTTGCTGTGGACGATTGTCGCAAAATGTTTTGTTATAATGTGTTCGGATGATTCGCTTTTCTAATTCCCCCAATACGTCTTCATCTTGTTTCGTACGAACGTAACACTCCTGTCAAGTTGATCCATGCCGTCCATGCCATCTTCAATGCTGATCCATCCGTCAAATCCAACACGCTTGAGTTCCCTGAAAATTGCATCATAATCATTCAGGCCCTTACCGATCTCGCCATGACTAAGTCGCTTAGCATATCCAACGGCCCCTCCTTCTTCCTTTCGCAGATCTTCAATGGTGCCCACTTTCAAATAACGATCGCTGGCATGCATCGTAACCACGCGATCAGAGACACGATACAACAACTCCAATGGATCTTCTCCGGCCAGATACGTATTGCTGGGGTCGTAGTTAACACCGAATTTCGGATGATGTATGCGTCCGACAAGCTGGCAAAACACCTCCATCTTCTGTGCAAACTCAGGATACTCCCAGAAATCGTCCTTATAATGATTCTCCAATATCAGTGTTATATTCCGCTCTTCAGCATAGGGCAAACATTCTTCAATACAATCGGCCGCAAGCTTCACACCTTCATCATTTGAAAGTTCAGGGCGACGTTGCCCGGAAAGCACACGACAAAACGATCCGCCTAGTGTATGCGTCATGTCGATCCATCGTTTCTGTTTGGAAATCTCTTTTGATCGGAACACTGCATCCGGATGTGTAAAGTCTGGCGAGCAACACATCATCGGAATTACTTTTCCTGAATCTTCCACCTGACGACGGAACAACGGCCAGTTGGATTCTTTTTCCATTTCAAGAAATCCGGCATACCATTCAAGTCCGTCAATATCCAGTTCGGACGCCAGCTGAATCCATTCAGAAACTTTCATCGTTCCGTCCTTGCATAAGGCTTGCATGAATGCTTTGGGAAAAGCAGCGAGTTTTGGCATAGGTTATTTCGTAGGTATAGTTGATGTATCTTTTGGAGGATTGCGCCCGATGAAAGGATATTGTTCAAGGTCAACAACCTGTCCGCTGATCGGCCCGCTTTCATCAGCAAGCCAGTAAATGGAAGCGGCGGCAATTTCCTCCGGCTTCAAAATTCTTCCAGCCGGCGCGTAAATGTCCGGTATATCCTTGTACCAGTCATCAGCGAGTCCGTGAGAACGTTTACGGCTAACTTCCGTCTCGGTCAGCACCCATCCCGGATTGATCTGATTCACACGAACACCATTTTCACGATGCAATGTGTCGCCGAGATTCCTGGTCATCGTCATCAGCGCGCCCTTTGAAACACTGTAAGGAAATAAATTTGGTTCGCCACAATATGCATTGACGGAACCGATGTTGAGTACGCAACCGTGCGATGCTTGCAAATGCGGCAGAGCCGTTTTGATCAACGTAAACGGCACGAGCGTGTTTACCTCCAGCACAAGCCTGAAGAAATTAATATCCGTCGTTTGAATATTTCCCGAAACGACCATGGCCGCATTATTGACTAACGCATCCAATCGTCCGAATTTATTGACAGCGACATCCACAAGGCGCTGCGGCGTGCCTTCGACACTAAGATTTTCAATGTGTAACGCAGCTTTGTCTTCTCCAATTTCAGCCAGCAAGTACTCACCGAGGTCGCGTTCAAGCCCATGAATAATAACGGATGCGCCTTCCGCCACGCAACGTACTGCTATGGCCTTTCCTATACCGGTGGTGCTACCGGTAACCAACACGACTTTGTTTTTGAGTCGCATTACCTCAGACTGGCTTAAGTACGCTTTTTACCACGGCGCCGCTATGCATCTTTTCAAACGCTTCATGCCACTCCGTTACGGGCCATACACCACCGATGATGGGCTTAACATTCAATTGTCCGCCGGCCATCAAAGCAATCACGCGTTCCCATATCGGCCAATTGTGGCTAAAGCTTCCTTGCAACGTTACGTTCTTCTGAACAATGGGGTCAAGGGAAAATCCCAAGGGTTGTGGTCCCCATCCCACTTTGGTAATGTGTCCGTTGGGCCGTACCCATTGCATGGCATTTTTTAATGTTGCGCTGGCGCCGGCAGCATCAATGATACAATCGGCTCCAAGTCCATCACGTTGTTTTGCCCAAGCTGTTGCGTCACCAACGATCCCCTCGCAACCATATGTCTTGCCAACATCAAGTCGTTGGCGATCTGCTTCAAGTCCTACGAGCGCAACTTCTGCGCCACACAACCGTGCGACTGCCGCACATAAAATTCCGATGGTTCCCGGACCGATGACAATTACGCGATCGCCAGGTTTCAACCTGGAGTTTTCCACGACAGCGTTGAAAGCCACGCAACAAGGTTCTGTGAGACACGCCTGCTCGAAACTCAGCTGTGTAGGAACACCGTGAAGGCATCGGGCCGGCACGCGCACAAAGCGGGTCATCGCTCCATTTACGCCGTAGCCGAATCCCTTGCGTGTCGGGTCGAGGTTGTAAAGTCCCCGCCGTGACATAGGATTGTTCTGATCGATAACAGCTGCTGTTTCGCTTACCACACGGTCACCCTCCTTCCATCCAACGACGCGCTTTCCGAGGGCGGCGATATGGCCACCGAATTCATGGCCCAGCACCACGGGATAATTTACAGGCCAGCTATGATCGGCCGTCCATTGATGCAGATCGCTTCCACACACGCCAACATTGGCGACTTCAAGCAGCACATCATCTTCGCCGATCTCCGGTTTTTCTATATCACGAATTTCGACAGATCCTTTCGCTGGCGCGAAGTTTACTACCGCAGCAGATTTCATAAACTTTAAATTGGTTAATCTTTAAAAGTTAATATTCTCACTTAAAATTTTATTCCTAAAACCGATTCCACGCACTTTGGTCTAAACCAGGTCAAAAGTCAATTGGGGTACCCGGACAAAATAGGAATAGTCAACGAAGACCTTCCATCACTAATTGCTGGTAATGGCAATGTCCCCATAGGAGTGTATCTTCTGGCAAATAAGGCGAAGTGAGCTCTCGAGATCGCCGTCGGCAGTTCTGAACGCATCGGCATCAATCGTCAATGGTGCACCCAGTACCACCAACGGCGCGCCGTACAACGGACACTGAATAGCTTGTTCGAGGCTTAATCCGCCCACAGCCTGAACAGGAATGTTCACGGCCTGAACGACTTCTTTCAGCCGGTCTAACGGACTCGGCATGCGCAGGCCGCGGGCCGCAATTCCACGACGTTCGTCGAAACCAATGTGATGAACGATGTAATCGCATCCCAGGTCTTCGAGTTGTTTGGCACCATCAACCATATCCGGACAACCGAGGTTGTCGCCCATTACTTTAACGCCAAAGTCTTTTCCAGCTTTAACAACACATCGGATGGTCTCTTCATGCGCGCGGGCCATCACCACCACATGTGTGGCTCCGGCTTTTGCCATCATCTCTGCTTCGAGGTATCCGCCATCCATGGTTTTGAGATCGGCAACAATTGGCACATCGGGAAATGCACTTCGCAATGCGCGAACACCGTGTAAACCTTCCGCAAGAATAAACGGAGTGCCTGCTTCCAGCCAATCCACACCAGCGCGCATCGCTAATGCCGCGGTGCTAAGCGCCTCCTTGAGGTCGGTGAGGTCAAGGGAAATCTGAACAATTGGTTTCATAAAAATGTATATACTAATCGAACGATCAAGTTAAGAAAATAAAAAATAAGGGAGGGAGCATAATACGCAACGAATGGAAGCTTTGACGAAAAAGTTACGGTTCGCGTGTTGAGCGATGACGCAGCCCGGCTATCAGACGTTACATTATCCTTAAAAAAATTACCAGATCGTTAGATTCGTTATAATATTTAACAATGCCCTCATTGGTCCCAGGCTTCGAATACGATATTTTCATCACCTACCGTCACAAAGACAATATGTACGACGGTTGGGTAAGCGAGTTGTATCCCGTTGGAAAAGCGAACTGGACGCTACCTTCAAGGACGAGGTATCCGTTTGCTTCGGTGTAAATCTCCCATAACGGCCTAACGTGCTTCGGTGCTGAAATTGAAATAGTGTGCCTTGCGGGAGGACTGGATCTTTCAATGACCAGCAAATCAAGGGGCAGCAAGGAAGTCGCAGACTGGGCTTCTAAGGGGATCGTATTTGCAGCCATGAAGAACCGGAATATCAAAAAAGAACGTTTGCTTAGGCAAGCCGTTGTACCTCTATCGTCGAACTTGGCACGAAGCAGCAACAGGGGCGGTCATATTTCAGAAGGGGAAGGTGAATTACTAAACCATCCAATGAAATCCTGATAATCGGCACCTTCATCCAGGACCGGGTCGTTCACGCCAGCTACGCCAATATCCATTCCCCATGCAATATGATCCGTTCCTGGAAATCTGGCGGATGAAGTCGAGATTGCAAAATTATACTGACCAATTATTGAAGTAAGATTGGCGTTCATTTTCGTCGGTATGATACTATTCTTAAATTGTGCGAAACTCCATAATCATGTCAAGCCCCTGGCTTAAAGAAAAATCAATTGTCATAATCGGTGGAACTACCGGCATTGGTTTTGCAGCCGCGCTTGCCTTTGTTGAGCATGGAGCAAACGTTGTTGTCGTTGGAAGGAGCCCCGAAAGCGTAAAAAAGGCTGGTTCTGCCTTTGGGGAAAATGGGATTGCGCTGGCAGGCGATGCGTCAAATCCAGACACGGCGACCGAAGCGATTGAACTTTGTATAAAAAAATTCGGCAATTTTACCGGTCTCTATCATGTTGCCGGCGGAAGTGGCCGCAAGTTTGGTGACGGACCTTTGCATGAACTTTCATTGGACGGGTGGAATCAAACCCTTTCATTAAACCTCACGTCCCTTATGCTCTCGAATCAGGCAGCCGTAAAGTTTTTTTTAAAACGTAAAACTCCCGGTACTATTCTGAACATGGGGTCTGTGCTGGGCTACTCCCCTTCACCAAAATATTTCGTAACCCACGCTTATGCAGCCACAAAATCCGCAGTGATAGGATTTACAAAATCGGTCGCCGCGTACTATGCCGCCAATAACATCCGGATCAATGTCCTAACGCCAGCGCTGGTGGAAACTCCCATGGCACAACGCGCGGCCAACGACGAGCTCATCTTGAGCTTTATCAAAACAAAACAACCCCTGGACGGCGGACGAATCAGCCAGCCGGTAGACCTAAACGGCGCAGCAATCTATTTTATGTCGGATTATTCCAACTTTACAACCGGACAGGTTCTTGCTGTGGATGGCGGCTGGTCCATTAGCGAAGGTCAATATTAACTTATTATCGTTCAGTCATGGAAGCACGCGCTATCGGTATAGATTTAGGATGCACCAACATAAAAGGGGTGTTAATAGAACGCGACGGCACAATTTTAAAAGAATTAAAGGCTGACACGAATGAACAGGATTCCAGGCACTGGAAAAATGCCGTTGCAGAGATGGTGAATGGATTGATGAAACACTCGGGAAGAGAGGTCGATGCGATCGGGCTATCTGCGCCCGGGCTCGCGGACGGTGAAAACAAGTGCATTTCAATCATGCCTGGAAGATTACCCGGATTAGAAAATTTCATTTGGTCTGAGCATATCAAACAAAAAGTATTTGTGCTCAACGATGCCCACGCTGCAATCATGGCTGAGGCAGCCTTTGGCGCGGCGAAAGGCCTTCAACATGCTGTATTGCTATCGCTGGGAACAGGTGTCGGTGGCGGAATATTGATCAATGGTCAACTTTACCAGGGCGTCTTTCAGATGGCAGGCCATATCGGGCATACTACTGTCAATGCCGATACCCTTAGCCAGGACGTTACTAATATGCCAGGAAGTATAGAAAACGCGATCGGAAATCTAACCCTTCCCGGCCGGTCTTACGGAAAGTATCATACAACGGATGAGCTGGTTAAAGATTATCGGAAAGGCGATTCGGTCGCAACCTGGGTATGGCTTACCTCCTTGCACAAACTTGCCGTGTCGATCGCCTCTGTCATCAATATTCTTTCGCCGGAAGCTGTAATTTTAAGCGGCGGAATTATCCAGGCGAACGACGCCCTGCTAAATCCACTCCGCGAATTTCTTCAAATATATGAGTGGCGCCCGGGCGGAAAACAGACGCCAATTAAATTAGCACATTTTTCCGACCGCGCAGGTGCCATAGGCGCTGCGGGCTTTGCTTTGTCTAAAATGAATAACATGTCATGACACCCACACAAGATTATCTGCAAAAGTGCAGTCGCATCACAGAGGTTGTACTAAAACAGGAGGCATCAATCCAACGCACTGCCCAGCAGTTTGCAAAAACCATATTGTCGGGACGGATGGTTCATGTCTTTGGCTCTGGCCACAGCCGTATCATGGTTGAAGAAATGTGGCCGCGATATGGTTCATTTCCAGGATTTAACCCAATCGTGGAGCTTTCCCTGACTTTTCACAATCTCGTCGTCGGGGCAAACGGCCAACGACAGGCGATGTTTTTGGAGAACATACCGGGCCTGGCCGAACGTATTCTTAGAAACTTTGATCTGAGCAAGCAGGATAGCGCCCTCATCATCTCCTCCAGTGGCTGCAATATTGTCCCAATCGAAATGGCCGAACTATTTCGGAAAGAAGGAATACCTGTCGTTGCCATTCTCACCCAACAGCACTCTGAAAAAAGTAAAAGCAAACGTGGCGACGGAAAAAAACTCGGCGACTTTGCGGACATTATCCTTGATACCGGTGCGCCTCTTGGCGATGCAATGGTGTACGTCGATGGACTCGATACACCCGTATCTCCTGGTTCGACAATAGGCGGCGCGATGATCATTAATTGTATCAAAGCAGAAACAGCAAGATTGTTGACAGCAGGCGGACAACCGCCAAAAGTTTTGAGTGGTGCAGCCGTTGTCGGCGAAAAAAGAGCGATTGAATTATTCGAGAGCGCCTATGACGAACACGCCCACCGACTCGCGCGACTTTATGAAAATGTGAAACCGAAAAACTAATCCTATGCAACCCATTCCACTTCGAACAACCGTGATTGGAAGCTATCCTTTTCCGGGATGGCTTGAATTTGCCGTGAAGAATTTACACGAATTCGGAAATGCTGATAAAGAAGAAATGATTGAAGACGCTGTTATCGCGGCAATACACGATCAGGTTGCGGCTGGACTTGATGTAATTACCGACGGCGAACAAACGAGACTTGATTTTAATCTTTCCTTTTATGGTTACCTGAAGGGTATAAAAGAAAATACCGACGAACTGCGGAGGTTTGGGCCCGCAGCGCACGATCAGCGCGGGAAAAATTCCATTGTCGACACTTTGGCAGCGCCGAATGGTCTGGGCGTTATCAAAGAGTTTAAACGGTTGCAGCGACTGGCGCCTTCAGGTCCGGTGTTAAAAGCAAGTGTTCCGGGTCCATATACACTAAGCGGCCGCCTATTGCCTAATGCACAATACCCAGACCGTTATGCTATCACAGAAGCCCTGCTACCCTTTATAAAAAAGGAATTGGAAGAGCTGGTGGCAGCCGGTTGTAAGGAAATTACCGTGGATGAACCATCCATGAGTTGTTATGCCTACAAAGAGGACACCAAGCGGTTTGTGGATATCTTTAATCGAACCGTTAGCTCCATCTTCGGCAAATGCAGACTATCTACGCACATGTGCTTTGGGAATTTTAAAGGCAGACCTGTCGGCTACCGCAGCGTCAAGCCAATGCTGCCGCATTTTCTGGATCTCAAGGTCGACGAGATACACATTGAATTGGCGAACCGTGAATTTGCCGAAATCGAGTTTTTGAAAGAATTCGCGCAGAAGATGGATGTCGCTGTAGGCATTATTGACGTAAAGAATTATTATATAGAAACCGTGGACGATGTAGTGGCACGAATCAGGAAATGCCTTGCCTATGTGCCCGCTGATAAACTTGCTGTTGCCCCGGACTGCGGGCTAAGCCAAACAGCGCGCTGGGCATCGCGGCAAAAATTAAACAACATGGTGGCTGGCGCAAAAAAGGTGCGCGAATCTTTATAACATGCAAGCTCAACTAATGCCTGCCTTTTGCAAGGATCTTGAATTGCAACGACAGGTACATACGGCAAAAGAGGCTGCAGCGCGTAATCACTTTGATATCTGGTGGCTAGGTCAAAGTGGTTTTCTTGTGCAGTGGAACGGTACGTTGGTTTTGTTCGACCCCTACCTTTCCGACTCACTTACAAAAAAATATTCGGGCACTTCGAAGCCACACGTCCGGATGAGCGAACGCGTCATCAGCCCTGAACTATTAAATCAAATTGATATTGTTACGTCCAGCCACAATCACACAGATCATCTCGACGCTGATACATTGATCCCATTGCTGCACGTAAACCCGGGAATAACCTTTATCATTCCCGAAGCAAATCGTGAATTTGTTTGTGATCGTGTGAAATGTCCGATCGATTTTCCCCTGGGCCTTAACGATACACAGTCAGTTGTTGTGAAGGAATTTTCTTTTTACGGTGTTCCTGCGGCGCACAATACCATTGAGCGAAATGAAAAAGGACAGTGCAAGTTTATGGGCTTTGTGGTCAGGTTTGGAAAATGGACGTTGTACCACAGCGGCGATACATTGTGGTATGATGGTATGGTTGATGTGCTCAAGCCGTTCAATATTGACGTTGCCTTCCTTCCAATTAATGGAAATGATCCATCCCGTGGTGTCGCCGGAAACTTGAGCTGTGCGGAAGCAGCCGAACTGGGGCATCAATTAGGAGCGCGATTGATCATCCCTCACCATTATCATATGTTCGAGTTCAATACAGCGGAGCCGGATGATTTTGCAACTGATGCGACAGCGCTATCTCAACCGTTCCGAATTCTAAAATTGGGTGAACATTTGGCTTTTCCGACTTAGAAGCGGTTGGAGCGGCGCGGCTAAAAACAAGCTATTGATAAGCTTCACTTAACTTATTCAAACTTTCATTTTTGGGTATCAGGCTCCAGCTGTAAAAGTCAATTTTCCATTGTCCATCCTTCATTCTAGCATGCCCTATCATACGAGAAGGTATTTTTCCGAGAAAGGGCACAACAGCCTGTTCAATTACCAGTGCCATCATTCCGTCAGGTGAAATCCGGACTTCCCGTTTGTCGACGGTGAAATTTGCATCAACCGTAGGATCCTTAGCCATATTACTAACTTCTTCAACAACTCGTTGCTTACTCCAAAATTCCGATGGATCGGTCCCAAGAAAGAGTCCATCATCACTCAAAAAATTACCCATGGTGTTGGCATCTTTGTTTTTAAAGGCTGAATTAAGTCCATCAAACAATTCTCCCACAGCTTTCGACGCTTCTTCTTTATTTACGGCCGGGGCCGTTGCCTGATTTTTCTGACAGCTTACAAAGCCTATGCAAACTACTGCTAAGATTAAAACTACTTTTTTCATAAAGAGAGGCTTTAGGTAACAGGAAATTAATGTTTATTTAGTGTACTTCAAACATCAACTTCCCCCGAGTTTTAATCTTCTCAACGATATAAATAAAAACCCTAGCAAATTAAAAGTAATACACTCCACCTGTCATCATAGACTGGTTTGTCCCGGTTCTATTATTTTTTACACAAGTCTAAGGAAGTTCACAAACGGTATCATAAGTAACCTTTTTCTCCCAAAGATGATTGTACTCCATCATAAAATATTGATGCGTTGGATTAGTATTGTAAGCCAGGCGGCCCTTATCGTTGTCGAAATAAGTCACTAATGAAACATGATAGCTGGGATCTTCTCCCTCCGAAGCTGCCGTGTTCACAGGAACACCAATCAGCGTGCGGTGAAATTCAATTTTTTTTAAAGTCCTAAGTCCTTCTATTAATTTAATTTTGTCTTCGTCTGAATTTGGATTTTTGAGCCAGAACAGCACATGATGTACGATCAAACTTTTTTTGGTTTTCTGTTCCTCGGCATTCACTGATTGAACCCCTAAAAGAAACGGAAAACTTAGCATAAAATTCCTTCTTACCATGAATTCGAATTTTTGAAATTGTTAAATGCCTCTACTTATGCAGGCAAAAATTGCCGCGACTACGTCCGATTCTTTGGTTGTAAAAAATACCTTAATTCAATTTATAAAAGCCAATATCCTAATCGTCGGTGCGTTTTTCCTGATGCAGCAATTGTTCCTATATCATCCGCATCTTTAGAAAGTCGGTATGCAGTAACGATAATTTTTTTGTTACACTCCAACAGTGCCGGTCTTAACTTTTCCCGCTCGCTTGTAACTGGCAATAATAACTCCACTTGGTGTAACAATACTTTCCATTAGCGTAAAGGCTGCCGGAATCGTTCCGTTGTTAAAAAGCTTCTTTCCCTTACCCAAACTTAAGGGGTAAATTTTGAGTCTGAGTTCGTCTACAAGGTCATTCTTGAGTAGCAGCTGCATGAGCTCACTACTACCCCAAACTTGAATGTCAGAGCCTTTTAACCTTTTGATCTTTTTAATATCTGCCACGTTTTTGATCACTACAGAGTTTTTCCACCCGGTGACTATCGGGTTAGACTTTTTCATCCTTTTGGAAAACACGTATTTTGTGCCTTCATTAATAGCTGGCCAAAAGTCTCCATGTTTCGGCCAATAGCCGGCCCACATCTCATATGTTTTTCTACCCAAAAGATAGTCTGCCGGTTTCAACTCCTCCTTCACTACCTTACCAAAAACTTCGTCAGAATAGGGTGCGACCCAGCCACCATATTTGAAACCGCCTGATGTATCCTCCTTAGGACCACCTGGCGCCTGCATGACTCCATCCAATGTAATCATTGATAAAACGATTATTTTTCTCATATTAATTCATCTCCTTTCACGGTTTATTTTTTAAAAAGCTTCCTCAAAATTGGTTTCTATTGGGAGACCTGTCTGAATGACGCAGTCTGTCAGGCAAATCTCGCCGATAACTCCGTGACATTTGCGGCATGAATGCGACAATAATAGGGTTGAACGTGATAGCCATTAACGGCAGTAGTTGCATAAGCCAGAGACCTGGGTTGTGTAGAACTGTATGTGCGCGCAACTCCATTTGGCTGGTTTTATGACTCATAAAACTTAATGAAAGTAAGCAATTTTAGTCGCCTTACTCCGTCTTTAAATGGTCAGATGGATTAATCAAGGTTGCTTTAATTGTTGATGAAGCAACGGTACTAATCGCAATCAAAGTTAAAGTAGCTATTGGAAAAATATATAGATCCAATGATAGGTCAATCTTGTATGCAAAATTATCCAACCACTTATTTATTCCATAGATAATGATTGGTAAAGTAATTACGCTGGCTATTATTATTAGTTTGAGAAAACCACGTGAAAGTAACAGAAGAATATTTTGGCTCGAGGCTCCAAGCACTTTCCGTATGCTGATTTCCTTTGTCTTTTGTTCGATCGTAAATGATGCAAGCCCCCAAAGGCCAAGGCTAGCAATGATAATTGACAGAAGTGCCGATAAACTAACAACGCGATGGAACTGTTGATCTGCTTTATATTGCCTATTAAAAAACTCATCCAAAAAATAATATTCAAACGGCTTATCAGGAAACGTCGTGCTATAAAGACGCTCAATTTGAAAAATTGCCTCCTTTAAGTCGGCATTTTGAAGGTGAATCGATAGATATTTTCCGCAAATTTCATTCGATGCCAAGACATAGGGAGCAATTGGAGATTTAAGAGAACTCCAGTGATAGTCCTTAAGTACACCATGTATTTCAAATGTATCATTTCCGATAATGAGTTTCTCGCCAACTGCATGTCCATCGTCATCGAATCCAAATGTCCTCAGGGCTCTTTCATTGATTAGAATTGATTGTTTCTGATCTGGTTTCTCAATATCCCAACCATTTCCCGAAAGTAAATTCATTCCGTACGTATTTATGAAATCAGGGTCAACGAATACAACTTCTCCATTCTTATTTTCTTCAATACCAGTTCGATTTTTCCTCATACCTGTACCCCAGTTGTATCCGGCTCCTGGTATTGCGTCCGAAGAAGCAACATTCTCTACATAGGCTAAATTTTTAAGTTGAGATTTTAAAAAAAGTAACTTGCTGTCAGAACCCATTTCGCTTGTCAACCCAGGTCCTTTCACTATAAGCATTTTTTCGCTGTTAAATCCTTTATTTCGATTTTGCATAAAGCCAAGCTGCCGCGTGACAACGAACATGCTCGCAAGAATTATGATCGAAATTGAAAATTGAAAGACAACCAATACTTGACGCAAGGTGAAAGGCTGTGAGGCTTTATCGTTAATTCCCGTCAGGGCAGTTATCGGTTTAAAGGAAGATAAGATAAATGAAGGATAGGCTCCTGCTATAAAGCTTCCAATAAAAATAAAAACCAACATTGAAATCCATAATGTTCGACTATGAAAATCCAAACTTAATTCCTTATCAAGGATTTCACCCAGCGCAGGTAAAAGTAAATAAGCAACGTAAATGGCCAAAATTGCGCTGATAAAATGAGTGAGGAAAGATTCTGCCATGAACTGAGCAACAAGTTGGCGGCGATAGGCACCAATCGTTTTTTTTATTCCTACCTCTTTTCTCCTTTCGGTGGCGCCTGCCGTAGATAAGTTTATATAATTTATCCAAGCCAATAAAATAATTAGAATAGAAACGACAACGAAAAAGTACAAGGTATTAACATTTATTGTCGGACTCATTTCTAAATTATAGCCAGGCATTAAATGGATGTCGGTGATCGGTTGAAGCAAAAGGGTTGCTTTGCCTTCTATTTCTTTTAGTTCTTGTCCCTGATATTTTTCGACAAAGCGCGGCATTTTATCCTGAACTTCCTTGATGTCGGTATTTCGGTCTAATTCAATATATGTTACGAAATTACCTTCCGTGCTAGTTCCATTGCTTGCCTTATAAAAATCGTTTTGTAATAGGTGGTACGTGTTGATTAAGAAGTCAAACTTAAAATGAGAGGTACTTGGAACATTCTTGATGACAGCAGTTACTTTATAATCACCATTTGTCCACCAACTTCCCGATATACTTAACGTTTTCCCCACAATCCCATGTTCTTTACCAAAATATTTTTCAGCAGCATGTTCAGTAAGAACTATTGAGTTGGGCTCGTCCAAAGCGGTTAGCAAGTCTCCCTCGACTGCGCTATAGGTGAAGACGTC
>DASUGQ010000525.1:0-8760 GCA_036273935.1 Cyclobacteriaceae bacterium | reverse complement strand
GTTTTAGATTTTTACAATCAGCGTCGTAAGAGAGCGCTTGAAGTAAAACCAAATCGCGGACACGAAATACTCGCTGAGCTTCAGGATTTATTTGAGGTCACGGTTATAACGCAAAACGTCGACGATCTTCACGAGCGGGCGGGTTCCAGGAAAGTTGTTCATCTCCACGGCAGTTTGTTTGAATCCCGAAGTACGGCAGATGAGCGGCTTGTATATCCAATTGAAGGCTGGGAATTGAAAATGGGTGATGTCTGCGAAAAGGGGTCACAACTGAGGCCTAACATTGTGTGGTTTGGCGAAATGGTACCTATGATTGAAGTAGCGGCAGCACATTCTTCCAAAGCAGATATTTTTCTTGTGGTAGGCACATCAATGCTCGTTTATCCGGCCGCCGGGTTGATTCATTATGTGGGTTACGACGTGCCTAAATATGTTGTTGACCCAAAACTTCCTGATATTGGCAATATTCCTTTTCTTACCATGTACGCTGAGAAAGCCAGTACAGGCATGGAAAAAGTGAAGACGGAATTGATAAAGATGATTTGAGATCACTCACTGCAATCAGTAAGACTTTAATGACAAGAAATATTCCTAACCTTTCTTCCTCAGATTTAAACACATTATTATCGGTTGGCATTCAAGCCGCCACAGCAGCCGGAAAGGAAATTGTTGCAGTTTACAACTCAAACGATTTTCAAACCCAACACAAAGTGGATAAATCGCCAGTGACCATTGCTGACAGAAGAGCGCATGATGTGATCAGTAACTATTTAGGCTCAACAAACCTTCCTGTGCTAAGCGAAGAAGGAAAGAATATCCCATATGAAGAACGGCAGCATTGGAAGTACTTCTGGATGGTTGATCCCCTTGACGGTACAAAAGAATTTCTAAAACGAAATGGTGAGTTCACGGTGAACATTGCGCTATTGAAAGATAATACTCCCGTGCTTGGAATTGTAACAGTACCCCTTACCGGTGAAATCTATCACGCCACTAAAGGACAAGGAGCATTTTTTAGATCAAATGAACACGATGTCAGATTGGTAGAACGAAAATCGGCCGATCTTAATCAGCGCGGCATCCGGGTGGTCGCTTCGCGTTCACACATGAACGAGGCTACTGCGCAGTTTATACAAAAGCTGAATGAACCTCAACTCGTCACCGCCGGCAGCAGTCTGAAGTTTATCGCCGTTGCCAAAGGCGAGGCCGATATTTATCCGCGTTATATTCCCTGCATGGAATGGGACACCGCCGCCGCGGATGTCATTGTTAGGGAAGTGGGACTTAGTATCCTGGATGCAGAACATCACATCCCCCTTCAATACAATAAAGAGAACCTGATGAATCCGTTTTTTATCTGTTCCTGAATTTTTGCGAGATTAGCCTCTGGCCTTATCCAATAGATTGCTCAACTCCTGAGCGTCTTCTTCATCAAGCTTTAACACGTGGTCTAGCCTGTTTTGCTCATGGGCAATTTGACGCAGAAGTTCCACGCCCTCATTAGAAATAAAAATGTCTGTGGCCCGCTTATCGGACTCACAACTTTTTCGTTGAATCAGGTTCTTTTTCTCCAGGCGGCTTAGTAGCCTTGATACATCTGAATTTCGGTCGAGCATGCGTTCTTTTATTTCTGTGGCAGAAATGCTATTGGGATGCTGGCCCTTTAATATCCTGAGGATGTTGAATTGCTGTCCGGTTATACCAAAACCACTTAAGAGTTTTTGATGCTCGCCCTCGAGCCAGTGCGCTGTATAGATCAGATTGACAACAGCCTTTTGATTTGAATTTTGAAATTTACTTTGCTTGATTTCCTCTTCTATTCTCATCATCGATATCAATAGAAGTTTTCGTTAAATCAGATTATTATAAATGTACATGTTCATCGGCAAAATCATTTTGAATCTGCCGATGAACAATGTAACCAAATTTATTAAGCCTTATTCAATTCCACTTTGATAATAAGTTCAACTTCGTTGGCAGCCACCAGCTCTCCGCCGCCTAATGCTGCATTGAACTTCAGTCCGTAGTCCTGGCGGTTGATTTTACCGGAGACTTTAAACCCAGCCTTTACCCCACGACCCGTGTCAATTGAACCATTGTAAGTCACATCCAGTGTAACAGGTTTAGTGACATCACGTATGGTGAGGTCGCCTTTAAGTTTATACCCACTTCCCTCCTTAACCAGTTTTCCGGCAAATTTTAGCTCAGGAAATTTCTCCGCATTGAAAAAATCGTCTGATTTTAAGTGGTTATCTCTTCGCTCGTTGTCGGTATCGACAGAGGCTACTTTGGCGGTGAAAGTAACGTCTGCACCATTGAAGTCATTCGAGTTTGTAGTCACTGAGCCTTCAAAGTCATTAAATTTTCCTTCTACCTCGGTAACCGCCATGTGCACCACGTTAAACCCGATTTTTGTATGGGCCTTGTCAAGTGTCCAGGTCGTCTGTGCAAAGGCACTCACTGATAAAAATAGAATAGCCAAAAGGATGTTTAGTTTTTTCATTTTCTTTCTCATTTTTTGTTGTACAAGGATAACACAAAGCCAGATTTATTTGTTTAAACAAATAAATTTTTATTTATAACTAATTGAAAATCAGGTATAAATTTTTTTGTAAGTCGTTATTTCAGAAAGTACAGGGCAGGTTCCAGGTCTGGTTTTAAAAGTTAATGTAAAATTCTGCTGTAAGCGAGCGATATTCTTCAGATGGAATGTGTGCCTCATTATATAGTAAAATCTCAGATAAAGTGATGGCCTTTTCAATAAATGACAGCTCCAGCAACAATCGCTCCACCGGCTTACTCGCCTTTGTTCGGAAAGATGCTATCCGGTTACAATAAAGCCCTTTTTCGCTCGCTGCTGTGATAAACTGTTCCCCCTCTGTCAATGGTAATATCAGGTTTAACCCGCCGGCCGGTGTCAGGAGCCTTAGGGTGGAAGAAAGGAGTTCATCAAAGGTCAGGGAGGTGGTATGGCGGACCACCTGCCTTTTTACGCCAGGCGGATGAAGGCTATTAGAAAAAAAGGGTGGATTGGTAACGATACAATCATATTGATAGCCGGGATTAAAATCTTGCAGCGCAATGTGGTGGGCCGTGAGTTTATCTTTCCACGGAGATGCCAGGAAATTAGCCGAAGCCTGCTGGAAATCCTCCTGTAAAATATCAATACCATCGATCGTAACATGATCGGGAGTTCGTTGAGCAAGCATCAGGGCAATTAGACCACTGCCCATGCCTATATCAAGGACATTTTTACAATTGCTTACATCCACCCATGCACCGAGCAAGACGCCGTCGGTTCCCACTTTCATCGAACTTCGATCGTGGTGAACTGAAAATTTCTTGAAATGAAAAACCTTCTTATTTCTCAAACAATGAAATTTATTACTATCTGACCGGAAAATTATACATTCATTTTAAAATGAATTTTACCCTTTTCAACATTCTTTCAATCGTCATTCTCTTTCAGCTTGTTTTGCTGATTTTGTTCTTGTTTACAAGCAAGAAAGGAAAAAAGGTGAGCAACCAGATCCTGGGTTTCTTTTTTCTTGTTCTTGCCGTAAATATCGGTGACGGCGTTTTGTCGATCGCCGGTTTTTTTGAAAAGTTTCCCCAGTGGGCGCACGTTGAAGATGGATTTATCTTATTACTTGGACCGTTGCTCTACTTTTACACCTGCTCGGTTATATATCGAAATTTTAGTTTCCGCAGGAAGGACGTATTTCATTTACTGCCATTCGTTCTTATCACCGTATCTCTACTGTCCTTTTATCATAGTCAGTCGGCTGAGAAAAAACAACTGATTGAGTCAGCAGTTGTACGGCGCGATCTCCCACCGGCATTCTACATAATTGCTGCCCTCGTCTATGTTCATGTTTTGATTTACCTTGTGGCTGCTTTTCAAAAAGTTTTGAGCTATCGAGATGAGATCAGGCAAAAATTTTCATCCATTGAGAAGATCAATCTTGACTGGCTTATATTTCTTTTGCTTTCCATCACGCTCATCCTGTTGGGCTCATGGGTGAACGTAATGATACCGGTCACAGGCGCTCGTGACTGGTTTGACTATTCTTTGCTTATCATCATTATCATTCTGTTTTTATTCATCAATGTGGTTGTATTCAAGGGGTTGAGGCAGCCGGAAATATTTGCCGGGTTAAATGTTGAACCTGTTGCACCAACGCGTGACCCTTCCTTTGTGGCGAGCGAGACTATTTTTATACAAAACAAATTGAGGGGTTTGGTGAGCGACCAAAAGTTATTCCTAGACCCGGAGCTTAGTTTGGATATACTCGCTGAGAAGACAGGTATTTCCTCAAGGAAACTTTCACAGTTTATCAATGCGACATACAAAAAAAATTTTTTTGATTTTGTCAACTCGTTTAGGATTGAAGAGGCCATGCGAATCCTGAGAGAGTCACAAGATCCCGGTTTGACAGTCCTCGAAGCCATGTATCAGTCAGGATTTAATTCAAAATCATCTTTCAATACGCTCTTTAAAAAAGCAACAGGCATGACGCCATCAGCTTATCGCCGGCAATACCGGTCTTCGTAGAGAAAATGCGTTCGATTTTCCTGCAGATTCGTTCGACTTCAGGATTTCGGTCGATTGCCAATTGCTTTCAGTCGTTTTTTGAATTAAAAATCGATTATGAAAACAAAATTCGACGTTCGCATTGCCGGAATGTGGTTACTCACCACTGCAGTGTTCATCCTATTGTCACCCAAATGGCTTTTTGCTCCCGCTGGTTGGTTCGCTCCAGCGCTGTTATTATGGTTCGTCAGCAGTGTAACATTCTGGCGTGGAGTGGTCCTCGGTTGGTTGGCCCTGCTCGTTTCAGGGCTAATTGCCGGATACGGTGTATTACCCTTCCCTGGAATATTCTTCGTCATCATGGTCACCGTCATCAGTGCCGTGAAAATTATTCCTTATGTAATCAGTAACTGGTTAGTATCTAAGTTCGGTGTGAACTGGTTGCGAATATTTATTTTTCCCTGCGCACTTGTTGCCTCCGAATACATTGATTCGTTTGGGGGAGGAGGTACCTGGGGATCGCTTGCTTATAGCCAATTCGAAAATCACCATCTTATGCAATTGACTTCTTTGTTTGGCATTTGGAGCGTCACCTTTCTCCTCGGATGGTTTGCGTCTCTGGTGAATTGGATGGTTACCCATCGATTTGCCTGGCAAAAGATCAAGGCGAATGTTATCCTTTTTTCGACCGTAATTTTGACCGCTCTTTTATATGGCGGAGTCAAAACTAATAATTACTTCTCTCAACCGGGGGAACTCGTTCGGATATCCGGTATTACGGCAAATAATGTAGAGTTGGTGAAAGCCATGTACGAAGATTATTTTGACAGAAAAGTTGATATTGATCCTGACAGGTTATCGCAAACCTCCCCTGAGCTGCATGATCTTCAGGAGGGATTTATCAGGTTCATTGAGAATCCCTTCGACAAGAATTTTAATACGGTTCATAAAAAAATTAACGCATACCAGGATAGTCTTTTGGCAATAGCCGATAAAGAAGCGAAAGCGGGGGCGAAGTTGATCACTTTTTCCGAGGGCCTCTTTTTAACGACGAAGAGTGAGGAGAATGTCTTGATAGAAAAGGGAAGAAAAGTCGCTGAACAGAACAAAGTCTATCTCGCCCTTTCTGTTGCTTCATTGCTTCCAGGCAAAATTGAAACTGGCAGCAAGTACATGGAGAATAAAATTGTTCTCCTTAATCCGGAAGGAAAGACGGAAATGACATTCTTCAAAAACAAACCTGTTCCCGTCGTTGAGGGAAGCATTCCCGGTAATGGGGAAGTTCCAGTTGTGAAGACTCCTTTCGGAAAGGTGGCTTTGTCAATCTGCTATGATGCCGATTTTCCTCGTCTGATGAGAAAAGCAAGTATTGAAGGCGCAGATATGATGATTCTGCCTTCCGGTGATTGGAGAGAGGTATCCCCTTATCACGGACAAATGGCAGTTGTTCGCGCAATTGAAAATGGATTTTCGCTTTTCAGAATGGTAAGCGGAGCGACTTCAGTTGCTACCGATCCCGACGGACGGATTCTTGGTTCGCATGATTTTTACAGTAAAGGTGAGCGGATATTGACCGTATATGTTCCAGTTCGAAGAATTGTTACCCTTTACTCCCTGGTGGGAGACGTGTTAGCCTGGATATCCGTTGGAGTTATTTTCCTGCTTTGTTTAGTGGTTCTATTAAGAAAGATTCCAATGTTTTCGGATAAACTTTCGCCGCTAAAAAAGGATTATCTTTATTGACCAAATCAGTTAAGGTCGCATGGAAGCAAAGGATAAGTTTACGCTTGGGCTGGAACTACCGACGGATCCGAGATGGGTCAATATCGCGGAAAAAAATATTGAGGATATTCTTGTTGACCATGCGTATTGTGAACAAAAGGCTGCGTCCTCATGCATTACGCTTATCGTTCAATATCACGACAAACAGAAACTTATCGATGTTTTGTCGCCGGTTGTCGCGGAAGAATGGAGTCATTTTGAACGTGTTGTCGGTGAGTTAAAAAAAAGGGGTTATGAACTTGGCGCACCCCGACGCGATGAATATGTTGAGGCCCTGAATAGGGTGCTGCGTATAGGGGGAAGTCGTGAGCAGCAACTGATTGAAAAACTTTTGATGAATGCACTCATTGAGGCGCGCAGTTGTGAACGCTTTAAAATCTTATGGAAGAACATTCATGACGCAGAGCTTTCTGAATTTTATCACGAACTGATGATTTCGGAGGCAGGTCATTACAAAACATTCATCAGGCTCGCGAAGGAATATATTGATGAAGATGTTGTTATGGCGCGATGGCGGGAACTCTTAGAGCAGGAGGCAGAGATTGTGAAAGGCATGGAAATGAGGGGCGACCGCATGCATTAGCAGGAAAGAACAAAATCATTTCCCGAGAGAACGGTTAGTGATTCAGGTATCGCTCCTTCAATATCTTCACGTGGTGATACTCATGACCGATAGTAGCTTTCAAAAAATCTTCAACGGTGAGTTCAAATTTCCATGCTTGTCCCCTGAGTTGAAGTTGTTCAGGAGATAATAGATTGATAAGGCTTACTGACGCCCTTCTCACGTTTCTCAGATCTTCCAAAAGGTCGTTGTATTCAACCTGGTCAAATCTGCTGTTGTTAACCATCAAATCCTGATCGTAACCAGGCAGAGCAGTTGTATCCTTCCGGCTGAACCGCAGTATTCTGTAGGTCATGATGCGCTCATGATCCGTTACATGGCCGATGATTTGTTTGATACTCCACTTGCCTGGAGCGTATCGATAATTTGCTTTATCATTGGTGATGGTCGACAGGAGCGCGAAATTTTTGCTGCTCTGAAAGGCAAGTTTGACATCAGCTGCCTCAACTAAGGAAATGTAATAAGGGAATCCATCTGAGACCGCGAGGTTCATTGTTCTTTCTTTGTTTTATAATGGTGGATTTGAAATCTCGAATTCAATAACGCGCTCTCGTTCCAATCAAGAGAATTTTGCGACGTTCTTAATTACCTACGTCTTCTGTTTCTTTTTCTTTGCGGCAGGGAATAACACGTTATTGAGGATCAAACGATAGCCCGGCGAATTGGGGTGAAGATTAAGGTCTGTAGGTTCTTCCCCAACCTGATGTTGGTAATCTTCAGGATCATGGCCGCCGTAAAAAGTCCAGAAACCTTTGCCCAATACTCCGTGAATATATTTTGCTTCCCTGATCTCTTTATTTTCACCCATCACAACCACATCTGGTTTGATTAATTGTGTTTTGAATCCGGTTGTTTGCCCAAAGAAACCTTTGATAATTTTGGTATGGTTCTGTGTCAACATGGTTGGGATCGGATCCCATTTAGCAGAAAATTCAAAGAGGGTGAAGTAGTCATTGTCCTGACGGAGGCCGCGCTCGGTGGGATGATTGTCAATGTCTGAGAACTCGTAACGGTAAGGATCCATTTCAAGATGGAAGTCTGTAAATGCAAACGTGTTGTCAAAGTTTAACTTGCTTTGAGCACTAAGGTCAGCTGCATCACCGTCGTACATTCGCTCGCAGATGTCGAGACCTTCTGCAGCCAATGCAATATCATAGCTGTCGGTTGCTGAACACATAGCAAACATGAATCCGCCGCCGGCAACAAACTCCTTTATCTTTTTCGCTACGGCGAGTTTTAACTGAGATACTTTGTGAAACCCGTGCTTGCGGGCGAGTTCTTCCGCTTCCTGTTGTTGTTCGACATACCATCCCATGTTATGGTAAGAGCCATAGAACTTTCCGTATTGTCCCGTGAAATCTTCGTGGTGAAGGTGAAGCCAGTCATATTTTGGCAACGCGCCCTGCAGTACTTCATCGTCGTAAATAATATCGTAGGGAATTTCAGCGTATGTAAGGACCAGGGTGACCGCATCGTCCCAGGGTTGTTTGCTTTTTGGAGAATATACTGCGATCCGTGGATATTTCTCCAGCTTCATCACGTCATAGTTCACGGCCGGACTTGCAATTTCCGAGAGGATTTGATTTGCAGCAGCATCCGAAATCACTTCAAAGGATACGCCTCTGATGACGAGTTCATTCTGAATAGCCGGATGATATTTACACATGAAACTTCCGCCGCGGTAATTGAGGAGCCAGTCTACTTCCATCTCACTTTTCAGGATCCAGTACGATATACCGTAAGCTTTCAAGTGATTACTTTGTTTCTCATCCATCGGGATGAGAATAGAGTTGGCTTTACAAACGTCAATGAAGAGTGTAAA
>DASUGQ010000524.1:0-11338 GCA_036273935.1 Cyclobacteriaceae bacterium | reverse complement strand
CACGTTGCTCTTGGCAACATAGTTACCCATAGTAGCCTGTCCGTCGCCACCAATGGCAACTTCACCATTATGTAAGATGGCCAGGATGGTGGTAGCATGAATTTTTTCCATAGAAGTCACTTGTAAAAATGAACCCAGATGTCTTACGAGTCACCTGGGTTCTCTTGTCGTAGTCAAAACTTAAATCAATATCCTGACGGGATCTTCAAGCAGACCCTTCAATGTTTTCAGGAACGCGGACCCGACTGCGCCATCAACCGCACGATGGTCACAAGACAACGTTACCTTCATCATATTTCCCGGAACAATCTGGCCATCTTTTATAACCGGTGTCTCTTTAATTCCTCCAACAGCCAGTATGCAGGCATCGGGAGGATTAATGATGGCTGTAAATTCTTCGATCCCAAACATTCCGAGGTTTGAAATTGAAAAGGTACTTCCCTCCCAATCGCTTGGTTGCAACTTTTTGTCATGGGCCTTTTGCGCGAGTGTTTTTATTTCGGCTGCAATGTGAGAAAGTGATTTATTGTCAGCAAAACGAACAACCGGGACAACCAATCCGTCTTTCACCGCCACTGCTATACCGATGTGAATATGATGGTTCCTGCGCATCTTGTCACCCAGCCACGAAACATTTACGTCAGGATGCTGGCGCAACGCTGAAGCTACTGCCTTTACAACCATATCGTTGAACGAAATCTTTACCGGGCTTACTTCATTTATACTCTTTCTCGCCTCGACAGCTTTATCCATGTTAATTTCCATCGTGAGATAGAAGTGCGGCGCACCGAATTTGCTCTCCGATAATCTGCGGGCAATCGTCTTCCGCATTTGTGAGAGTGCAATATCTTCGAAGCTCTCTTCTCCCACTACATGAGGTAAAACAACCGGAGCCTGCCCTGACCTGACCGGCGCAGTAGCAACGGAAGGTTTATAATTTTCCACGTCGCGCTTGGTGACCCTTCCATAGTCGCCGGTGCCTTCAATTTTACTGAGATCATATCCTTTATCTTTCGCCAGCCTCTTCGCCAGCGGTGAAGCTTTAATCCTTCCGTTTGTTGAATCTGAATGAACATCCGCCGAGACCACGTCTGCCGATTTCTCCTGCGTTTTCACCTCCGGTTTGGATTCTGATTTCTCACCTCCTGCATTGTTTTTGTGCGCCTTCAATAAGGTTTCCCAATCGGCACCCTTTTCTCCGATGACAGCAAGAACACCATTCACGGGAACGGACTTCCCTGCATCAGCCCCGATGTATAGCAATGTACCTGTGTTGTAAGACTCGTATTCCATGGTCGCCTTGTCGGTCTCGACCTCGGCCAGCAGTTCGCCCGACTTCACACTTTCACCCACTTTTTTGTGCCACGCGGCAATTACCCCTTCGGTCATGGTATCACTCATCTTAGGCATCAGCACGATCTCAGCTTTTATGCCGGATGCATCTATTTTCTCTGCTGCCTTGGGAGCATCTACCTTTGCCTCCGCTTTACCACCCGTTTGTGCGGCCTGACCTGCTCCTTCCAACAGCGCTTTGTAGTCTTCACCTTTTTTTCCAACAATAGCAAGAACGTCATTTACTTTAACGGCGTCTCCTTCACTAGCACCAAGGTATAACACTGTCCCTTCGTTAAAAGACTCGTAATCCATGGTGGCCTTGTCGGTCTCAATCTCAGCCATCAATTCTCCGGATTTCACCTGGTCTCCTACTTTTTTGTGCCATTTAGCAATCACGCCTTCCGTCATCGTGTCGCTCATCTTAGGCATCCTGACTATTTCTGCCATTTTATACTGATTTTTAGGATTCTAATGTTGATTTAACCGGCCAAAAATAGGTTGAAATCGGTC
Source organism: Cyclobacteriaceae bacterium (assembly GCA_036273935.1). GTDB lineage: Bacteria > Bacteroidota > Bacteroidia > Cytophagales > Cyclobacteriaceae > ZC4RG29. The sequence continues at coordinate 9,493 of DASUGQ010000524.1, read as the reverse complement.
GATATTCAAGCCCGTTGTGGTGTCAGAAAGGGATATTTCCAATTAAAAATTCGTAGACCCATCCGGAATTGTAATTCCCATTTGCTTCAATCCGGGATGCGCGGAAACCCAGTTCAAACTGGGGAATTAGACGAAAGATGTTGAGGTCTACCGTGAGCTCAGCGCCATATGATTTGTACGTTTCATCGGTAGGTGCGCCTAAAATGTATCCCTTGTCGAAGTTGTGGTAATAGTCATAGCCTTCGCCCTTTCCATAGTCGTAAAAAAGGTTGGCCTTAACCCGTTGAATATTCACTATGGGACCCAGGCTGATATCAGGATACCATAAGGGGAACGCATAATTTGCAGACAGGGTCGTAAACCTGGAGTCATTTGGATAACTGTACCCTCTTGGCTTAAAGAGGTAATTCCGAAACGCATAGGCATCAAGTTCATACGAGTCCAATGACTCCTGATATCCTCCGCGCAACAGGAGCGAATGATGTTTGAATAAGCCAGGGAAATAAAAATATCCTCTCGCTGTCCACTGCCAACCCTGGTAGTCCCCTCCAAACGGCGTATCAAAGTAATCAACGGCAATGTATTGACCGAATTTCGGATTAAAATCTCTTTTACTCTGCTTGAGAAAATGTGCGTAATTCGCGGCGAAGTGATTAAAGATCAATTGTCCGTAATCTGTGATATCATTGAATTGATAAAAAAGCGTATCCCCACTGTTTATGGAAACAAAGCGATCATTCCCTTCCTCAATCAATCCACCGGTCTGCGGATTAAAAATCCTACTTGAAAAAGACGACGTTAATGTAAATCCGACATCATTGGAAACATTTATTGATGTCAGATATTTTGATTTTGTCAATACGAGTGGAATGAGAACGCCTGCTGAAATGTTGTTCTCTTTCCATTTAAAATCTACATCCCTTGTAGAGGACAGACCTTCTGATTGCTTCCGATCACCGTAAGAAACATCAAAGTTTATGATCGGATACCAGCCCTGGTAACTGAATCCTGCGTGCCAGGCCCCCGTTCTTTCATAAATATCAAACTGATATCCTGCGTTAATCGATGTTGTGCTCAGAACGTCCTGAGAGGCGATCCCGACTTCCGCAAAAGTGAGACTGTTGTCAACAAATGGTCCCCACGTGTATGGATTGATCAATCCTTTCAATTTAGAATATTTCGTTACCGGATAATTATTGCTTGGTATATTTTCGAGCAGTTTGGAATTGGCCTCCTGCTCGACCACATAATCAGACAATTGCTTTTTAGGTGATATTGATTCGGACGTTATTTCTCTCCATGATTCTGGGTCAAAGGGCGTCCGCGCAACATCCATTCCATCACGAGTCTGTTCATTATAGAAAATGGATTTGTGACTTCTTGAAATTACAGGGTTGTAGGCACCATACCGGCTATCGGTTACCTGATATTTCTTACTGGTTTGGAGATCGTAAGCATAGATGTTGTCAATGCCGTTTATGGGTGAGTTGTACAAAAGAAAGTGATCATGAATAACCGGAGAGCCGACGTTTTCTGACGATAGCGGAAAAATATCCCTCATTGTCCCTTCATTAACACTGATGATCGTGACAGTTTTTCCGTCGGGGGTTGTTTTAAGCGTCACGATTCTAGATCCATCATCCGACCAGCGGGGCATCGAATAGAAATAATTCTCAGGGTTGTCGAATTGCTTTGAAATGCTGCCATCGAGGTTGAGAATAATGATTTTGTGTCGGTAAGTTCTGTCCGTTTCTATGGTAACAATCTGTTTCCCATCAGGAGACAACGCCGCTCCGGCATAACGTGTATGGGGAGAAGAAAGGGTTTTTTTCTTTCGGGTTTGCAGATCATAAATAACTATTGTGGAATAGTTTTGCACCTGCCACCGTGGGTCGAATCGATATTCATTCCAAACGACTTTTGATCCTGCGGCTGACAACATTCCGCTTTCATTCACGATTCCCTGCACAAAGACCTTTTTCTCATCGCCGCTCTCCAGCAAAATCAACTGATCGATATCTCCTATTCCACTTTTCATCACAATGATTCCCTTTTCAGTTACCTGGGGATATAAATAATCTGTGTAGGCATCGGATCTCCTGATATTAATCGTATTAAAGGAGCTTAAGGTCACCTGATCGATAGACTGCTCCCACTCCTTTTTCAGATCGCTGGCCATTTCGTTGAATAGTTTCGTAACCGGCAGCCCGGTCTCTTTCCTGATAGCATTGGAAAAAGTAAATGGGATGATGGAATTGCTCCACGCTCTCGAGGTTATCTTATCCCATATCAACGGATCTCCAGTGCGCTTGCGCAGATAGCTTACCATATGATAACCCAGCACGTATTCATTTGGAATGCTGTTCTTGTACGAACCCAGGAGTTGCTTGTGATAGTTGAACGTTCTCCCTTCCAAAAAATTAGTTCTGAATACCAGGCCAAAATTAGGAATGCGTCCCCGGCCAGTGCGGGTTAATGCCGTTTCTTCACAGACCGCGTCACCTTCCCAAAACCATCGCGGCACTGCCAGGTTACTTAAAGAGGAAAGACCGTAATTTCCTGAGATCAAATAGATAAACTTGTTGAAACCTTGTTTGGCATGATCGAACTGAACCACATGACGAAATTCATGGACACCTACGAGATCAAACCAATCGTTGTTGCCTATGAAGTTATAGTTCTGTGATGGCATCGAATAGAATTCTGTTCGTCTCGGTGTGATGGAAACAAACGCATTTGATTCAGAGGATCGGCCTTGCATTACCACCGATATCTTACGCGGCTCCGTCGTTAGTGTCTTCGATTCCGGCAGGTGTACATGCTCCAGGCGATTAGCCATGCGTTTGGCCTGCTCATCAAAGCCTTCGGGAAACAGCACGTTGAAATGAGGTGTGGTGACCTGATACCACTTCACTGACGGCGGATTATTATTAAGCACGGTCTGCGCTAAACTCACGTGCGCAAATGAGAGAAACAACAAGAAGGAGCAGGCTTTCATCTGTTGAACAGGGTTTATTTTTAATGGAAACAGATGGAACGTCCATGCCCATTATGGGTCAAACTGCCGGATGGATATTTCATTTGCGCAAAGATTATGAAATGAAATATTCAATTCCCAGCCCTGAAAAGCAACCGTTATATCAAAAAACTTTTATTCAATCTTGATTTCCATGATATCAACGGCGCTTACACGAAAAAATCCCAATGCTCCATTTGTAAGATTGGTTCGGCAGTTTGCGGGTGGCGGGCTGTACATTCCGCCGTCATTGTTTAATAGTTTTTGCAAATCACTATAAAAAACATAGCCAGCACGGGAAAGACTAAAAGCCTCGACACGGGCTACATCGCCTTTTGCGTAATAAATAGGAGATTGCACACCATTGATCTCCTCCCCCAATGCCACGTCATCGCTGAAGTAAATTTCATCTGGGTTGGCAACGAGAAGTGAATCGTTGCGATAAAAATCAAACAGGTAGTAGTCTTTTGTGTCTTGCGGCTCCTTCGCATAAATCAAAACTTCATAAAATTTTCCGGGGTCATCCGGATCGTCATATTCATCCTGGTCGACATCATAAGTCAATGAATCAATGGAAGTAACGCTATACATCTTGTCGACGGCATGATACTCGTCTCCATCTGCGATAACAGTCAATGTATATGTACGTCCGATAACGCCGGAAAATGGTGTCGATGGCAAATAAAATCCTGCCGAATCCGGATCGTTATTGGGATTATGACTAAACTCAACGGTGTTTCCCTCGTCATCGCTAACCGTAACGACGGCGTCTGTTACACGGGGAGTCTTCCCGGAGTCATAAAAGTCTGCACTGCGACTGACTTTAACATAGTGATATCCTTCCCGATTTGTTACCAAACCTTCAATAACAATTTTTGTCTCAACCTGCTCGGTGTCTATTACAACGGTTTTCTCACAACCGGTGAGTAGTACAACAACGCTCAATAGAAAGCGAACTGGACGCATAGATTCAATATTAATTTTAGTCATGGTCAAAATTTAAAATTATAGGTAATAGAAGGGAGAACAGGGAACAGGTAAACGAGTCGAGCCTCCTTCTGCGTCCCGTCACCAATTACGTTCCCATCATCATCCTGTTTGGTTCGCGTATAAATGGTGAACGGGTTCTGCTGGTTATAGACATTATAAATAGAAAATACCCATTGTCCCTGCCATTTCCTGTCTCCTTTTCGTCGCGGCGTATAGGTGGCCGAAAGATCCAACCGATTATAGTCGGGTAATCGATAACCATTTCGTCCTGAGATAACATCAGGATTGTAAATACCATACTCATATTTTCCGGTAGGGAGCGTAATGGGTCTGCCCGAGCTAAAATTGAAGTTGGCTCCTAATGTCCAACGCTCACTCAGGTCATACACCGCGTTGATGTTAATCACGTTGCGGCGATCATAATTGGCATAAAAGCTATTTCCCAGATTGACACCCTGGATATGACGCTCAGTTTTCGACCAGGTATAACTGATCATACCGGTCAGCCTACCTTCTTTTTTGTCCAACATCACCTCGGCTCCATAAGACCACGAATCACCCTGTCGGAATTCCGTGGAAAGATCCTCATTGAAAAACAACTGAGCATTGTCTGCAAAGTCAGTTACGTTATTCATATCCTTGTAGTAAGCTTCCAGGGAAAACTCAAACATATTATCCCGAAAATTTCTGAAGTAACCAGCTGCCACCTGGTCAGCGATCTGGGGTTTCAGGTAATAACCGCTTGGACTCCACGTGTTGAAGGGAACGGGTGCTGTTCCTGCCGCAATCAAGTGCGTATTCTGAACCATTCTGTTATAGGACAACTTTATTGATTGGCCCGGCTTAACGACATATCGAACAGCAAACCGGGGTTCAAGATTTACGTACGTTTTAATATTTTCCCAACTGTCAAAATGTAATGTATCGGTTCGCGTAGGATCAAGGTTGTCTTGCGGATCGACATATTTGTAAACATCTCCTGGACCCATGCTCTGAAAAATTGAAAGTCGCGCACCGTAGTCCAGTGTTAATCGGTCACTGATACGCTGTTGATTGCTCACATACAGAGCGTGATCCATGGCATAAAGCTTTTGCAATTTGACCCCGTCAAAAATAGACTCTTCTCCCTGCGGTTCTATCTTTCCAGGTGAAAACCGTCTGCCGGTAAGATGATACCCAAAACTCAGTTCATTATTGAGGTTGATAAAATAGGTCAAATCGTTTTTCAAACTCAACTCCTGTAGGTTCGACGTCCATTTCAAGCCCTGAACGGGATCGATAACCTCAAGCGCGTAATCAAAATTGCTTGCAATCAATGTTGTATTGGAGAACAATCGGTCGTTAAATAAATGATTCCACCGGAATGTGGCAGTTGCATTTCCCCAACTGAAGCCAAAGTCCTGATCAAACGAGAAATCATCACGACCTGTATAAATAGCCGCGAAGAAACGATTGTTATTATTATGCTTCCAATTGATCTTGGCGTTTATATCGTAGAAGTATACAAGGTTCTTCTCATTGGCTGCCCGCAAAAACAAATCAGCGTAAGACCGTCTTCCCGAAATGATGAACGAGCTTTTGTCCTTGCGAATGGGGCCTTCAACCATGATGCGGCTGGCCATTGTGCCAATCCCACCGGTGCCATGGAACTCCTTGTTGTTTCCATCTTTGGTACGCACTTCAAGAATCGATGAAAGCCTGCCGCCGAAGCGGGATGGAATGCCGCCTTTGTACAGCTCCGATTCCTTAATCACATCAGCATTGAATACAGAGAACAATCCGAACAAGTGAGACGGATCATACACCGGAGCTTCGTCAATTAAGATCAGATTCTGATCAGCGCTGCCGCCGCGAACATAGAAACTTGATGTCCCCTCTCCTGCGGAGATCACACCCGGCAACATTTGGATGTTCTTTATGATATCCACTTCACCAAATAAAGCTGGAAGTTTTCGAACCCGGTTAATGTCAACCTTATTACGACTCATTTGAATGTCAACAACGTTTTCATCCAGAGGCGTACCTTCCACCACGACCTCCTGGATCACTGTCGCCTCGCTGATCAATTCGACATTACGGGACACATTATTATTTAGTTCCAGGGTGATGATCTCAGTCCGGAACCCCACAAAGCTGTACTGCACTTCATATGTGCCAGGAGGAACAGTGAGTGAATAAAATCCATATGAATTTGTTGATGTACCAGATTGAAGCTGAGGAATATAAACAGTCACGCCGATAAGTTCTTCTCCATTTCCCGAGTCTTTAACATAGCCATTGAGAGTGACTTTGTTTTGTGCGATTCCAGCTAACGATGTCAACATGAACAGGATTACAATAAAAGGTTTCTGCATAATTTGTTTTTTTACATATCTATGTTTCGCAAGGGAGACAATTAATCTATTCCCTACCCCCATCATTAAGACAATTTTTTTGATTGACACCGCTGGTATACGTACAATCGAATGTCAAAGGTTTTATATTTTAGAAGAGATCATTTACAGAATTACCTTCTGTGTCCGTCAAAAATAGTTGGTGTTCCCTCTAAATATAGGGGAAGCGTTTATCAGAGCATAAGACACTCATGTCCCCGAATTGTTACTGCTAAGACGTATAAAAAAAATATTAGTTACTTTACCTTCAAAATTTTAGGTGAGGAAACATTGAAATGATCAAAAAGCTAAGAGAACTGTATAAACAATATAAACCCTATGTTCGGGTTGATCTCATCATGTATGGCGTATTGATCTTGCTGATCATTCTGTATTTTATATTCTCCATTATTTTTGACTAGGCTTTCCGAACTTCAATTAAACGACCTGTAAAATCTCTTTTACGTTCTCTTTAATTTTTTGTGACAACTCGTCTGTTGGAAGATCATTCAGGTCTTTGCCAAAAGGATCCTCGATTTCCTCTGCGATTAACTCGACACTCAATAATATATAGGTAATAAACATTACCGTTGGGATGGTGAAGTAGCCAAATGTCGAGACGAAACCGAATGGTAAAGTTATAATGTAGCTGAAAATGAATTTTTTAATGTACATCGTGTACGAGTATGGGATGGGTGTGTTTTTGATCCGTTCACATCCCCCCAGAAGATCAATGAAATCCTTCATCTCTTTATCCAGATTGATCAACTGGTCTCCACTCAGCAGACCCTCCTTGTACAAAAGATTAATTCGATCATAAAGCATGCTCGCAATTCGATTCGGGCGGTGCCGGTAGCCCTTAAGGAACTGAATAAATGCGGCATCTACTGACTCGAGTTGTTCAAGCTGCACGCCATATCGCAGATGTTCTTTTGTGGCATAAACAAAATTTGAAATCATAGCCGCGAACCATTCCCGTTGCTCATGGGCCTCAGGGCTGACATAGGCATTAAGTTTGATTGCGAGATTACGGGTGCTGTTCACCAACCCACCCCACATTCGCCGCCCTTCCCACCACCGGTCGTATGCTGAATTCGTCCGAAAGACAAGGAAAAGCCCAAGTACTATACCCAATAGGGAATGCACCGAAGTATTTCCCGGGAAATGGCGATAATCCATCGCCAAAACTCCAATAATCAAATAGCAGAAAGCCGCAGTAAACAGGCCCATAAATGCAATTGAGGGCCACAACCTCCGGATCACATGCCTGCTGTAAGCATGAAAAATAAGCGCTCCCCATGTCTTTGGATTGTATTGAACCATATGATCTATGCCACAGGCGCCAAAATAACGGTATCAATAAAACATTTACAAACCGAAACCATTGCCTCTTGTTTGCGTTAGATAATTTAAATTGATATCTTTATGATATCAATGTAGTATCAGTTGTCCGGCCCTTGAACAATACTTAACAACAAATACAAATGACTAAAGAAAAAGAGTATTCTCCCATCTCAGGGTATCTGATGGTGGCTGTTGTACTAATCGTTCTATCCGCTTGCATAGCGGGAATGATCGCCATGCGAAATCCACTGTTCATTATAGTCATGCTGATAACACTCGGGTTGATACCCGGATTCTTTTTCGTGAACCCGAACGGATCCCGCGTGTTGGTTCTCTTTGGAGAGTACAAGGGTACTGTAAAGACGAACGGGTTTTATTGGGTTAATCCTTTCTTTTCCAAAACGGCCATATCGCTTCGCGCCCGAAATTTCGACAGTGAAAAAATCAAAGTGAACGATAAGATTGGAAATCCAATCCAGATTGGTGTCATCCTCGTTTGGCAGGTCCGTGACACTTACAAAGCTGCTTTTGATGTTGATAATTATGAAAACTTTGTGCGCATTCAAAGCGACGCAGCTGTGAGAAGGCTGGCAGGCCTCTATGCTTATGATAATTTTGATAATGATACCGAAATGACGCTCCGCTCCGGTCATGAAGATGTTAATCAGGCTCTCGAAGAAAATTTGCGGAATAGACTCGACATTGCCGGCATTCATGTTATCGAAGCCAGAATCGGCTACCTTGCTTATGCTCCGGAGATAGCCGGCGCCATGTTACGAAGGCAGCAAGCTTCTGCCGTGGTTGCCGCAAGATTTAAAATCGTAGAAGGAGCGGTTAGCATGGTGCAGATGGCACTCGAACATCTTAGTCGGGAAAAAATTGTAGACCTCGATGAAGAACGCAAAGCCGCGATGGTTAGCAACCTTATGGTCGTGCTGTGCGGCGATAAAGATGCCAGCCCTGTGGTGAACACAGGAACATTAAATATGTAATGACAATGTCCCTTCATGAGCAAGAGTTATTTTGAAGAAAGCCAAAAATTTACACAATGGTGGCTATGGATGCTCCTCCTCGCAGGTCTCGTTCTGTTCATCGGGATCGCCTCGGCAGGCGTTTACATTCAAATAATAAAGGGAACACCATTTGGAAACAATCCCATGTCGGATACTGGTGTCATTATCTTTTTCGTAATCTCGATTGTTTTTGGATTAGCAATGATTTTCATTATGAAAAGCTTTCATCTTGAAACAAAAGTCGATCGATTGGGAATCTCCTATCGATTTCTTCCTTTGATACGGAAGTGGCATACGGTATACCGCCAGGACATTAGCGAATGGAGTGTTGTAAAGGAGTGTGTTTTCCATTACGGAATCCATTATGGACTTAACTCCAAAACACTTAACATAAATGGAGATACTCGTTTGCTTTTAATCCTTGCATCGGGGAAAAAGCTGTACCTGGGAACGCAAAAACCGGAAGAACTTTCTCAAGCCATGCAAAAGCTATTCGATCGACAACCCGTTAACTAATGGCCCAAAAAAAACCATTCGCCCTTCGTCTTGATCCTGAAGTGCTGAAAGCTCTGGAGAAGTGGGCATCAGATGAATTCCGAAGCACGAATGGTCAAATAGAATGGATCATTACAAAAGCTTTAAAAGAGGCCGGCCGACTCAAATCGAAATAATTTTTTGAATCCAATATATTTTATGGTTTACTTTACCACCCAAATTCTTAAAAGCTGACAGATGTTCTAATTTATTCCGTTATGAAA
>DASUGQ010000523.1:0-2821 GCA_036273935.1 Cyclobacteriaceae bacterium | reverse complement strand
ATTACCGAATTACCTACAGCTACTTTGTTAGCGGATGACGTGTTGCAACCGGAACTCACGTTAACGTTCGGGGCCGAAAACCTGGAGGTGAGCCGGATGCAATGTTTCATCCAGGGCGATACATGTGTTTCGAATGTAATGCCAGACAAAGACGATGTCGTCGTTACGATCAAAGGTTCAAAACGGCTCACCAGGAGAAGGACACTTTACACCATCACGATCCCTGACGCAGAAGGTGACTGGCATTGGTATAGCCATTTGTGGATAAATCCGAATGTGCATTAACCCTGTAGCTATCCAATTCTTTATATCTCCGATTTTTTCAGGGCTCGATCGTTCTTTTCTTCCCTTCATCTTCAATCTTTAGAAAACTACCATGACCCTTTGCCAGGGCATGAATGCCAACCTCGGTTGAATCGTTGAGCAGGATTAATCCCGAACCGTCGCGCGATCCGCCGAGCTTTACCCGGATCGTGCCGCTCGCATCCATAATCCGAAACACCGTCTCTTCACCGTCTTCAATTTTCAGCGACGCCCTTGTCTTACCATTTTTATCCACCAACTCAATCTGGTTGGCCCTTACGACCGACGCCACGGTCTGATCTGAGGGCCGTGATTGCAGGAAAACAAGCAGAATGACAATCAGGCCCAATGTTAAATTATTCTGATTCATAAACCGGGGTTTTAGTCTTCACTTACCTGAATCTGTGCAACAAAAAAATGTTGTTGCACAGTCTACTGTTCTGAATTGATAAACCAGGGAGCGTGGAGAAGAAAAAAACAAAACGAGTCTCCCGTCCTTTCTTTTCTTAACTATCTGACTTAAGTTTATAAGACGCAAACAGATGCATCCTTGTCAAGTTAACCAACGCCAATCTTAAATACCATTCATGAGCCCTCTTATTCTTTTGGTTATCGGTTTAATAGTTGTGCTGGGTGGCATACTGGTCGTTAAGCTTCATCCAATATTGGCTTTGTTACTGGGCGCTGTGATTGTAGGCTTCCTCACCTCTGATCAGGACCTCCAGCAATATGCTGTAAGCAAAGGACTTTCAGAAGTGCAGACAAAAAACCTGCTTGGCCAGCAACTGGGCACACGCATTGCAATTGCCTTCGGTGATACCTGTGAGAAAATTGGTTTGCTCATCGTCTTTGCTTCCATTATCGGAAAATGCATGCTTGACAGTGGGGCGGCAGAACGAATTGTCCGTTCAATGCTGCGTATCTTTGGTGAAAAGAAAGCGCCCGCTTCTTTTATGGTAAGCGGGTTTGTGCTGGCCATCCCCATCTTTTTCGATACGGTCTTTTATCTAATGGTGCCATTGGCCCGTGCGATGGGAATCCGAAATGAAAAGTCGTATGCGCTCTATATCATGGCTATTGTTGCAGGGGGTACAATGGCTCATTCATTGGTACCACCTACTCCCGGTCCGCTGTTTGCGGCAGGCGCGTTCGGCGTAAGTGTCGGTATGATGATCATCATGGGTACCCTGGTAGGACTGGTTGCCTCGGGCGCCGGACTGGCTTATGGATTTTGGTTGAACAAACGTCAACATATCCCCCTGCGCACTACGTCCGACACTTCTGTGGAGGAGTTAAAAACATGGCTGAACAAAGATACCGCTCAACTCCCTTCTTTCTTCATGGCTAATCTTCCGATTGCCCTACCGGTCATACTGATCGCCGGGAATACGATTATCAAAAGTCTGACAATTGCAGTGCCGTCGGAAATTCGTTCCTTCTTCCAGGTGACAGGTGATCCGGTGATTGCTTTGCTGTTTGCCACCATTACGGCGTTGTTTGTTTTGTCGAAACAGACATCATTCAAGGTAAGGGAATTAAAAAAACCAGTTGAAGAAGCAATATTCAGTGCAGGACCAATCATTCTCATCACCGCCTCGGGAGGGGCCTTTGGCGCAATGCTTCAGCAGACCTCCATCGGAACCTGGCTGATGAATATTTCAGGAGATTATAAACTCGCCCTGCTGCCGCTGGCATGGTTCATTGCGGCTGTTATGCGCACGGCCCAGGGATCGGCAACAGTCTCTATCATCACCGCGGTTGGAATGTTAACCGTATTCAATACTCCGGGTGCATTGAGTTTTCATCCCGTATACCTTGCTGTAGTCATCGGCTGTGGCTCAAAACTCTTTCCCTGGATGAACGACAGTGGTTTCTGGATCATCTGCAAAATGAGCGGATTCACGGAGGGGGAAACCATTCGTAATTTCTCTTTGCTGCTCACCGTAATGGGTGTTGCAGGATTGGCCTTCACAATGTTGCTTGCTAAAATATTTCCGCTAATTTGATTTGAAGTCTAACACAAGAAGCAAATGAAAATCAAGGACCTTAGAATTCATTCCATCGCCATTGCCGACCCACCATTGAGAAGCTCATACGGATTACACGCGCCCTATGCATTGCGCACCATCCTCGAACTCGAAAGTGAAGATGGTATCATTGGAATTAACGAAACATATGGAGGTGAAATACCTGCTGCCGCATTGCGGGCCATTCGGAACCAACTCATCGGCGCTGATGCATTTCGAATAACGGGTCTGTTAAATCCCGAGATGAAACACAAACATCACAACGGACAAGATCGCTCGCAAACGTTCCTTGTCCCCGGTGAAAATCCAAATGATGAATCAAGCAGGACCTACGCTGCCATTGAGGTCGCGTGTCTTGACCTCATCGGGAAAAGCATAGGCGTACCCGTTTGTGACCTGATTGGTGGAAGGGTAAGGGAAAAGGTTCCCTTCTCGGCCTACCCTTTTTACAAACATGCCGGCGGCGGTGGAGAAGGTGATGACCTTCGGGA
>DASUGQ010000522.1:0-3123 GCA_036273935.1 Cyclobacteriaceae bacterium | reverse complement strand
ATTACCGAGTTGCTTAAAATTCTGATTGGTGACGAATCACTCTTCAAACAATACCTTTTTGATCAGCAGTTTGCACACCAGGGTTGGTCAGGGATGGTGTCCGCCATTGAAGATCATCCGGAAACACTGCTCGACCAAAGGGATATTTCACTTCAAGACCTGATCATTTTTGAATTGCTCCTCGAAATTGACGCACTCGATTTTGAGTTCGGGGAGATCTGGGCACCCCTTAGTCATCGCCTGTCTGACAGACCTCCTGACCTGTTTGAAAACATAACTGACAATGAACAATACCAAATGCTCTTCATGCTTCATGAAGCTTTTGAGTGGACATATTACGATGAAGTTCTTGCCGCAATGAAGCACAAGGAAACACCCTCAGCACCTCTACACAAAAGCTTCCAGGCAATGTTTTGCCTTGATGATCGTGCGTGTTCATTTCGAAGGTCGGTGGAAAAAATTGACAGACATTGCGAAACCTTTGGCACCCCCGGGTTCTTTGGAGTAGAGTTTTATTTCCAGCCGGAAGATGGAAAGTTCTACACTAAGGTATGCCCAGCTCCCATCAATCCGAAACATCTTGTAAAGGAAATCGGCAAGCAAGGGAAGTATGAGACGGACATTCATTTTGTAAAACACTCCCGTTCTTTTATTCGCGGATGGCTGATTTCACAGACGCTTGGTTTCTGGTCTGCTTTTAAATTGTTCCTTAATGTATTCCGGCCAACCATGAGCCCGGCAACCGCCTCCTCATTCCGTCATATGGATAAAGTGGCCAAACTCACCATAGAAAATAAAAGTCAGGATGACCTGGAGAATGGACTCCAGATTGGATTTACGATCGAAGAAATGGCTCAGCGCGTTGAAGAGCTTTTGATGAGCATCGGACTGATCAAAGATTTTGCTCCGCTGGTTTACGTGGTAGGTCACGGTTCCAGCAGTGTGAATAACCCTCACTTCGCAGCTTACGACTGTGGCGCATGTGCAGGACGACCCGGTTCAGTCAACGCTCGCGTTATTTCTTTCATGGCCAATCATAATGAGGTGAGAAAAATTCTTCACGCCAAAGGCATTCATATTCCTGATCAAACCACTTTCGTCGGAGCCCTTCACGATACAACACGGGATGAGATTGTTTTTTATGATGAGGATAAGCTCACGTCGTCTAATTCGGCAATGCATCAGCAAAATAAAAATACCTTTCTCCAGGCGCTTGATATCAACGCCAAAGAACGATCACGAAGATTTGAGTCGATAAACACAAAACTGAGACCTGAAAAAATTCATGACAAAGTTCGCAGGCGCTCAGTGTCTCTGTTCGAGCCCCGACCTGAACTCAATCACGCCACGAATGCGCTGTGCATAATAGGAAGAAGATCGCTAACAAAAAATCTGTTTCTCGACCGTCGCGCTTTTCTCAATTCGTATGATTTCAGAATCGATCCGGATGGAAGGCATCTCCTGAACATTTTACGGCAAGCAGCTCCCGTTTGTGGAGGAATCAACCTGGAATACTTTTTCTCGCGTGTCGATAATCAGAAGCTTGGGGCGGGAACTAAACTTCCTCACAATGTGATGGGACTCTTTGGTGTTGCCAACGGTATCGATGGCGACCTCAGACCCGGATTACCAAGCCAAATGATTGAAGTCCATGATCCGCTGCGATTACTTGTCATCGTAGAACATTTCTCCAACGTGGTTTCAGAAATTATTCGACGATCACCTGAAACCTACGAGTGGTTTCGCAATGAATGGCTAAACCTTGCCGTCGTTGAACCGGATACAAAAATGATTTACATCTTTAGAGATGGAAATTTCCATCCTTATGATCCCTTGAAAAAGTCTGTAAATGCGGTTGATAATCTGAATACTTTGTTTGAAACGCATCATGATAATCTTCCTGTGTACGTCTTCCACAATAATGGAAAAGGCGAGAGCCATGAACATGAACCCGCTGCTTAAACCAAGGACGCGCTCTCACTAACACTATCAATCTATGACTTCGCTTCTTAAAATTTTTATTCTGATTCCACTGGCAGGTTTGCTGATCAGCCTGGTGATTCCGCAAAAAAAAGAAAATCTAATTTCCTCGTCAGCTTTTGTTGTAGTAGGCCTCCACACGATATTGGCTCAGTGCTTCCTGGTTTATTGGATCTTTATTGGGCATCCCGCGCTGAATCTTAAAGAACTGGTCTTATATAAAATCCAGGGTTACGAGTTTTTTATCGACTTCTGGTTTGATAAAATATCCGCCGTTTACCTTTTCGTTGGTTCGTTGCTGACTTTCCTGGTGACTTTATACAGTAGATATTATCTACATCGCGAGGCGGGCTATAAACGATTTTTTAGCTCGCTGCATTTATTCTACCTCGGCTATACCATCACAATTTTTTCCGGGAATTTCGAAACGCTTTTTCTCGGTTGGGAATTTTTGGGCATATCTTCCTTTCTCCTGATCGCTTTCTATCGTGACCGCTACCTGCCAGTAAAGAATGCCGTTAAAGTATTTTCAATTTACCGGATCGGAGATGTCGGCTTGATCCTGGCCATGTGGATGAGCCATCACCTTTGGCATGAAAGCATAACGTTTATGAAACTGAGCAACTATGAATTGGTAAGCGGGCAACTTCAAAATCACAGTGTTACGGGTGTTTTTATTTCACTTATGATCCTCGTAGCAGCAGCAGCGAAATCGGCACAACTTCCATTCTCTTCGTGGTTGCCTCGCGCTATGGAAGGTCCCACACCTTCAAGCGCAATTTTTTATGGGTCCCTTTCCGTGCACATTGGCATCTTCCTCATCTTAAGAACATATCCTTTCTGGGAGCACCAACTTTCCACTCGTATCCTGATTGGAATTGTGGGTTTACTTACCAGTGTCATGGCTGCCGGAACAACAAGGGTTCAATCGTCCGTGAAAAGCCAGATCGCTTATGCATCCCTCGCGCAGATCGGGTTGATCTTTGTAGAGGTCGCGCTGGGTTTCCAAAATCTTGCGTTGTGGCATTTTGCAGGAAATGCTTTCCTGAGAACTTATCAGTTATTGGTTTCGCCCTCAGTTGTGAGTTACCTCATTCGTGAGCAATTCTATCACTTCAAACCGAGACAACAAACTTTTGAAGA
>DASUGQ010000521.1:0-19981 GCA_036273935.1 Cyclobacteriaceae bacterium | reverse complement strand
TAACGTCGAAGCTTGCCGGAAAACCTTTAATTGTTACTAATAATAAATGGTTTGCCGGCTCGATTATCTCCGTGCCTTTGGTATATCTGCTGGTAAATTTTATCCATCAGAAAAATTTCGTTCAAGCCGTTTCCGCAAAGGCTCCCGACACCCAGTGGAACAGCATCAACCTTTTCGGCATCAATTTTATGACCGACTATCTGCTTCCTTTTGAAGTGGCCGGCATCCTACTTTTAATGGCTCTCATCGGAGCCGCCGTAACGGCAT
The DNA here is from genome assembly GCA_036273935.1 of Cyclobacteriaceae bacterium. Classification (GTDB taxonomy): domain Bacteria; phylum Bacteroidota; class Bacteroidia; order Cytophagales; family Cyclobacteriaceae; genus ZC4RG29. The sequence continues at coordinate 19,714 of DASUGQ010000521.1, read as the reverse complement.
CATTCAAGAAAAATGAATCGCTAAAATGATGGTACAACACATCCTTGTTTTGGCTTCACTTCTATTTTCGATAGGCATCATGATCGTCATTGTGAAACGAAATGCAATAATGGTCTTATTGGGAATAGAACTTATGCTCAACGCGTCGAACCTGAACCTGGTCGCATTCAACTTACTTTATCCTTCACACGCTGACGGACAGCTTTTCGCATTGTTCGTGATCATTGTTGCTGTATGTGAAGCTGCCGTGGGGCTAGCGATCGTTTTGCGTGTCTATCATTATTATCAAACATCAGTTCCGGACGAGATAAACATACTTAAAGATTGACCTTGCATTCATTTGAGCCTCAGACATTGATAATAATCACGACGTTAGTTGCGCTTTGTGCACCATTATTATCAGCACTCATCGCGGGGTTGATATCACCGCGCTATGAGTGGGTTTTGTACCTCACATCGTCCGCACTGTTAACTCTTAGCACTCTCGCATCGTTGAGCTTGCTTTACCTGGCATGGAATGAAAAGTCATTAACCATTGATTTATCCTGGTTTGAAATTGGAGACTACACAGTTACGGCTGGAATATTAATCGATCGCTTAACCATTCTGATGGTAGCAGTCGTCACCATCATATCCTTTCTTGTCCATGTTTATTCAACAGGCTATATGGCGGGAGACGCAGCAATCCGTCAATACTTTTCAATGCTTGGTTTCTTTACTTTCTCCATGCTTGGCCTTGTGGTTGCTGATAATCTGCTTCTGATATTCGTTTTCTGGGAACTTGTCGGTTTCTCTTCTTACTTGTTAATCGGACATTGGATGGAACTTCCCGAAGCAGGCAGCGCTGCAAAGAAAGCGTTTATTATGAACCGTGTTGGAGACCTCGGATTCATTGTTGGGATGATGATTATTTATAGTCAAACCGGCACCTTTCAGTTAAATCTTTGGGCGACGGGGATTGTGCCCTGGCAATCGGCCGCTTCACTGTGCTTTTTTATTGGGATCATGGGAAAGTCAGCACAATTCCCGTTGCTCACCTGGCTCCCCGATGCAATGGCCGGGCCAACGCCGGTGTCTGCATTGATTCATGCAGCGACCATGGTCGCCGCCGGCGTATTCTTGTTGGCGAGAATTTATTTCCTTTTCACATTAGAAACACTCACAGTTGTAGCAATTGTGGGAACGATAACCTCGCTGCTTGGCGCAGGTGCAGCACTTGTACAATACGATATAAAAAAAATTTTGGCGTATTCCACAGTCTCTCAATTAGGATTCATGATGGTTGCGATGGGCATAGGAGCAAAAGATAGTGCCATCCTTCATTTATTTACTCATGCTTTTTTTAAGGCCGGGTTATTTTTGGCTGCTGGTTCGGTTATTCATGCCTTGCACCAGGCCCAGCAACGAACATCCGTTCATTTCGACGTTCAGGACATCAGGCATCTTGGCGGACTTAGACGAGATCTCCCAATAACATTTATCATCTTCATTGTTTGTGGTGCCTCCCTTGCAGGAATTCCGTTCTTTTCCGGTTTTCAGTCGAAGGATTCAATTATCAGCGCAATGATCTTGTGGGCTGGAATTTCATTCTCATGGAAATGGTTTTTAGTCGCGGCCATATTCCTGATTACTTTTCTCACCGTGTGTTATACATTCCGGTTAATATGGTTTGTATTTGTTTACCCGTCAAAGGAACTTGAAAAACAAAACCTGGAAATTCGGGAAACACCAGTCGTGATGAGAATACCCATGATGATCTTGGCTGTTGGATCACTATGGTGGATAGTCTCCTTAAGTCCATTTAGTTTTTCCGGTTGGTGGGTTGACGGCTTATCCTCCCATATCGTCACGCTCATTTCGGGTTGCTGGGTTATCTCGGCATTGTTGTTTTCATACCTTATGTACAGAAAGAGCATTCCCTCCACTGGCGAAAAAATATTTACAAAGACAATCCGTAATGTTTTATATCTGGATCATTTGAACGACCTCATTGCGATTAAACCCGTCGCCGGATTGTCACTTGCAGCCAATGCAATTGACCAGCGGTTAATTGACGGCCTAATCCACATGACCGCTTATGCCCAGGTAGCGGTAGCACATTTCATCTCGTGGTTTGATCGGAATATTATTGATGGCACCATTAATGGTATTGCATATTTCTCAAGAGGTTTGGGCAGGTTAGCCCGTTCGACACAAAGCGGTACAATTCAATTCTACATTTTCTGGGCCGGGTTAGGATTAATCGGCCTGATGCTTTATCTGATCTTTTGAAGTTTGTTGAGATTTTCCGAGAGCCTTTATGATTACGTTCCTTTAACCATTATTTTAGCCCCGCTGTAGTTATAAACTATAAATGTCAAGTCATCTCCTCACCTACATTATTTTCTTGCCCGTTCTGGCGGCTGTTTTCGCCCTCGTCATACCCAAAAGTCAAAATCAATGGTTTCGTTTACTCGCGCTGGCTGTGTCCGTTATTCAGGTATTTATCCTCATTCTCATTGTAAGGCAATACCAGGCAGAATCGGGCACCTGGAGAGTAGTGGAGCAGTTGCCATGGTTCACCATTGACCTGGGATCCTGGAAGAAATTGCAAACCGAATATTACCTGGCCATTGATGGATTGAGTCTCCCCCTCGTATCGCTGACTGTAATTGTCATGTTGATTGCCACAATCTCCTCCTGGACAATCGAAAAAAATCAGAAGGGGTATTTCGTGCTGCTTCTGATCCTTAACGGAGCAATTATTGGGAGTTTCACTGCACTTGACCTGCTGCTGTTTTACTTATTCTTCGAGTTCATGTTACTTCCGATGTTTTTTCTCATTGGGATTTGGGGCGGACCCCGAAGAGAGTACGCCTCGATCAAATTCTTCCTCTACACCCTATGCGGCTCCATTCTGATCCTCATTGTTTTTATCGGTCTTTATCTTTCATCAAAAATGCCGGATACATATGTTCATACGTTTAACATTCCCTACCTCTATGATGAATCCAATTTTATTGACAGGACTATCTTTCACCCAGAAAGTTCGTGGTTGATCGCCGGGCTGACTGCACGGACGTGGGCCTTTATCCTTCTATTCATAGGCTTTGGCATTAAACTCCCTATGGTACCATTTCACACCTGGCTGCCTGACGCCCATGTTGAAGCACCCACACCAATTTCTGTTGTCCTTGCTGCATTGCTGTTGAAAATAGGCGGTTATGGAATTCTACGAATAGCCTATCCTGTTTTTCCACAAGAAGCCCTGTCCCTCAGCTGGCTAGTGGCACTCGTGGGTGTTGTCTCTATTATTTACGGGGCATTGAATGCAATGGCCAGCAAAGACCTCAAGCGTCTGATTGCTTATTCCTCCGTTTCGCATATGGGCTTTGTTCTCCTTGGTATTGCTTCCGTAAATGTAGAAGGTGTTTCCGGCGCTGTCTATCAGATGTTCAGTCATGGCATCATTACCAGCATGCTCTTTCTCATCGCGGGTGTTCTGTACGACAGAACAAATGACCGGATGATCGAAAATTATTCCGGGTTGGTGAAAGTTATGCCTTCGTTTTTTGTTGTTGTATTGATTGCGTTCTTCGCATCCCTGGGCCTTCCGGGATTTTCAGGATTCATTGCCGAGGTGCTCGTATTGCTGGGCTCGTTTAAATCCAACTTATTTCATGTTGCTCTTCCTGTCCTGTCGACTCTCGGTCTGGCACTTAGCGCTGCTTATTACTTATGGACGATTCAACGAATGTTCTTCGGTCCTTTCCATATCAGGGGTTTAATCAGCCCGAACACATTATTTGATCTGAATCGACGCGAATACATCATGCTTATTCCGCTTGCGATTGCTGCTCTAATATTTGGCATTCTGCCTCAGCCGTTGCTTGACTATATAAATCCTTTTGCACGGACATTTGTAGAATCTATTATCAACAACAGTTAATACGACTATGACTGATCCGGGTGTCGTACTTTCCGATAAGTTGCAGTGGATCCGCGAGAGTATGTTCTTTTTTGTTCCGGAGCTGGTTCTGACGGTTGGGATATTGATCATCCTTATCGTGGGACTCACTTACAGATTCCGGAAGAAACCTGAATCAACGGTTGTTCTCTACACGTTGGCGATCATTTGCCTTGGTTCTTCATTGGTCTATTCTATTCTAAACTGGGATGGCTACAAGAACCCGGTATCCATTTTTAACTGGATGATTCGCAGTGATGATTTCTCATGGTACCTTAAACTTCTTTTCGACATTGGAGGATTACTTACCGTTCTGATGGCCTTTCAAAAAAATTCCATAGCAAAATACCACTCAGAGTTCATCAGTTTGCTTTTTGCCGTTATCCTCGGCGCGCATCTGTTGGTAATGAGCACCAATCTTGTAATGGTTTTTCTATCCCTTGAACTTATCTCGATCAGCTCCTATGTATTGTCAGGATTCTCCTTTCATAAAGAAGGGGCTGAAGGAAGCCTGAAGTACTTTCTTTTTGGATCGGTCGCGTCGGCCGTCATGTTATACGGGTTCTCTTTTTTTTACGGACTCACCGGTACGCTCGAGTTTTCTTCCAATCAATTTCAGCAGGGGATTCTCAATCATCAGTCTTATCTACTTCTGCTTGCCGGAATATTTTCCCTCGCCGGTTTTTTATTCAAGATTGCCGCAACTCCAATGCATCTATGGGCACCGGATGTGTATGAAGCCTCGCCAATGCCTGTGGTCGCTTTGTTCTCAGTTGTTCCTAAATTAGCTGGCTTTGGAGTCCTGTTAAAGTTTGTTCTTGCCCTTTCAGTGTTCGGGCAATCGTCATTCAGTTGGCAATTCATTCTTGGCCTGATTTCAATTATCACGATCTGCGTTGGCAACTTTGCAGCCCTGAAACAAAAAAATCCAAAGCGGTTGATGGCGTATTCGTCTATCGCACAGTCGGGATTTCTATTGGTTGGCATCGTTACATTTCAAAAGCAGGGAATGCATATGATGCTTTACTATGCATCAGTCTTTCTGATCGCTAATTTCCTGGTTTTCGCTTATCTCCAGTTTTTCGAAGCTCATGGGGTAAAATCAATTGATGATTTCTCCGGGGTCGGAAAAAAGTGGCCTTCCCAACAAATCATTTTATTAGTAGGATTTATCTCCCTGACGGGGTTGCCACCCACGGCCGGGTTTATGGCAAAGCTTTTTATTTTCAGTTCTTTATGGGAATCGTATCAATACACGGGTAAAACATTTCTTTTATGGTTGCTCGTAATCGGGCTCCTAAACACAGTTGTGTCGCTATTTTATTACCTCAAAATACCCACTTTAGCCTTTTTAAAACCGGGCGCAGCTGAAAGCGCAAAATATCTTACGTGGCAAAATTTTTTTGGCCTGGTAATGGTTTTAGCATTGTTGTTTTTGTTCTTACTGCCCGATTTGTTGATGGGTTGGATTAATAAAATTAACTTTGTGCTTTAGAACCACATGACGGATCAAATTCTTCACGAGTGCGGGATCGCACTCATCCGATTGCGGAAGCCGCTTTCGTACTATCTGGATAAGTATGGACCTACTTATGCCATGAACAAGATGTACATCCTGATGGAGAAGCAGCACAATCGGGGTCAGGATGGAGCCGGCGTCGCCAATATCAAGATCGATGTAGAGCCCGGATTTCGATACATCAGCCGTTACCGTTCAATAAAACCCCAGCCAATCGCCCACCTCTTCAAGAAGATCAGCAAAAAGTATAAAAAGGCCTTTAAAGAGAATCAGCATAAAATCCGTGATGAAAAATGGCTGAAAGAGCGTGTCGCCTTCACAGGAGAATTATGGCTCGGACATCTGCGATATGGCACACATGGGATGAACAGCATCGAAAACGTTCACCCGTTCCTCCGTCAGAATAACTGGAGAAGCCGTAACCTGGTAATGGCTGGAAATTTCAACATGACGAATGTTGATGAGTTGTTTGACATCCTTGTCAACCTGGGTCAGCATCCAAAAGAGAAAGTCGATACTGTCACCGTGATGGAAAAGATCGGGCACTTTCTGGATGAAGAAGTACAGGCAATCTTTGAAAGGTATAAGGATAAATTCTCCAATCAGGAGATTTCCGAGTTCATCGAAAATGAAGTCAATGTAGCGCGCGTTCTCAAACGGGCGTGCAAGGACTTTGACGGCGGTTACACCATGGCCGGACTCACAGGTTCCGGGTCGGCTTTCGTCGTACGCGACCCGAATGGAATTCGTCCCGCTTACTTCTATGCCGACGATGAAGTGGTGGTTGTAGCCTCTGAGAAACCCGCCATTAAAGCCGCTTTCAACGTAGACTACAATGATATTGAAGAGATATCCCCGGGTCATGGACTGATCATCTCAAAAAACGGGGATTACGAACAACATCAAATCCGAAAGCCCGGCGAGAAAAAGTCGTGCAGCTTCGAACGCATCTATTTCTCAAGAGGAAATGATCCTGACATTTACAGGGAAAGAAAACACCTCGGAAGGCTTCTTGTGCCACAAGTATTGCGGGCCATCAACTTCGATATAAAGAATACCGTCTTCTCATATATTCCGAATACCGCGGAAACCGCTTTCTACGGACTCATGAAAGGAATTGATGATTACCTGATCAACAAACAAAAAGAAGTTATCGTGGAAGGTAAGCCTTCGGTGGATTCCGTTGAAGAAATTCTTTCCTTCCGTCCGCGCCTTGAAAAGATTGTTTTGAAGGATGTAAAAATGCGAACGTTTATAACCGATGACGAGCATCGCGATGAAATGGTGTCGCACGTCTACGACACGACGTATGAGGTAATCAGAAAGGGCGTTGACACACTGGTGGTAATTGATGATTCCATTGTAAGAGGTACAACCCTTGAGAAGAGCATCTTGAAAATGCTGGATCGCATAGGCCCCAAGAAAATTGTTGTTGTGTCTTCTGCACCACAGATTCGTTTCCCTGACTGTTATGGTATTGACATGAGCCGCATGGGTGACTTTGTAGCCTTTCGCGCAATGATTGGTTGTCTGAAAGACAAAGGCATGGATTATCTACTGGGTGAAGTTTATGAACTGTGCCAGCGTACGGCCAGGGAAGAGAATCCCGACAATCATGTGATGCGCCTCTACAATCAGCTTACTGACGATGAAATTTCTGCTAAAATTGCACAAATCGTAAGGCCACCGGAGATGAAAGCTGAATTGGAAGTAGTTTTCCAAACAGTAGAAAATTTACATAAAGCCTGCCCCCACCACCTTGGCGATTGGTATTTTACGGGCAACTATCCGACACCTGGCGGTATGAAAGTAGTTAACCGCTCGTACCTGAATTATATGGAGGGGAAATTGGTAAGAGCGTATTAGAAATGATCAGGCATTGGGCTTCAGCCAGCCTTCCACCTCTTCGATGGTTGGATTTTTTACATCCTCAAGTTTCATCTTCTTTCTGAGTCCGCAGACGTCATTAAAAAGTTTGGAAGCCTTCTGTTCCCGCAATTGCTCAATACTTTGGATGCCGAGTTTTTGAATTAATGGAATCAATTCCTTGCGTATCCCTGCTTCCTCAAAATCCTTTTCATTGAATCCACCCGCAGGCTTCTCGGGTTTCATTTGCGGAAAGAATAGCACGTCCTGGATAGATGGTGAATTGGTCAGAATCATGGCGAGACGATCGATGCCGATACCTAAGCCTGCTGTAGGTGGCATTCCAAATTCAAGGGCACGGAGGAAATCCTCATCTAATGTCATCGCCTCCTCATCACCGCGTTTACCCAATTCAAGTTGCTCTTCAAACCGCTGACGCTGATCAATTGGATCATTCAATTCAGAGAAAGCATTACAGATTTCTTTGCTGTTGCAGATGGCCTCGAAACGTTCAACCAAACCAGGTTTGCTGCGATGCTTCTTTGCAAGCGGGGACATTTCAACCGGGTAATCAATAATGAAGGTCGGTTGAATAAGATGAGGTTCACATTTTTCGCCAAAAATCTGATCGATAAGTTTTCCCTTACCCATTGTTTCATCGATCGGTACGTGAAGTCTTCTGCAGGTATCTCGTAAGGCAACCTCATCCATTTCAGAGATGTCAACTCCTGTAAAATGTTGAATCGCTTCAAACATAGTGAAGCGCTTCCATGGGCGTTTAAAGTCAATGGTATTATCACCGACCTTCACCTGTGTCGTGCCATGAATGTCGATCGTTGCTTTTTCGATCATCTCTTCAACAAGTTCCATCATCCAGTTGTAGTCCTTATAGGCTACGTACAATTCGATCTGCGTGAATTCAGGATTGTGAAAGCGTGACATGCCTTCATTTCTGAAGTCCTTAGAAAATTCATAAACACCATTAAATCCACCAACAATCAGGCGCTTCAGATAAAGTTCATTTGCAATTCGCAGATACAATGTCATGTCCAGCGTGTTGTGATGGGTAGTGAACGGGCGGGCAGCGGCGCCGCCGTAGAGCGGCTGCAAAATCGGTGTCTCTACTTCCAGGTATCCTTTCGCGTTGAGGTATTGCCTCATTGAGTTGACCAGTTGAGTTCGCTTGATAAATGTATCTCTCACGTGAGGGTTTACCACCAGGTCAACGTACCGCATACGGTACCGTTGCTCGGGATCTGAAAATGCATCGTGGCGGATGATATTACCCTGTTCATCGCTTGTCTCCTTTACCACCGGCAGAGGGCGCAGTGATTTGGACAATACTTTCAGACTGGTGACATGAATGGATATCTCGCCGGTTTGTGTTGTAAAGACATAACCCGTCACACCGATTATATCCCCGATGTCGATCAACTTTTTGAAAACAGTATTGTAAAGCCTTTTATCCTCTCCCGGGCACAGGTCATCCCTTCGGAAATACAACTGGATTCGACCCGTCTCGTCCTGCAATTCAGCAAAAGCGGCGGAACCCATTATGCGACGACTCATGATACGGCCTGCGATCGATACACTCTTGTAATCAGTCTTTCTTCGTTCGTAGTTCTCATGAATGTCTTTTGCGGACACATTAACCTCGAAAAGGTCAGCCGGATAAGGGTTAAGACCCAATTTTTCAAGCTCCTCTTTGCTTTGCCTGCGGATAATTTCCTGCTCGCTTAGTTGCATGACTTAGTTTAAAATTTCGCCAAAAATAAAGGAAATAATGGAGAATTTAAGGGTCAAATCTCGCGAGTGAGATTGAAGAATTATTAACCCTCGAAAATCTTATCCTCTTTCAGGAGCTCTCGCCGAATACCATTCTTGATATCCACTTCTCGGATTACACCCTGCTCTTTCCCCAAAGCAGCAAGCGCGGCATACTGCATGATGTTAGTGATTGCAGAGCCACTCAACTCCACTTTATCAGCATAATACTTCAGCAGAACACCATCTTCAACTGGAACAGATGCAGGAACGTTGCCTTGCCAAAGTTTAAGGCGCTCAGCAGCATCTGGCATTGGAAAATGGATGATGGCATTAAACCTTCTTACAAAGGCTGAATCAATATTATTCTTGGCATTTGAAGCCAGGATTATTAAACCAGGAAAATCCTCTACACGCTGCAAAAGATAACTCACTTCCTGGTTAGCATATTTATCATGTGCACTTGAAATATTACTGCGCTTGCCGAACAAAGCATCTGCTTCATCAAAGAACAGTATCCAGTTTTTGTGTTCGGCTTTGGAGAAAACTTTTTCAAGATTCTTTTCTGTTTCACCAATAAACTTGCTGACAACCTGTGATAGGTCAACCCGGTATACATCTTTTTCAAATTGCTTTCCAAGCAGCGAAGCCGTTAATGTTTTCCCTGTCCCCGGCGGCCCATAGAACAAGACGCGATAGCCAGGCTTCAATTTTCTTGAAACGATTGGATCTTTTTGTAATGTCTGATGATGCTCTAGCCACATTTTTATATCATCAATTTGCATCTGCGTTGTCGGCCGTAAGACAAGGTCGTCCCAGGTCATTTGTGTTTCAATCAATTTGGCAGGAAAGTCGGGACTGAAAACGGGTGAGGAAATTTTCCCAACGGTCAACAAATCAACATACTCCTGGGAAAGAATGATTCTTCCACTCATGCGGGGCTCTCCTTCTTTTACTGCTTCAAGGGCGAGGATACCTTGCTTGTAAAAGAAATGGTGGGGAGAAAAATAGTCAGCGATACGCAAACGCTGTTCAATATCATTTCCTGCTAAAATGAATTGTGCTGTTTCGCCGGTAGGGAGCATGCCGCGGTGGTTGGTGCCCTTCACTCCTCCGAGCTCGGGAAAATCGCCACCTTGTGGCACGCACTCTTGGACGACGGTATCAATTAAATTGGGTTCAAGATGAGGTGCCAAGGCAAGCAACAAAATAATGTATTCTTCGATATTAAGGTTCTGCTTAACTAAAAGATGATTCAGGGGCACATCGTCATGTTCGATTTTCAGATCTGGAATATCAAAGGATCCAGATGCTTTTCCATTATCCAAAAATAGACTTATCCTTTTATGCGTTACCTCTTTTAGAAATGTTAATGAACGAATGATGTTTAAATAATTACCCCGCATAAAAAATTTCGATGATTCAATAATTAATGTTCCGGGTCTTGGAAAGTATGCCACCACCAATGCGTTCGGGGCAATCCATCAGGAATGAGACGTTCAGGAAGATTGGATGCGTCTCCCAAATTTCTTAGGCGTTCATCGAATGCATCAAGTTCAAATGCTGAGATCTGACTATCATCAAGAAACTCTCGGTAAGTATCAATTAGAAAAGCGATTTGAGAGCGAAGCATGTTTAAGTTCAGTAAGCTTTGATAATCTTCGGAAATCCATTGTATTTCCGACCAGGAAAGGGTGCTATTAACATAGGTTACAATGCTATTAAAGTTCTTTTCCACACCGGCAGCCGTAGCATTTAGCCATTCCTTCCAAAGTGGTACCTCTTGCGGAAGTTTTTCAAGATACCATTTTGAATTCAATGCATACACATTCGCCAATGCATTCCTGATCCAATTTTGTTTTTCAGGATAGGGTGTGACAGCAGCCTTATCCCAAGCCTTTGCAATGTTGGTAAGTGTTGCTGACAATGAAATTTCCTCCTGCATAATTTTATTTAACAATAATCAGGGTGTCAATTGATACATTTCCGTCAGAATCGAGACGAACAATAGTACGCAAAATATATTTCTCGCCAGATTCTGTCATATGGAAAAAGAAGGAAATGCTTCTTACGCCCGCTTCGTTAGGTGAAACGTTAACGGAAATTTGTTGAGCACTTTTAACCGCTGTCCGTGCTGCATTAAAATATGCGGTACCTGGATCCGCAGCATTTTGCATAGAAGGCGGTAACTCACTATGATGTTTCTCTACATGATATACCGCTGCTGATAAACTATTAAATGCAAGATCAGGAATAGTCTGAATGGCTTTTGCGGCCTGTAAATCATTCAAACCAGGGGTTATTTTCTTCTGGCCCAACTTACCTGAAACCTCAGTAACTCCAAGTAAATAGTCAGTTGAAACTGAAATGAAGGTGTCTGTGCTAACCTTCCCTACAGCACTCGGGTCACCCAAATTTCCAATTAGCTGGTCAAAAATTGCTTTCCCTGCTTGTTTCTTACCCTCGACTGTTTTGCCAAGATTGGCCTTTGAGACTGCCTCAAAGATTTCCTTCTTTTCTTTATCAGTGAGCTTAGTCTTCTTAGGATCCTTTTTCTGTTCATCACTTAGCCTGTCTGCTTCTGCCTTCGTCAAAGCAGTCTCAAAACCTGCTTCCGCTACAGCCAATTGTGCTTTGAATTTAGCGATATAGTATTGATAAAAATCAACAAAGGAAAAGAGGTTGTCTGGATCTAATTGCAATGCGAAGTCAGACGCTTGCATTCGCAACACTGGCGACGTATCCGCTGCTCTAACGCCCTTTCCTGTGTAGCCGCCAATCTCGTTGAACAAATCCCAAAGTCTAATTTTTTCAGCGTGAGATGCTTTATCCCACAGCGTCTTAAAACGACCGTCATTAACCAAACCGGTATCGGCAAGAAACTTATTGAGCTCAGCTTCGAATTGAAATTTAAACCTGAGTCTATATCCGCCAGAAGAAGAAAAATCTTTTAGCGTAGCCCATGATTCATCCGAAACCTTTGTTGGATCACCAGCTTGCTGATTCAAATCAAAAGTTGCTTTCAACAATCTTACAAGGTCAGAAGGGTTTAGCAGAAGCAATGCTTTTAAAAATGTTGGTGAGACCTGAACTTGATCGTTAACTTTAACATTTCCGTCTTGACCAATTGATAATATGCTCGTTGGATGAAGTGTCGCGATAGCCGATATATCTTCTGGTGACAGCTTTAAATAATTAGCAGGCGTTGCACCTGTGTTATAAGTAAAGTCGAACAAGAATTTATTTACGGCAGGTTTCTCTCTTGCAGGTGGTTTTGCGGCTCCTTTTGTTGGGGCAGTCGTTGCTGCACCTGGCTTTAAATAAAGCTGTTCGAGAACCGCTTTAGAAAGAGACATTCCCTGATTGATATTTATTAGTCCGCTTTCATCAACGGATACTCTACTGTTGGGATGAAGTGCTTTGAATTTATCGAGTTCTGCATCGGCAATAGTTGGTGCTGTAGTACCTGCATCAGTGGTAAGTCTGGTATCCAATGATGCTTTAAGTAAGCGATTCAGATTGATCTTATCCATCTGCAGCATCGCGAACAATACCTTCGTGGAGATAATGACATTGCCATTGATATTGATTCTACCATCGTCCATTAGCGTAAACTTGCTTCCTGGACTCAATGCTAAAGCGCTGTTCAGATAGGGACGTGTGCCCGCAATCCAATTTCTCCAAAATTCAAGATTTGGTTCAACTGCTCCTTCTGCAGCTTTCCCTTCGCGAAGATCCAGAACGCTCATGCCTTCTATAAGGGCAATTGCTCTTTCTGTTTCTGCAATCCATGTATTCACATGGCCGAGATTATGTAAAAGCAAAGGTGTGGGGGTATCACCACCCTCTATTAAAAGGCTTTCAAAATGATTTGCACGCTCTGCTTCGCTGGTCAACAAAAAATTCTTCTTGGCTTGATAGAGCTTGACAATAAGATCTAATAATGATTTTAAAGTTTTCGGTACACTATCCGCAACTACTTTGCGAGCTTCCTCCTCCAGGTCTATTTCTATCTCATGTTGGACATTAAGCGTTTTCTCTGCCAGATACATGGCCAGCGTAACTTGATCGGCCGAGAGTTTAAGACTCTTTAGATTCTGTTTAAAAGTTTCAAGGTTATCGAGGCTGGTTAGCTTGGTGAGCATCATGTATACATGCGCGGGAAGTACAATATTTTTATTGTTCATCCTGAAGGTTCTTAAAACCTCATATGCGGCAAAGGTTGTTTGAAGTCCACGCATAGCCCCGCCCATAATGGCCACCACCATGAAAGTTTGCGCTTGATCTTCCCAACTCCACTTGATCTGCTCTCCTTTGAGTAACGCCTCAAGAATATTTCCATATAATTCTTCTTCATACTCACCTAATATTCCGTGAAAGCCCGCGTATTTCTCAAGCGTTTTAGCGGTCTGCTTTAAAGAAGCCATAATAACGGATTCACGCACAGCCATGGGAAGCAGTCTGCTTGCCTTGCCTGCCACGTATGGAAGCACTTTTCCTCCCAGCCTTTCCGTGAAAATATTTACATATGAGGTTACAAATCCATTCCATACGGCTTTAGCATCAGTATTCGGATTGGGTTGAACTTTGACTTCAAAAGATCCATCCGGTTGTAACTCCATACTGACAACAGCCATCTTATTCGCCATGATATTTTTGGTGATCTCAATGGGATTGGCCAAGGTCTGTAGCAGTGCCCCGGTTAACGCTCCAACTCCCTTGATTATTATTTTAACGGCCTTCTTCTCAAGATATTTCACTGCGAATTTTCTCAAGGTGGCCTCGGCCATTTTTTCACCGATTACGGCACCTTCACCGCCAATAGGAGCAGTGATGATAAACTCTGCCATGAAAGGAATGGCTTCGGCCACGCCCTCGCCTACCCTATACCAAAAAGGTTTTTTTCTGATCTGGTTAATATATTGCAAACCACCTACCGCCTTCAGTAACAATTCTTCTGAAACCGTCATCGTGCCACCCATCAATTTCTTGTTCATCACGCGCATCTGTTCATATAATTCAGAAATGCCTATTATCGAATGAATGAACGGAAGCATTTCACCCAGGCTCTTTGACGTAAAGCCACTCCAGAAACCTTCATCAGCTTCGGGGTGTGATATGATCTTGTCAAAGAATTTCTTAGCATAAATCAATTCATAACTAAGATCAGTGTAGGCCTGCGTGGTGACAGAATACTCCGGAAAGGACAGTCGCAGTGTTTGGTTGTCTTCCTCCATTCGCTTCCGGAACGTTGGCGCAAATTTTTCAATTGTCTTTTGGAGGTCAGCACTATTTCGCTCTGCCCATTTTTTTATAGCGTAAGGCGTGAGCTCATCTTTAGGTGCATACAGCAACTTCTCAGAGTAATACATGAGAATGGAGTGCAGCACCTTCGTTTGTACAGCAGGATGTTTTGAAAGCAGGTAACCAGAGAGATCAGTTCTTGCGCTTTCAAAAGTGCTTTTTAAGTCTACATACTTTATTTGGGATTTAATTTGATCATCGTATTTTTTTACTTTGTCAAAAAGGTCTTTATCACCTTTGACGATGGGATCCTCATAGGGATTAGGATGAAGAATTTTATCTTGTACCAATTTGAATCTAGCTTCCACAGCCGCCTGAATTTCTTTGGCAAGAGATGATTTCGCAAAGGCTTCACCACCTTCCTTCATTCTTGCTTCCCAGCGTTTTTCCAAAACAGCGTCAGCCGCCTTCTTATCTACTTCCCTGTTGTACCAACCTTCTTCTTTCTCTATACTAGTTTTTGCTTTACTTAAAAAATCTGCTTGTTCTTTTTTAAACGCGTCAACATAAGGTGCGTAAAACTTTTCAATATCTGCCTTGCGCTTATCTCTCTCTTCTGCAATAATTTTATCTAACTCTGTTTTTAAGAACGTTTCATTTTCTGAAATAGCCAATGTTTGACTATTAGCAAGCCATTCCAATCCGCCAACGTCTTGTTTTGCATCGGCAGGCTTGTAATAAACATTAGTCATGACGGCCTTAATCTTCGCCTTGACTAAAAGTTGAAATACAGTATAGTAATAAGTAAAATCAGAATCAGGATCGGTGCTAAAGGCAAATCCTTTTTTTAACCTGAATTCTTCAAACTTAAAATTGATTGCCCTAATGCTTTCGTAAGGAACACTCAGCACAATCTTATTTGGCTGCGTAACACTTGACTGCTCGATTACCTGAATTGCATAAGGTTCAAGTTCTTTTTCTGCGTCTTGCCAGCGTTTTTGTTCTGGTGTTAAAGGTGTTGCTGGAGTTGTGGTACTTGGCGTAGAAGTGCTGCCTCCTGTCAATGTGATAGCAGAGAAACCTGCGACCTTGTTCATCCGGTCTATCTCAGCCTGATTTGGATCACGTATGGTAATGTAAAAGTCAACTGGATAAGGATTTACCTTTCCGTTTGAATACCAGAAAATCGCACCCGTATTTGGAACAAGATTCGTAGTTCTTACCATCTGAAAAGCACGGTGCATGTCTTTGGCTTGCACAAAAAGAATTCCACCAATCATGGTCATGAATTCTTCAGTAGCGGGCCGTGTCACCTTTGGCGGAAATACTAACTGGGAAGATTTTACGTATCCTTTTTGACCACTTTCATCATAGGCAAAATACCATTCTCCTTTTTGCCATGTCAATTCAAGGCGTTCGTCTTTAATAATGATGCGACTCTTGGTATATTCTTGTGTTAACGGAGATTCATAAAAAACAATATCTTCTTTCGCCAGTACATAAATACTTTCAGGAAGTGTTGTAAAACCATCGAGGGTTGAAGGCTCTACCTGGCGTTGTACCCTTCTGCTGATGCCACCACTTTGTTGCTGGATAACATGCGTTAATTCATGTGCAAGTAATCTCTTCCCCCTATCAGTACCGGGGGAGTATTGGTCTTTCTTAAATACAATATTATTACCACTTGTGTATGCTAGAGCATTAATGGCATGAGCGGATTGGTCAGCCAGATTATCCGTATGTATTTTTACGTTGTTAAATGCGTAGCTAAACCGTCCTTCCATAAAACTTCTAGCGCTATCTGGTATTGGCATACCCGGTGACTGAAGCACCTTTTCTACCAACTTTGTCTTTGAGCTACTGTCTTCATTTTCCTTTTGCAAAGTCTCACTTTCTTCCTCCCTACACGCTACACATTTCCTTTGAATCCTGTATGGATTCTCCGGCAATCCAAAAATCCCTCGCAATGGCGAAGGCATAGTGAACGACTTCTTCAAATTACCGAGATCAAAATTGAAGATCGTCGGACTAATCATTATCGTAGAGGTATTCAACTCACGATCCATTATTTCCCATGGCAATGGAAAATCGCGTTTCAACGCCGAGTCAATGGCGAAGGGTGTGAAGAAGTTGCTTGCCTCTTTCGATCCTTCAGGCCCTAAGCCAAAAACATTGAAGAGATTATAGTTATAATGCCATTGCTGGCTTATCGACTCATAGGCAGATGGATCGAACAAAAGACTTCCTGCACCTCGCGAAAGAAACGGGTGCGACATCTCAAACCAGTTAATGCTGGTAGCCGGAGCAGGTGGACTCTGAGTTGAAGTATCAGCAGGAGGGCTTTCCTGCCGTTGAACATGTCTTTCACTTGAGCCGCTTTCATCCAACGGAACGTCGCTGTCTTGTCTCATTACCGCAGTTTCTTCTTCTATCCCATCCTCCTTTCTCTGCAGTTGCTCTTCTTCCTCACAGGCTGCGCATTTAGTCTGAACAAGTGGTCTGATGGGAATTGCCTGAGGGGCAAAGAATGGTTGAGATTTATTTTCTGGCTTGCGCATAACTTGTTCGGCTACGGCATCAGCTTCTCTTTCATAAATGTCATCCGTTGGGCCGATCGAGAGTTTAGGTTGGAAAAACGAATGATTGCTCGCTGGAAAGAATGAGCCTGCACGCTTACCTTTTTCTTTCGTGGTTTTTATGTGATCGTTTTTTAGTGACATAAGGGCCATTTATGGTCAACTTTGCCCAATTACAGGAACTAAGAAATTTATATTTAACACCTTTGATGATGGTTAATTTTCATGCTTACGCAATTAAGAAAATGACTTTTTAATAATTTCTTCAGATGATAAACAATATGATTTTATATACTTACCCCAAAGTGAAGTCCAAAACGGTAGTATTCAATTTCGGATGTCGACGTAGGCGCGGATATTTTTCCCAGGCCGGCTTCAGCACCAATAAAGAATCTCGAGTCGATCGATATCCCTACGTTTGCTCCGCCCTCTACGTAGGGATTCACAACCTTATTGCGGAGAAGACTTTCAGATCCACTTCCTCCGAAATTTACCGCCCCACCTAATTCTCCGTAAAGGCCGGCATTAAAACCCCAGGTTGACTTTAGCGCATGGCCAATACCGGTTTTATATCCGAGGCCAGCGCGAACACCGAACATGAGTGCTTTGCTCAAATTCTCGTCGCCTAAAACCAAATTCATATTGGGCCCTAACAACAAGGATAGTCTTCTCATAGAAGTCAATGGAATGCCAAATTGTGTGCCTAATGAATACATCAGACCACCTCCTGATGGTGTTATTAACGCGCCAGTCTGCAAGTAGAAATTCACTTCAACTGCCTGATCTCTGCTACCACGAGTCAATGATGCCTTACAACCAGGGAATGCGCTATTCATGAATTCGCTCGCAAAATTGAAATGCCTTTCAAGAAATTCCTGCAAACGTCCTGGCGCATCCTGCGCCATTACGGAATATTGGCCTAATCTTTCTCTGCTCTTCGGACGGGATACTGTTTTTTCGTGATACTCATCACCGTGTCCTAAAACAAAGTGACCGCCTTCATGTGTTATGACGTCTTCGTCTGATGCATCTGGTCCGCACATCACCATATTATTTCCGCGAACATAAGAACGGCCGGAATTACCCGTGATGATAATGGTATAATCCGGGTTATTAGTAACCTGCGTAACTATCACCCGGATTGGAATAATGGATGATTTGCAGCCGGCAATCTGCGGATTCCCCAATCGAACATTAAACCATCCATTCAGGTTATCATTGAGGGTGCTGGTGATTTTGGGAATTGCGTTAGTAAAGGCTGAAGATGATGCTGGACTTATTGGATCAGCGCGTTGTCCTGTTATGTCGCCACAAGTTGTTTGAGTTGCTGCGGACTGATTCACAAACTGAACTGAAACAGGTACTTCCAGGACACACCGATTACTGTCAAACCTGACATTAGTTCTGCCATGATGAATAACGTTCGTGCGATTATTAGCCAGACGCGCATTGTAAGCCGCGCGATCATTGTACTCGTACCGATCTACCGTGCCTGAAAAAATTCCTCCAGTAGGATTAGGGTTTACGTTGGCTACATCTTCATATATGCTCTTACGTTGAACATGGTGCGGAGAAGGCGTTGCATGTTTCTGCTGAATAACATGCGTTAATTCGTGCGCCAGTAATCGTTTTCCTGAAGGTATGGAGGGTTGATATTTGCCATGGTTAAAAACAATATTGTTTCCGACTGTATAGGCGTGTGCATTTATCGCCTCAGCTGATTTAGCGGCCGCACTACCGGTACGTATTTTTACGTTACCGAAATCATAGCCAAACCTATGTTCCATGAATGATTTTGTGTCAGGATCAAGGGAGCTCCCCGAGGAGTTGATCGCACGATCCAAAATAGATGGTGCTACGTTGCTGTCAGATCTATTTCCATTATCTTTCTTCTGCAATTGCTTTTCTTCTTCCTCGCATTGCGCACATTTGCGCTGAATGTTTAAAGGCGAAATCTTTGGCTGCAAAGGCTCTTCATCGCGATCACTCATCCGCATCACTTTTTCTGCAACCGTATCCGCTTCACGTTCATAAGGGTCATCCACTGGACCAATAGTAAGCTTGGGTTGAAAAAATGAAGGCATTGAAAGTTTACTCCCTGGAAAAAAATGACTGTTGGCTTTCTTTTTTCTTTGCGGAAAAATCTTTTCAGTCGTTAATTCCATACAGATTATTTTGAAAATGCTATAACCAACTCCTTCATTCTATTATCTGCCGACATTTTTGCTTCGGTGACCAACACTTTAGAATAGGGCATGTTATGTCGTGTCCGGTTTTCCCATCCAGTCGAGGCGGAAAAGTTTTTGGGTGGCCTTTCATTACTTCGCCAATCTCTGTCAAGCCACCATCTGTCACTTTCAAGCGTTGATCCGATGGTAATCTTTGATCAAATTGCCCAGCCAACATAGTTTGCCAATAAACACTTTTAATGTGTTTCCATGCATCGGGTGATTGTGGGTTAGCATAATTGAATGCGCTGATGTAAGTAAAGAAAGTACACCCAAAATTAAAGTGTCCAAAATTTGCGTCGGTTTTTTGATTAAAGTGATGATACGGCACCGACAATGCACCAGGACTATCAACAATACTTATCGTTTTCTTGTCACCATCAAATGCAAAGGGACCAGATCCTGTTCCATTAAACCACGCACTTGAACTTCGTTCATCCTTTACATCTCTAACCATCACGTCAGGGAACCCTCCACCACAATGCACCGAGTCAGTTTCGTCCCCCCACCAAATATTTAACCAGTAGTCTTTCATCAGTTGAACCATACCGACCTGCCAATTCCCGTAGTC
>DASUGQ010000520.1:0-10240 GCA_036273935.1 Cyclobacteriaceae bacterium | reverse complement strand
ATGGCTGGTGTATCGCAAGGCCGACAATAAGACCATCAAATCTATAAAATACAGCCCCGCAGACCTCGAGAAAATCCTGAGTGCTGGCTAAATGTAAAATTCAAATTCAAAGATGGCTTCTTGCTTGGGCTGTTGAAGGGGCCGAATGGCTATGATGCTCGAATCGTTATAGGCTTTTATGAATTCACTACGGCTAATCCTCAACTTGTTAACCCCTGGCTTAATCCTGTGATATTGCATTCTCCCGGAAGCATTCGCGGTGGCGCTGTATACCAGGTCGTATTTGATCGGAATAGGGGAGGGGATGTACCGCATACATCATGAGCAATAGGTCTTTCTGAAGTCCGTACCAATAATACTGTTCTGCTTGGCGTTATACTGAGCCAGCAATGAATAAGCTGACGAGGGGACGTAATTAAATTTGTTTCGCATCTCTTCGATCTTCACAGATAACTCCCTCACATAATATCGTATCTGCTCAAGGTTCCTGCAGTTGCTGGGCCTCTCAAAGTTTTGAGCCGCAAATTTCCGTAGCTCATTTTCAATTCTTTGCCTCTCCTTCGTTGTCATAATAATGTGCGATTTTACACAATTATATATCATAAAATAATAATAAACAAATTTACTGTGTACAATATTGCACAGACATGACACAAGGATCCATCGGAAAGGGGAAGTTTGAAGGTCAGTTTGAAACCTTATTCATTGAACAGGAATTTGACTTCAATAAAGCTTATTGAAATGCTTTATTGCCAAATAATTAAATAGCTTTATTTAAATCAGATTTATAGGGAATTCTTTGTTACCCAATACCGATAGGCAACAATGACCTTTTGAAGTCTGGAGAGTCGGGTGATATCTCTTTGGCTGTAACGCGGCAGCATCAATTTATTAAGCGCGGCAAGCACTTTAAAAAAAGACTTCATAAAATAAATATAGGCCCCGCTAATTCGTTTTAAAAAACTATATTTAAAAAATTTCAACAAGGATAATCTCCTATGGGAAACGATTCATCTAGTCCTTTTCTGGCGTTTTGGAATTATGCCATGGTCGTCGGCGCCGGAATCATGATTATCTCCGGAATAGTTATCTACATTGTTCATAAAGTCAGGGTTGCGGCCATCAGCGACTACAAAGCCAAGTATGATTACCTTAACACGCAGGAGATAAAGAATTACAAATACGTTTTCCTTTGCTTTGGAATTGCAGCCCTCCTTTTGATCAATCTCTATGGCAGTGGGTCCCTCAACGAAATGGGAGTATGGTTCTTTGTTCGTTTTTTCATGTCAATTGCGGGTGGTACCCTGGTTGCTTATGTTTCTTATTTGATACTCGACTATTATTATCCGACCGTTCTAAACCGGAAACTCCGCAGGTGGAGGTATATGCCGCGCGAGTCTAAAACAGGGCGAAAAATGCGGTTGCTCGGCGAAGAAGAAGAGGATGTACACCTTGAAGAAGGCATGCAAGCAGAGGAAAGTGTATTTTCGATCGATTATGATGTCTGGGTTGATGAATCGTCTGGGGAGGTCAAGATTGAGAAATATCCCGGGCATCTGCAGGCATTGAAGTGTAATAGTTGCGGATTCTATACCATGCGCGTCGTGCGCGAGGAAATAACTTCCCAACCAACGGATAATAGCCCTGGTGAACTAATCAAGCATTACCAGTGTAAGTACTGCAAGTCGATCAGAGCAACGGCATTCAAGATTTCGACCAAAGCACCGGATGATTACCGTGCTGTAGCCCTGACATCGAATTTTAAACGGAAAAAGGACATTGATTTGGTTCGGATTGAAATTCACTCCAATGTTTCCGGTAAAAAGTATTATGAATTCCAGAATACTGAAGAAGCTCGACGGTTTCTGGATGAGTTTGAAGAAAAAGGCTAATTAATTTTAACATTAAAGATTTATTTTTTGTTGACACTTTAATCGCGGCATAAGCTTTGCCGTTATTTTTTCGATTAATTTATTTCCTGACGTATGAATAGAGTAGCATTTTCCGGATTAGTATTTATCCTTTTTATTGCCGGGCATTTGAAGGGATTCGGTCTTGTTTCCGATACGACTGCCCTTAAGCCGAAGCCGCTTTATGGCAAAGAGGCCAATCTTACAGTTGAAATACTGAACAACAATCATTATAGCAAAATCCGCCTGGATGACTCACTCTCATCGTCCATCCTGGATGAATACCTGGTCACGCTTGACAATAATCGAACCTACTTCATGTCAGGTGATATTGCCGGGTTTGAGAAATACCGTTTCAAACTTGATGATCTGACTAAAGATCAGGATGTTTCCCCGGCATATGATATCTATGCCGTTTTTAAGCAACGGTTCAATGAGCGGATGGATTATGTGTTTAACAATTTGATCAATAAAGATTTCGATTATTCCCTTGACGAGTACTACGAAACCGATAGGGCGAAGGAGCCTTGGGCAAAATCGACCGATGAATTAAATGACATTTGGAGAAAGGTAATCAAGAGCCAGGCATTGAGTCTGAAGCTTGCGGGCAAGAAACCGGAGGAGATAAAGGAGACGATAAAGACCCGATATGAGCGGCTCGCTAAATCTATCAACCAGGTTAATTCGGAAGACGTCTTCAGCATGTATCTGAATACTATTACGTCCGCCTATGATCCACACACAAATTATTTCTCGCCAAAAGCTGCGGATGCGTTCAAAACAAGCATGAGCCTCTCGCTCGAAGGAATTGGGGCACGATTGCAAACTGAAAATGACTACACCAAAGTCGTGGAAATATTACCGGGGGGACCAGCGGAAAAAAGCGACCTTATCCATGCGAACGACCGGATTATCGGGGTGGCACAGGGCGCCGATGGGGAAATGGTTGATGTCATTGGATGGAGGGTGGATGAAGTGGTTAAACTAATAAAGGGACCAAAGGGAACCAAAGTGCGCTTGTTGTTTCTGCCCGCAGCAACGGGCGTTGCCGGCCCGCCAACGGAAATCACATTGGTGAGGGATAAGATTAAGCTGGAGGATCAGCGGGCATCCAAGAGTGTTATTCATTATCAAAATGACGGGCGGGACCTGAAACTTGGGGTAATCACACTACCCAGCTTTTACATGGACTTTGAAGCATATCAAAAACGTGATCCGAACTACATGAGCACCACGCGCGATGTAAAGCGCCTGGTAGATGAGCTGGAGAGTGAGGGTATTAACGGGCTAGTCATTGACTTGCGCAATAATGGCGGTGGCTCATTGGAGGAGGCGATTAATTTAACCGGTCTCTTTATTAAAGATGGCCCGGTCGTACAGGTCAAGTCCTCCGGAAATAAGATTGATGTCCGTTCTGATGACGACCCATCAATTGAATATGATGGGCCATTGGTTGTACTTACCAATCGTTTCAGCGCCTCGGCATCGGAAATATTTGCGGGGGCTATCCAGGACTACAATCGTGGGGTCGTTGTAGGAGAATCAACGCACGGCAAAGGTACTGTTCAAACCATTATCGACCTGAACCGATTTATCGGAGACACGAAGGAACCAGTAGGTGAGTTGAAACTAACTTTTCAAAAGTTTTACCGCGTTACCGGCAGCAGTACCCAGAAGAAAGGAGTTACGCCTGACATTCAGCTGCCCACGCCTTATGATTCAAAAGAATTCGGTGAGGGCTCCTATCCAAATGCACTGCCCTGGGATGAAATTCGGGGAACACTCTTTCAGCGTACGCCAATCATAAACAACAAGGTAATCACGGACCTGAACAAGTCTTATGCTGTTCGTTTTAAGACGGATCCAAGCCTTAATCAGTTTACGGTCGAAACTGAGGATTTCAAGAAAAGCCTGGCCGAGACAAAAATCTCCCTTAATGAAGCTGTGAGAAAGAAAGAAATGGACGAGGCTGAAAAGAAAAGGGCCGCCAGCAAGTCGCTCAATACATCAATTAAAACTCCGGAGACAAAGGTAGTTCAGAACTTGTCCGAGTTGGATGATGAATATTTGAGAGAGGGTCTTCTCGTACTTTCTGATCTGATCAATACCAAGATCGGCTGACAAGCAACATTCAGGAAGCAAACAGGAAGCGGGTTAATTCAGCCCGCTTTTTTTGTGCCGCCTGGATGTCAAACCCGTCTATTAAAAGTGATATTATTGGTCTATATTAAAAACGAATACTTAAGCCTAAGATCGTAACTGAATGAATGAAGAACTGCTAAAGGCCGTCATCCAGCTTTTTGCCATCGTAGCGCGCGAACGGATCACTGACGACGAACGAAATAACGTAAAGGAATTTCTTGGCCAGCACCTGAACCGCGATGCGGTAAAATTTTACCTTGACCTGTTTGATGATTTCTGTGCCACCTACAAAGTAGAGAACCAGGAGCTGAGTACACTGGATCAGGATACCCAACAATTTGTGGATGATTGGTCCCGGATCATGAAGATTGTTAAGCAGGTTAACCAGGCGTTGACCATGCAGCAGAAGTTGGTATTGCTGGTAAAGATTATCGAATTGGTAAATGCCGACAATGAAATCTCTGATCGCCAGGCAAACCTCATATTCTACATTGGCCAGGCCCTGAAGGTCCCTCAAAAGGACATCCAGTCGCTTCAGCATTTCATTACCGGGCAGGACGCCGAAGAACTGACTTCAAAGAATGTACTGATCATTGATGAGGGCTCGGGTGGTGACACTTACGAAGGGCCTTCTATTGTTGCCAAAAATCTTACAGGCTTGATCGCCATCCTTCGACTGCCGGAAGATGAGACTTACTTTATTAAATACCTGGGCATTTCCGTCCTGTACCTGAACGGCATTTTATTAAGGAGCCGGAAGGTAGATGTGTTCCCTACCGGAAGCACTATTCGCGGGAACAAGATCGAGCCAATTTATTACAGCGATGTCGTCAGCAAATTTCTTACTGGTGATAATGTGCCCAACTTCACATTCAGTTGCGATCATGTATTCTACCATTTTAAAAGTGGTCGTGCCGGACTTCAAAACATTAATATTGCTGAACAGGGAAGTAAGCTGGTTGGAATAATGGGAGGAAGCGGATCGGGCAAATCCACACTATTGGGTGTTCTTAATGGCTCTGAAAAACCGTCCAGCGGCAGGGTGCTGATCAATGGCATTGACATTCATGAAACACCCGATAAGGTGGAGGGCGTCATTGGATACATCCCACAGGACGATCTGCTGATGGAGGACCTGACCGTGTTTCAAAACCTTTATTATTCCGCCTGCCTGTGTTTTGGCCAACTCGGAGAAGAGGAAATTCACGACCGCGTTGAGAATATGCTAAAAAGCCTTGGCCTATCTGAGATCAGAGACCTCAAGGTTGGCTCACCATTGCAGAAGACAATCAGCGGTGGTCAACGCAAGCGATTAAATATTGGCCTTGAACTATTGCGGGAGCCTACCGTCCTGTTTGTCGATGAGCCAACATCGGGGTTATCATCACGCGACTCGGAAAACATAATGGATCTTCTCAAGGAGTTGTCCCTGAGGGGCAAGATGATATTTGTCGTCATTCATCAGCCCTCATCCGACATTTTTAAATTGTTTGATTCTCTCATGATCCTTGATTTGGGCGGGTTTCAGATTTATTACGGAAACCCCGTGGAAGCAGTGATTTACTTTCGTGAAATTATCAACGCAACCAACAAGAACCAGGGGGCCTGCCCAGAATGCGGAAACATAAACCCGGAGCAGATTTTTGACATCATCGAAACTAAAATTGTAAATGAATACGGGCGATTAACGGATTCAAGAAAAATATCTCCCGGCCAGTGGTACCAGTATTTCAAGCAACGAATAAAAATCCCACGCATTCAACACGTGCAGGAGGATCTGCCCGTGGAGCAGGAGATACCCGGCCGGCTTAAGCAATTACGAATATTTGTGGAGCGCGACATCCTCTCGAAACTCTCGAACACGCAATACCTGTTCATCAATCTTTTTGAATCGCCGTTGCTTGCCCTCTTCATCGCATTCATGGTGAAGTACTATAATGTCCTTGGCACGGACAACCCTTCCTATACTTTCTATGACAACCAAAATATCCCGGTATATTTTTTCATGAGTGTCGTGGTGGCGCTGTTCTTTGGATTGACGATGAGCGCGGAAGAAATATTCAGGGATAAAAAAATACTGAAGCGCGAACAATACCTGCAACTGAGTAAAAGCAGTTACCTGGTCTCCAAGGTCTTTGTCATGTTTGTGATTTCCGCCTTCCAGACATTGGCATTCGTGGTAGTGGGCAACCTTGTCCTTGAGATCCCGCTGACCGAACTCCGGTATTGGCTCATCCTTTTCAGTTGTTCCTGTTTTGCCAATATGCTGGGTCTTAACATTTCGGCCTCCTTCAACTCGGCGGTTACCATTTACATTCTCATACCTATTCTTATCATTCCCCAACTCTTGCTGAGTGGTGTTGTCATCAGTTTTGATAAATTCAATCCAAACGTGGGAAAGCCTGTAGGTATTCCGTGGATGGGAGAGGTGATGGCTTCCCGGTGGGCTTTCGAGGCATTTATGGTAACACAATTCCGGGACAATCCCTTTGAGAAGTTATTCTATGCCATGGACAAAGACATCGCCTTGTCTGACTACAAACGCATCTACTACATACCCAAACTTGAATCAGAACTGGCCTACTCATTCCACGCCCGCGGGCATTGGAACGATCTCAGGGATAAGAAGCTGGTGGAATCGTTATCCTTGTTACAAAATGAAATTCGCAACGAATTGAAGACAATAGGTGAGAATAATTTTCCCGATGTTGATAAATTATCCATTGGAAAGTTTGACTCTACGGTGCATGAGTCGACCGCGCATTTTCTTACGATCCTGAAACAGTATTACCTGAACAAGATGAACAAGGCGTCAGCCGAACGGGAAGCGCTGATCGCTTCCCTCACAAAAACGCCTGGCGAATTGGCCGTCTATGAAAAAAGCAGGCTCAAATACCTGAATGAGGCGGTGACCATAGCAGTTGAAAATACGAATGCTAAGGATCGCATCGTGGCATTTGACGGGAAACTCATTCAACGCATCTATCCGATTTATATGGATGAGCATAAGCCATCCAATATTTTTGATTTTTCTGCGAACTTTTATCAGCCTACAAAGCATTTCCTGGGAAGGACATACAACACCTTCTATTTTAATCTGGGTGTTATTTGGATGATGACATTGGCGCTGTATGTCACGCTCTACTTTGATGTGCTCCCAAGGTTTATTCATATCGCCTTCGAGCGGCGCAGGTACAGACGCAAAGGCGCGAATGTTTGATACTAAAATATTTTTGATATGAACAACTTGAAGGTATTGACTCTGGCAGGTTTCATCTTAATGGGAATGATTGCCTGCTCACGGAAAAACGAAACCCCGAAAAACGAACAAAGCCTGGGTAGTGATGAATGGGCTGATATGGACTCCTTTCATATGATAATGGCCGAAAGCTTTCATCCATTTTCAGATTCCGGGAATCTGCAGCCGGCAAAGGAACATGCAGCGGCAATGGAAGAACTGGCTGCTCACTGGGCAAGTGCTTCCTTGCCAGACAAAGTGAACAATGACGACATGAAAAGTAGACTTAACGAACTGAAAATATCGACTGCGAATTTCAACACACTGGTCGCTGACAGTGATGATAAAGTTCTCGGTG
Organism: Cyclobacteriaceae bacterium; assembly: GCA_036273935.1. GTDB lineage: Bacteria > Bacteroidota > Bacteroidia > Cytophagales > Cyclobacteriaceae > ZC4RG29. The sequence continues at coordinate 2,592 of DASUGQ010000520.1, read as the reverse complement.
ACTCACTCACAAAGATTCATGATCTCTTTCATCATATCATGGAATCATGGCATGGCGGTGGTGAGCATCACACGCACTAGATGTTTTTAATGCCTTTGCTGCATGTTAAAAATAGCCTGGACAGATTCATATGTGCTAAAGCTTCCGCCCAATCATCGTTTTCCGATGAGTAAGTATGAGATTTTGCCTCAACAGTTGTTGCATGAAGGGACGATACGCCCGGAAAACATTTTTCGCCCGGAACCCGCCAGCGAAACGCTGATCCTCTCAACACATGACGATGGGTATTGGTCACGACTGAAGAATTTAGCGCTGTCTCCAAAGGAAGTGCGCAGAACAGGCTTCCCCTTAACGGAAGAACTGGTGACCCGCGAAACAGCGATTGCTAATGGAACAGTACTTTGTACAAACCACGCGATCGAGTCTGGTATCGCCATGAATATAGCAGGAGGGACACACCATGCGTTCACTGACAAAGGAGAAGGATTTTGCCTGCTGAACGACATCGCGATCGCGGCGAATTATCTGCTCAACAACCATCTTGCATCGCAGATCCTTGTAGTCGATCTCGATGTTCACCAGGGAAATGGAACTGCACAAATATTCCAAAACGACAAGCGTGTATTTACCTTTAGCATGCATGGCGCAAATAACTATCCATTGATCAAGGAAATGTCTGACCTTGATATCGGCCTCGCAGATTTTACCGACGATTCTTTTTACCTGAAAACATTAGATAGCAACCTTAAGAATCTCCTTGACGACGTGCAGCCTGATTTCATTTTTTTTCAGTCAGGCGTTGATGTGCTGGCTACGGACAAACTCGGGAGGTTAAGCCTTACCCGCGAGGGCTGCAGGCTGCGGGATAAACTTGTGCTTGAACTCGCGAAACAGAACAGGATTCCCCTCGTGGCCAGTATGGGGGGAGGCTACTCCGAAGATTTCCGGGATATCATCGAAGCGCACGCCAATACTTACCGGCTTGCACAGGAGATTTTCTTCTGATGCTGAGGCATCCTGATGGGGCGACTGTGAAATTATAATGTAACGGACTGAATGGAAATGAATTTGTTGTCATTCCATTATGGAATTCTTTATTATCTTCCGCTCCATAAATTCTTAAACCACTTCATGCAACCAACTGTCGTCACCCCACACGAAAAAAGAACCCTTTGGTCCGTTATCGCCGCCTCCTCTGTAGGAACACTCATTGAATGGTATGACTTCTATATTTTCGGTAGTCTGGCGGTGACCATCTCGATGCAATTTTTCCCCACTGAGAATCCAACAGCGGCCCTGTTATCCACCCTGGCTACTTTTGCGGCAGGCTTCGTTGTACGGCCATTTGGCGCCCTGGTATTCGGGAGGCTGGGGGATATTGTGGGAAGGAAATATACGTTTCTCGTCACCCTGATTCTTATGGGTGGCTCAACCTTTGCCATTGGATTAATTCCAACGTACAAGAGTATTGGAATTGTCGCGCCACTGTTGGTACTGGCATTGCGCCTTTTACAGGGATTGGCGTTGGGTGGCGAATACGGTGGTGCGGCTACATACGTCGCTGAACATGCACCGGCAGCGAAGCGCGGGTTCTACACGAGTTTTATCCAAACAACTGCGACGCTTGGTTTCTTTGTTTCTATCGGTGTAATTCTTTTGGTGCGGCAAAATCTGAGTGCGGACTCCTTTAACAACTGGGGATGGAGAGTACCATTCCTGTTTTCGGTTTTCCTGGTGGCCATTTCAATTTATATACGACTGAGAATGCAGGAGTCGCCAATGTTTGCCCGGATCAAGGCAGAGGGTAAGCTTTCAAAAAATCCTATCAAGGAGAGCTTTGGAAAAAAGGAGAACCTAAAGCTTGTGCTACTGGCCCTTTTCGGAGTGACAGCCGGGCAGGGCGTTGTGTGGTACACCGGGCAATTCTATGCACTCACCTTTATACAAAGTATCTGTCACATCGAATTTGTACAATCCTACTATATAATTGGTGCTACCTTAGTAGCAGGCACCCCACTGTTCATTTATTTCGGATGGTTGTCTGACAGGCTGGGGCGAAAAATGATTATGATGCTCGGGCTGCTGTTCGCTGTCATTCTGTATCGTCCCATTTATCAGAAAATGTATTCGCTGGCCGATGTCTCAATGAAAGAGGTTGCGAGCGAACGAAATGAAACGATTGGGGAAAGCACGGTAAAAATAACGTCGTATGCAGATGGAAGCGCGTTAAAGGAGACGCCCGGTTTAAACGGTGTGTCCAAAAAAGAATTAACACTGAGCACAAGTGAATTTCTTACCATGGCAGGATACATATTCATTCAACTGGTCCTGGTGACGATGGTATATGGACCGATCGCTGCTTTCCTTGTTGAATTATTTCCCACCCGCATCCGCTACACATCCATGTCTTTGCCATACCACATTGGCAACGGAGTGTTCGGCGGCCTCACACCTTACATCGCCATCAAGTTGACTCAGTTGAGCAAGTCGCCGGCGCAGCCCGATGGGGATCCGTTTGCGGGACTTCTTTATCCAATTGCTGTAGCGGCGATAAGTTTTATCATCGGAATGATTTTCCTGTCGAACAGACGA
>DASUGQ010000519.1:0-2163 GCA_036273935.1 Cyclobacteriaceae bacterium | reverse complement strand
TTTTCTGAAACGCGAAGTCGAAGGTGACGGCGTCGTTGGCCAGCAGCCGGTTCTTGAACCCGGACAGACACATCAATATGTATCCGGATGTAATCTTAAATCAGGTATCGGCAAAATGGTGGGCGAATATTTGATGGAACGGATTGTGGATGGCGTTAAACTAACGGTTAACATTCCTGCCTTTGTGATGGTTGCTCCTCTTCGCCTTAACTAGTGAGATTGCTCTACCAATTACGTTCATTTTTTTCCTACTGGCTTGAAGCCGTGGACGAGCATTCGCTTCACTCTCCTTTTTATTACAATCTGTACACACGCGTTATCAGTAATGACAACAACCAAATGCAAAATACTTTCATCGAGGAAGTTCGAAATGTGCTCCTCTATGACGACAAGGTCATTGAATTCAAGGACTTCGGATCGGGTTCCAACGGGTCGGGAACGGTTAAGCGAAAAGTTAATGAAATTGCCCGCAAGAGCCTGACGCCACAACATTTTGCCCGGCTTTATCAGCGGCTCGCAGACGCGATCAAGGGAAAAAAGATCATCGAATTGGGGACTTCATTCGGCATTACAACAATGTACCTCGCGCATGTGAAGGATTCCACTGTGTTCTCCTTCGAAGGGACACCGGAGATCGCTACGATAGCCCTTCGGAATTTCAGGTACAGTGATGTTAATAACGTGGAACTGATTATTGGAAATATTGAGGAAACGTTGCCTCCCTTTCTTTCATTACTCCACAGTGTCGACCTGGTGGTAATGGATGCGAACCATCGCTATGATGCCACCATGAAATATTTCAAATGGATTTCCCAGGCAGTGCATCCAGGAAGCATCCTCATCATGGATGATATTCATTATTCAGAGGAAATGGAGAGGGCTTGGGAAGAAATCAAGAATAAAGAGGGCGTTCATGGAAGCATTGATCTGTTTCGGTGCGGATTAGTATTTTTTGATCCATCACTGAACAAACAACACGTTGTTCTACAGTTGAATTAATTGATTAACAAGGCAATAAACTATATTTTTGCGCGAAACTTAGGGATTAAATCATGAGCGAACCGACCAATTCATCATCAGCCTACCAGGCACCTAAAAAAAATACAAAGACTGCCGTTATCATCACAATAATGGCCATCATTATCGTATTCCAGGCAGTTAAAATCTATTTTGATTCGCAGGAGAAGTCCGAACTGAAGACTGAAAATACCACCATAGAGCAGGAATACGCCACAACCTTGCAGAGATTGGAGGAAATTAAAAAAGAATTGGATGAACGAATGGCCGAGATTCAGCGGCTGGGCGGAGACATCACTGAACTTCAAAAAGCAAAAGATGAAATTGACGTAGAACTGAGACGCCAGCAGAGAGCAAACGGAAAAGTGATAAAAGAATTAAAGGATCGCGTTGAGGGATATGAGGTACTTCTGAAGAATAAGGACGAAGAAATTGAGAAATTGAAATATGTTAATAAAGAACTGCTTACCGAGAACGTCACGCTAAAAACGCAAAAGAATCAATTGGGAGATTCTATAAACCGATTGAGCCAGACCAAGGAAGAGTTGGAAACAAAAGTGGGCATCGCCTCCCAACTGAAAGCCGAAAACATAAGGATTGTGGCTTTGAATGACCGGGGCAAGGAGCGGGAATCGCCCTTCAAAAACAAACAGGTAGGCCAGCTTAAGATTGAGTTTAATATTGGTGAAAATAACGTCGCACCGGTGGAAGGAAAGAAGGTGATGGTCCGCATCGTAGATCAAAACAATCAAGTGCTATTTGATGTTGAAAGAGGCTCTGGAACATTTATTCTTGACGGTAAGGAGGAGTTCTACACATCCTCACAAGACATTTTATTTGATAATTCCCGCCAAAAACTCACGTATTTGTATGACAAGGGCTCGGATTATTCTTCAGGAACATACAGCCTTGAGGTCTATACAGATGGTTATTTAATGGGCAAAGGGGAATTTGTCGTTAAATAGGCTTTTTCAAGCCAGGAAGCTCGTTCAATAGCGGCGTCACGGCTTTTTTTACAACCCATTTATCCCTTCCATTTTAAAATAACAGGGTTTTTTATAGCTTTGCACCCTCAAATTTTAACTAAACAATTTTTAAAACACATGAGACAATACGAGACGGTATTCATTTTAAATCCCGTTTTAT
>DASUGQ010000518.1:0-2495 GCA_036273935.1 Cyclobacteriaceae bacterium | reverse complement strand
GGGTCGAAACCAAAATCAGTCATGGTCTTGCGAAGCATCAGCGAGTCTGAAAAGTAGTATTCCATCATCGTTCGATAAGCGGCATAGCTGATGGCGATTTCTTTGTTTCTTAAAACTTGCTCGTCGGCAGGTCGTCTCTCTACGTTGGCAAGAAAAATGGGTGTTGCTTTTTCATCATAACGTGACCACGCATCAAACACTGCTGTCCAGATCAACCCCAGGAATCGGGACGTTACCGTGGGACGTGGTTTAAACCACTCAGTATCATTGGCGGTTGCGTCCATGGCAATCTCACCCCATTTATACGCCAGGTTATCTTTTCCGACTGGTTCGACCTGAGTGCCAGAGTTATCATTAGTTGTTTGGCTGGAGCAGGCCTGAATCGCGATTAACGCAACCGGAATAATGTATCTGAATAGTTTTAACATCTCAAAAAGTTTTGCTTTCGGAAAGCAATTTGAAGACTGAAATAAGTATCAGTTTGTATCCAAAGATTCGTTGCAAATTAAATTTTTACAAAGGGCATACAAAACAAAAGGGCCGGAGATTTTCCGGCCCCTTGTCAATTGGTGCGATTAATTTAATTACATACAGCATCCGGAGAATAACCACAGTTCTGTGGGTATCCGCCAAGCGTTCTGTCAATTTGTAGTTGTGGAATCGGTCTGTGAACGTGATAATCCTGAATGTTTGGCGCGCCAAGCGGATTGTACAGCGTCACATACTCAACTAATTTACCAGTTCGCGTCAGATCAAACCACCTGCATTGCTCCGCATCTAACTCAAGTGCACGTTCCAGGAGAATTCGATCGATATTAATGTCTGCTGCAGTTATCTGCATCTCTGCCACTTTTCCGGGTTTAGCAGCTCGTGTTCGCACGACATTGATGTCTTCGGCAGCTCCATCATTATTTCCATTCTTAAATCGTGCTTCGGCACGAAGCAGGAGTGCATCAGCTAATCGCATGACGAACCAATCGCGTGATCCGCGTTCCCATTGAATGGTTGGCCGTCTCGGATCGAAGAATTTAGCAATCGTAGGGAACAAGCGTTCGTTGTAGTAGAATGGATCAGACGGATAATAGTTAGGATCTGAAGTAGGAAGTGAACTTCCGGCATAAGAAGCCTTGTCTTTGGTAATTACGGTATATCTTACTTTCAGCTTTTCATCACCTAACCATTTGGCATCCTGACCAGGGCCGGGTATGTAAAGTGCAGTATCCCCGACTTCAAATCTTCTCTTTCCGATGTCCGCTGCCGTTACTGTTGATCCATCAGCTTTCTTGGCTCCCATATCCACATGGATTTGTTTCCAGAGCGGAATGCCATTACCTGAAGTTCGGGTATCGTTGCAGTACCAAACATGTTTATAGGTATCTTCATAACGCTGATCATTTACTCTCGCGGTTGCCCATACACCGATCATATAATCGGTTGGTCTGAAACGTTTGAAGGGTCGCCCGTTTGCAATGTCCCTGATCATCCCAGGTTGAACATCATACTCCATGCCGAAATACAAATGGCCGCGATTACCTACACCGGTATCACCGCCGTTGAGAATGAGATCGGTGGAGTACTGTACTGCCCAGATCACTTCGCTGTTTATTTGCTTGTCCTGATCCCACAGATCTTTGTGCGAAGGCACGAGGGCAAATCCGTAATCATCAATAACACTGGTGAGAAGCGTTTCAGCCGTTGTGAAATCACTGGCTGACCCAAACGTCGTGTAGCCCCTTGTTAGATAGACTTTACCCAACAGGAACTGCGCCGCAGGTTTTGTGGCACGTCCATAATTACTTTGTGTATCAGGTAGATTAGCAACGGCAAATTCAAGGTCAGGAATAATTCCTTCCGAATAAATTTGTGACTGGGGAGTTTTATTTGCCGTTACTTCGGCTCCCACAGTCTCTTCAAGGGTAAAGTGAACATCACCCCAGGTCTGGACGAGATAAAAATAGTAGAATGCTCGTAAGAAACGCACTTCGGCCTGACGTGTTATTTTTGTCGCCTCGTTCAAGTCTGTTACACTTTCTGACCGGTTCAACACGGCATTGGCCTGGTTAATTCCTTTATACAAAAAGGTCCATTGTTCACCCAGAATTCCGGCAGAGGGGTTCAAACCATTGTCGTAAAAGTTGAATGATTTCCAACCGCCATCTGCTCCATTGGTATGCGTGTCGGTGCCAAAAATAGAAAGCATGTAAGCGCGCTCATTACTAAAAATTTCGCGCAAGAATGAATACGTGGCATCCACAGCATCTTCAAGACCTGCAGCCGTAGTATAGTAACTCCCGGCGGACACTCCCGAAACTAATTCTTCGTCCAGGTAGTCCTGGCACGACTGTGTGCTGAATGCTATCAGCCCCAATGCCATTAGTATCGATTTTGTTATTTTGTTTTTCATAGTCATTTCTTTTTAGGTATTCCTCTTAAAAGCCTATTTCAATTCCGCCCAAAAATAATCGATAAGAAGGCATTTCACCGGAGGTAACATC
>DASUGQ010000517.1:0-7780 GCA_036273935.1 Cyclobacteriaceae bacterium | reverse complement strand
TTGTGATGATGAGGTAATACGATTAATCAAAGAAGGCCCTAAGTGGAGCCCCACCAGGCGAAACGACGAACCGGTGAAGAGCAAGGCCAAGGTTAAGATGCGGTTCGCATTACCCGGCAAAAAGAAGTAGGATAATGTTCATTCAAAATAGATATCGTTATTTTGAAATGATAAGCCTCTTGATCAGTTTCAGATTCCCGCTCTGTAAAACAATGCCATAGACTCCACTGCTTAATGAATTTGTATTGACTGGAATATTATTTTCTCCTTCCACCAGCGATTTGCTAACCGAGTCAATTTGTCTTCCGAGCAGATCAATAATATCAACACTGACGCTTTGCCTTTTGGGTGACTGAATTGTCAGGATGACATCCTCATGTGCGGAAGCGGGATTGGGATACAGAGAAACATAACGACCAGTAAGATCATGTTCCACACTCAATACAACACTGAACTGCGCAGTGTATGTAACGTCGTTCGCCGGCGTTACGATCACCTGTGTTTCATCCCCACCATGTGCCCATGAGGAGAACTGATAATTACTATCATCAAAAACCTGGGGCGAAATTATCCCGATTTGCCTTTTAAATCCTTCAACACTAACGACTGACCATGGCGTTTCGAAAGGCTGGCCGTCCAATGTTAACTGAAGTCCTGAAGGATCGGTATCGAGATTTATAGTTGATGTTTTTGGATGTACATCTACCGAATCCTTAGCAGTGAGTCCATCGGAATCAGTTGCCGTCAAAATAAATCTGTACCACACGTTCGCAGACGTTTCCCCTTCATCGGGTACGACAAATGTTCCCTCCTTCACGCCTTCAATCGCCGGCTGATCATGGAGGTGTTCGTCGTGGTGAAAGTCTATTTCCCAACTGAAGGCGTCGGCCGGTAAGGTTCCATCTTCTTCATCTGTCGCAGAGCCAGAGAAATTAATGGATGTACCAGCAACATACAAATCGCCCTGATTGGGGGTTAAAATTTGAACTGAGGGTAAGTCATTAACGCTGACGACAGTCAGTTGAGCGTCGTCACTTTGAACCGATCCCTGACTGTTCGTGACGACGACGTTGTATAATCCTGCATCTCCCGGCTCCACTTGCTCAAGAGTCAAAGTAGGTGACGCGGCGCCCGGAATGTCGACGCCGTCTTTTTTCCATTGGTATTGAAGCGGCTGCGAACCAATAGCACTGACGAAAAAACTCACAGATTGTTCTTCCGTTGCGGCGAGACCAGAGGGTTGAGTAGTGATGAAGGGAGTGGTCGCGTTGGAATAAATAATTTTATACAACGCCTTATTGTTTCGACTCAGGTAATATAAGTTTCCATCGTTGCCTACAGTTAAACTCAAACTGTTGCCCGGAATAGCCGTTGCGAAAGAAGAACGAACACCACTACCCGATGAGTAATCAATGTAATTGATCCATCCATTGCACAAATCCTGAAAGAAATACTTGCCATAATAAATACCAGGATAGTCTGTTTGTAAGGGATTAAAAAATGTTCCCCCTGTTATGGCGCATCCTTTACCATCTCCGCTTCCGTGCTGATAGGTATAAACCGGATTTACATATAATGGATTAGTGCTCATCCCTTCGGCAGCTGGCCATCCGAAGTTCTTTCCTCCTTCTGTCGCGTCATTTATTTCTTCCCAGGTCACCTGCCCCACATCATTAACAAAAATTCTATCAGTACCCGGCTGGACGGAAAATGTATAGGGATTTCTAAGTCCATAAGCCCATATCCGTTTCTTCTGCTCGCTTCCATCAGTGAATGGATTCCCCTCAGGTACGGATCCATCTTTATTGATGCGCAAAAGTTTTCCGTGATAGGTATCCAGGCTTTGGGCATTCGAGGGCGTTGCATTCTCTCCGATCGCCACGTAAAGCTTGCCATCTTTGCCAAAGTGCATAGCACCTCCATTGTGATTGGTGGCGCCACTGAGATTGTCGAGTTCCAGAATTATTACTTCGCTTCCTGACGCTACAACATCGCCATTAGCGGTGAACCGACTGATACGATTGTGAATAGGGGCAGTTGGTACGGTATAATAAAGATAGATGTATTGGTTCGTTACGAAGTCAGGATCTATTGCGATGCCAATCAATCCGCGTTCGCCCGTGGCATTCACTGTTAATTGCAGGAATGGTGTAGTTAAAAGCACATTGTCCTTCACAACGTGAATTTTTCCTGCCTGCTCACAAATAAATATTCTTCCATCCGGCGCAAAGGCCATGACCGTTGGATTATTAATATTGTTAGCAACGGGAGTTTGGCTAAACCCTGCCGGAAACACCTGCGCCCTAAGGAAGGAAATTGGTAAAAACAACCCAATCAATACAAACCGAACAGTTCTTTTCAAAAATAACATTGGAGAAATTACGAAAAGTAAACTGCCGGAACAAGATGGATAGGATAGGCAAGTTTCTATTTATAAATTCGATTATTCTGACCCCACTGCCTTGAGAATGGGCACAATTACAAAAGCCGCATCTCACGGGGTGGCGGGAGTTGAAAGTGGGTGGGATGTACTGGGATCGAACCAGTGACCTCTTGCCTGTCAAGCAAGCGCTCTAAACCAGCTGAGCTAACACCCCGGCGGTAAACCTGGGATTTCAGATATTTATTGTGACCCTGGAGAGACTCGAACTCTCGACCCGCTGATTAAGAGTCAGCTGCTCTACCAACTGAGCTACAGAGTCAATTATCAATTTGTGTGTGTGCCCCAAGTTTCTCAAATTTAGGATTGCAAATGTATGGAATTGAACAGTGTATGCCCAATTTTTAAAAGCAGATTTTTTAGGTTCCGTAAAACGAATGGATTGTACATTTTTTAACTTATTTAACTAATAATTCATGAGGCCCGCTGAATATTGGATCGAACAACTTCAACTCTTGGCACATCCCGAGGGTGGCTACTACAAGGAAACCTATCGTGCCGCAGAGTTCATACCCGTGAATGGACTGCCAGAACGATTTGATGCCGAACGAAATTTTTCAACCGCCATCTATTTTCTACTGCGTTCAAACGATCGTTCGATGTTTCATCGAATCAAGTCGGACGAGCTCTGGCATTTTTATGCAGGAAGTTCACTTTCAATTTATGTATTAGCCGACGGGAAACTCGTCACGTACACATTGGGCTATGATCCCGGAAAAGGTCATGCGCTGCAATTGGTTATTCCTGCAAATTGTTGGTTTGGCGCTAAAGTGAATGAAAGCAACAGCTATACCCTTGCAGGATGTACCGTGGCCCCGGGATTTGATTTTCATGATTTTGAATTTGCTGACCGCTCGGCCCTGATAAAAGAATTTCCAGATCAGCGGGGCGTCATCGAAATGTTAACGTGATCTTTTAAATGCGAATCCGATGGTAATGATCGTGCGTTTCAACCTTATAGAAAAAATTTTGAATCGTTGAACAAGACTCGCTCTTACTCCTTGTAAAGTTGCTTGAGGACATTCTCATCTCCATCCGTTGGGGGTGTTGTTAATTTCAATATCCTTGCAATCAATAGATAAATGTGAATATTTTCAAAAGCTGGTATTATCTTTCCTTGCTTGATATTCGGGCCCTGCGCATAGAAAATTCCCTGCATATCCTTCAACACATATGGATCATAACCATGCATGCCCAACTTATCTCCTTCTTTAATCGTCTGCATAAATTTTGGGCGATTGCCATCACGGAAGTTGTAACCCGGCTCAGCCACAATCAACAGATCACCCGAACGATCATTGTTGTAGTGCCACCGCGCTGGAAAGTCTTTACGCCTGAGCACATCGAAATGGTTTTTTTTCGTCAAGAGAAAATGGTATAGCGAATCCAGTTGCTGATTATTGTTTGCGTAGAGGTGAACCTGTGATCCTCCATTTGCCACTTTGATGGAAGAATTTTTAAGATCAAGGAGTTCATCCAAAAAAATGAATGCGTCCTTCGTTACCGTCAATTCGCTTGCTCCGTGATCTGAAACCAGAATTACATTCACAGGAAGATTCAATTTAGCCAACCCTGTCATCAACCTTCCCAACAAAGCGTCAACACCCAGAACACCTTGCCGGGTCTCCTCGGAAATAGGACCATGATCGTCTGACTCCTGATCAGGCGAGGAGAAATAAAGCGTGATAAAATGTGGTCGGTCTTTTTCAGGCAGCGTCAACCACTCCAGTACTTTGTCCACTCTCGCCTCAAAGGGAACGGAGCCATCATAGGAAAAGTAATAGTCGGGGTGCCATCCCGGCAACGGTATTTCTGAACCTACCCAAAAATAAGACGCAGACTTCACACCTTGTTGCTGAGCAAGTTTCCAGAGCGGGACTCCATTGTAGTAGTAAGGATCACCAACGCGCTCTTTCGATTTCATCGTGTATAATTCAGAGCGGCTTAGATCAAAGAAATAATTGTCGACCAGACCATGATGTCCCGGGTATAATCCTGTAACCAGGCTATAATGATTGGGAAAAGTCTTGGAAGGAAAAACGGGAATAAGGGCTTCAGCCTGGCTCCCGTGTTGAATGAATGATAAGAAATTGGGGGGCTTGTATTGCGCCACATAGTCGTAACGAAAGCCATCGAACGATACCAAAATGACATATGGCGTTTGCTGTGCCCTCAGGCCAAATGAAGACAACGACAAAATAATGCACAGCCAAATTGATCTAATCATACCCAATGTGTCGTGGCGCGAAAATAGCATCTCGTGAAATTTTTACAATATCTAACCAATGGATTTTTAAGTTTACTGATGACCTCAAATAGACATTTCAATTTTCATCCAACATTTTCAACCAGCTCAAACCTTCATTCCATTCACCAAACCCGGACGCAACATTCACGTGACCCGCGTCGCCAATGACTTCAAGCCTGCTACCCCATGCACTTGCAAAGAATTTTGCGCGATCCAGCGTCACATAATAATCATTGGTGCTGGCAACTGTAATCGTAGGACAGGGTATCTTATTCAACGGCATCGGGGAAAAACCTTTTGTACCCATCGGATACGTTTGCGCTTCTGTGTCGCTTGGTGCGACCAATAAAGCTCCCTTTATTTTTCTTTCGAAATTACGGGACCAGAAGGCGATTGTGGCACAGGCAAGACTATGACCAACAAGAATTACATTTCGAAGATGATGCCTTAAAACTTCCTTGTCCAGCACAGTGATCCAATCCTCGCATGTTGGTGTATTCCAGTCACGCTGATGAACACGAATAAACTCCGGAAATTGCTTTTCCCATCTCGTTTGCCAATGTCCTTCACCGGAATTACCAAGGCCAGGAAGAATAAGAACTGTTGATTTGAAGGTCAATTGAAAATTATTTTAATTCGATATTGCCGTCCATGTATTTGAGATTATACTTAAAACGATTTATCCTCCAACCACTGGTCGTCATGGTTACGCCAATGTTATAACTTCCCACAAAACTCCTTGTGCTGCCTTGCAGTGCGCTTTGTTTGTAATGTGACGCAACGGCATAGCAAAATACATCTGCCTGGTCTGGATTTACAAAGGTAACGAGATAATTCCCGGACTGATGATGGATATGATCAATTCCGGCGAAGCCCTCCTTCCATGCATCCCGAATAGCAGTTGCCTTCATGAAAGTTGGTTCTCCACCGCCCAATGATGACATGTCGAAATGGACCTCCTCAGTGAGTACATCCTTAAGGAGGTCCTCCCATCTCTGGTAGTCGGTGAAAATAAAAAGCTTGTTGACCAGTTCAATTATTTCTTCACGTGCGGTTTTTTCCATAGCGCCGTTTATGCCTTAGGCCTTTACGAATAACCTTAAAACTTGTTCGCACATACTAATCGAAAGTTTTAGAAATTATGAAAATGAATCATTTTTCTTCAGTCATGAGATAGCTCAACGCACCGGATGGACATCTATTTACCTGGCTGATAATCTTCTCTGTTGTGGAATTTTCAGGCGTTATCCATGGCCTCTTCCGCGGGTCAAATACCTCCCCCAATCCCCGGAAACAATTTCCTGAATGAATGCACAAAGCCGGTCTCCATACAATGGTTACCGCGCCATTTGAATATTTTTTAGTAATGCTTTTCATGAGATCCGGACTTCCGCTTAATTAATTATTATCCTTAAATGCTGTGTTCATTACAAATTCGCTTTGCCTGATCCGTTGCCGTGGTGATAGTTCCCGAACTTTAAGATGCTCAGGCAGTAACTCCGGATCTCCCGCATATCCTATGGCAAGTACGGCTCCCAATTCAAACTCCTCCGGTATCTGGAGATTCTCTCTTAACTGGTGAGCATTGTACCCGCCAATCTGGTGAATTTGAAGTCCAAGCCCGGTAGCCTGTAGCGACAGGAATGCATTTGCCGCACCTAAATCGTATTTCGCAAAACTATTCAATCGATCGTGAAGACTAAAGTTCTTCAGTGCAAACGAAGCAACAAGCAACGGCGCATTCTTTACCCAAACCTGGTTGGATTCATTCAATGCTTCATAAATTTTACTCCACAGCAACTGATCCTTCACTGCATAGATATAACGCCATGGCTGCTCGTTTACGCTGGAGGGTGCCCACCTCGCAGCTTCGAAAAGCGAATCAATTTTTTCTTCCTCAACATGCATGTCGGCAAAGGCCCGAGCACTCCTTCTTTTTTTGATCACATCGATTACAGGATGCTCCGTTGCCGATGATGTTTGTTTCTTATTCATAACAAGGTTTACTTTCCATTTAAAATTCCTCCATCTATCAGTCAAGTTCACGGACCGCGGTATAAACGTCAACCGTTTGTGAACATTGACCTGGCTAATCCTCAATCAATACGCCCATCTTTCCCATCTGGTAATCACGCATGGCTTCAAGAATTTGTGTTTCAGAATTCATCACAAATGGTCCGTGCGAGACCACCTTTTCATTCAGTGGCTCGCCTGATAAAAGCAAAACTCTTGTGTCTTCAAGCGCCTCAAATCCTACTCCCTCACCATCTCTGTTAAAATTGGCAACATTCAAAGGATCGATAAGGCCATAATCATCAATCTTCAATTTGCCATCGAGCAGATAAATAAAGGCACTATGATCAGGAGGAATCGGAATGAAAATTTTTCCATTCTTCTTCGCTTCGATAGTGGCGGCATTGACCGGACTATAGGTGGGAACTGAGCCCATCCCTCCAAGCAACTCACCCGCCACTACATTGACGACGATCCTTCCATCGTCTGCTTGTACCTTAGTTATCCTGTCGATAGGCAAAGGATAGTAGGCCGGCTGATCCAACTTATGGGCTGATGGAGTATTAATCCACAATTGAATAATCTCTTGCCGACCACCACGTTCATGGATATCAAACGGTGGTCTTTCGCTGTGTATAATTCCCATCCCGGCGTTCATCCATTGCACACCTTCATAAATTGTGCTGTCGTTCCCTCTGCTGTCGCGATGGTGAACTCCTCCTTTGAAAATAAAAGTCACCGGTGAAAAGCCGCGGTGCGGATGTGGTCCTACACCTGCATGATCGGGTTCGACATGAGTTGGCACCTTGCCATTGAAATGATGTAGTAATAAAAATGGATCAATCTGTTGTATTCTTGAGGTTGGAAAGGGCTGCCGTATGGGCAATCCTCCCATATCCACCATTTGTCCAAATAAAACCTCTGACACTGACCTGCTCTTTTTCATAAAGAATTTTCTCCTCCTGTTTTAATGATCTTTACTGCATGGGTATCTCCATTAATAAAATTTCCGCGTCACTGTTTGCCAGAATGTCAAGTTTATCAACATCCCAAACCCCGAGGCCGTCGCGCTTATTTAA
>DASUGQ010000516.1:0-23209 GCA_036273935.1 Cyclobacteriaceae bacterium | reverse complement strand
CACGGGATCATAATGCCGAGCATGGAAATCCTGCCAGCCTGTTTGTGTAATTAATTCCTTGCCCTGGTAGAGGTACTTGTTCTCTTCTTCTCCTTCCCTGATCCAACTATATGCTGTCATCCCGTAGGGATAGTAAGCATTAACCTGTATCATCGGGCTCTCCTGGTGGGTGATCTTCAACTCATCAAAGTATACCGGGTTGGTGTTGTTGTTGTCATAGCTCAGGTATATGAAGAGGATTCCCGCCTCCTTCACATTCACCTGGGGCATCGGTATAACGTGCAGGGTATTGGCACTACCAAGCGCTGCCGACTTCGCTTCCAGCACGTGATATCCTTCATCGAACAATATATAGTTCAGGAACGCCGACGGCTTTGTCGATCCCTGGTCTGGTGCCAGAACAATATCCGGGTTGCCGGTTGTATTGTACGCTGTGTTTATCCCGTCGATAATTGCCTGGCTGCCGCCCGACATTAAGTCTATCAACGTAGCAGCCATCGTTGTCCTGCTGGCCTGCGTCAGACCTGATGCCGTAGGGTAGTAAGCGCTAACCTGCGCATCAATCAAATCACCAGGATACACTTTCAAGCTTCGCGCCGGGCCAATGTTATATGCACTATTCATCCGGATCACCTCATTGCCGCCGGGTGTGGCATTCGCCACAGGGTTGGTCTCTATATAGCTGGCATTGATGTTGAGGAATTTCCCGTTCTCATCATTCTGGTTTTCACTTTCCATCGTAGCTGTAAGCGATATCGTGGCAGGTGCCGTTTGCAGCACCACCCTCGGTGAGCCCTGGTGATCGCTAATAAAATATTGATATTCCCAATCCAGCTTATACAGCGCCACCTGGTTGATGTAGAAAGTGGCACCACTGGCTGGGGCACTCCACAATACACCAACTTTGATCTGGGTTACATTCGCTGGAATGGCAAATTCCGTTGTCACCCAGGTTTCGTTCGATAATCCTTCCGGCAACAATGGTCCTGTCCAAACTATGTCTCCGGCATTGCCCCATACATATAGGTTTGCATTATGTGATGTCTCACGATAACCCAATACTTTGAAGGAATATTTTTCGCCCGCCTTTACGTTTACCGCTCCACCTATGGGCCAAATGCCGGGTGTACTGGTAGACTGATTGCACACAGCCTTTACATAGTTTTGTCCATTCTGTGTAGCTGTAGTGAGCGTAACGTTTTGGCTGGCTGTATAACCTTCCAGGCTGTTGGCCTCACGATTCTTAATAAGATTAGTGAAAGAAGGAGGCACCAAGCGCCCTTCTTCGTGATGGATCATCGCAGGAATTCCATCCAGGTAAACAAACTCTCCGGAGTAATCTGCCGTGATTGTCGTTTGCGTGGCTGCATTATAGAAGACTTGTGACAGTTTATTGCCACCCGCATCATAAATGTATTGTATGTACGAGTTGTCGGCAAGTGTAATTCGATCCGGCAGATTAAGATGGTTATAGGTAATGGACATGTTCTTGTTCTTATCCAAGGTCATGTTCCCGTTCACATCGTAGGTGTAGTCATTACCCGATGTGTTCCCGTCATTAAAACCTTTCTCTTTAATAGAGGCTGTGCCATTATCACTTACATACATCAATTGATTGCCTCCTGATCCATAGTTATAAGTAAGATCGTCAATGAGGCCCGCTGAGGTTACTTCATTGTTGTAGCGCTTCAGCTTGGTGATATTGCCGTTCAGATCATACTCAACGGCCTTCTCTGAATAGTAATCAACCTGGCTTGTCCATGTCGCTCCATTTCCAGACTTGAAGTTTGCATTGTAAAACCGATCCAGGTTATCGTAATCGTAGTTGTAAAGCTTCTGGTTGTTGCTGTTCAGGTCTTGTCTCCATTTAGCGGCCGTAATATAACCGTCCTTCCGAACCACGTTAGATGAATTAAAGGTATTGCTCTCATGGGCAAACTCCATCGCAAAATAGTCCGTCGGATCACCCGCATCGGTCCCCGATGTGCTGTTGATGGCCGTAAGCCATCCCTTTATGTTATATTTGTAATCGATCGATTGTAAGTAATTCGATCCCTCATCCATGCTATGCAGTTTCTTGTCAACCAATTGTCCCAACTCATCATACACCATTGCCGACAGAAGCACCTTTGGCTGATCGTTTATCCGGTGATACAATTTTAACACCCGCCCGGCATGATCGTAGTCAAATGTCCGGCTAATGGTTTGGGAAGATTGTGTATACTTTGTTTCCAATATCTTCTCCGCAAAATCGTGTAGTGTTGAGTTACGATTCACCCCCCCTGTATGTACCGTCGATATCACCTGGATCGGTGTTTGATACTTGTCATAGTATATCACCGAGTTGAGCCATTGGCTAGTGTTGAGAACTTTTACACTTGTACCTGTAACCTTCCCTCTTACCCGGTCGAATTTCTCAAAAGGTTCCGCACCCGTTGTTGTCGTCCAGTTTTCTGCTGTGAATTGAAAGTTGACATCCTGGAAAAATGAATTGCCTGTATAGTCGTCATAATACGTGTAGGCTAATGGTTCTTTGGTACCCAATGTCAAAGCCTCACCCGGTTGAACAATCGGATAGATCCAGGCTTTAAATGTTCCCGACGAACCCGTAGCTGTAAAACCCGGTTGCAGTGTTATGGAGTTTGACGCGATGAACTCCTGGTAGCTGCCCTTTGATGATGAGACTATATCCGTACCCGTCAAAACTGTAGCAGTAGTCGGTGGTAACGTTACTGTCCCATCACAAACCGACTGATAGTATTCCCGTGTATAGTTCGATGAAGTGGGGCGGAAAATTCCTGTTGCCGTCTGCCGGTCAAAATCATCATATTCAAAATACGTCCACTCGTTCTTTAAACGCTGGTTCCCATCCTGTGTCAGCACTACCCTGTTTCGTATATCATATACCGCATAGTTCCAGTCTGTACCCGGACCTTTGCTGGCCACCATTCTGTGCTGGTCATCATATATGGATTGAAAACAAAAACGGTTTACCTGATCCAATGTGATATTATAGTTGCCAGCCGTTTTTAAGTCTTTACTTAGCTGAGGGGGGATGATGAAACGCAAATTGTTTCGGTTGTCATATACATAATAGGTCTCCGCCCAATTACTGGCATCTATCTTTTGTCTCTCCAGCAATTTCAAACCCTGCACATCCTCAAACACCTGGGCGACCGTTTGTTTTCCCAAGTCATTCACACCGTAAGTAGATGTTTTCAAAATGAGCTTATTGACTGCCCATGCTGAAGAAGATTCCGGTAGCCCGGTCAATACACTACCGGTATTGATGGTCCATATCCGAACTTCGCTTGCTCCATTCGTTCCATACGTAACTTTAGCTGTACCGCTGGTTGAGCCGGGTTGGTATCCTGCTCCTACCGATCCCTGTTCAATGGCTCGGCTGAGCGGGGTGTTGTCAAATTTGGTAACCGCATAAGGTTTATCCGTATAAAGATTTTGAATCTGGCTCCCCGAATATTCTCCGCTCGCATCCAGAACTTTTTTATACGTGCCGTCTCCCTGTGCAGAGGTAACGGTATGCAAATAGCTTTTTGCATTGCGCCCAAGCTGGTCGTATACCACCGGCGTTATAATATCTTTCTGTGTGGGTGAGCCTTGCCATTCAACCGACTCCATGGGCTTACCCAGTTCATCCATGTAAGTTGTACTGCTTACTTTCTGTCCAGCAGGCAGCGTGGAGGCTTGTGACTGGCTGGTGATCCCTTTTACCAAGATATCCTCCTGCCTCGTATAATTATAATTATTGGATGAACCCGATGCGTTTGCCTGAACCACTACATCATCCACTACCTTTTGCCCGATGTTATCCGTCACTGCCAGGCGAAATACATATGTGCCTGCAGAAAGGTTGGTTAATGTCAGTTCGTTTGTTTCTTCGTTATCCGTTGTAACGGAAGGCCCGGAAAGTTTCGTCCAAAGAAAAGCAACACTCGCCCCGCCATCAGAACCACTCCCCGTTAGCACTACAGAACTGGCAGGCAGGTTTACCGTTACAGGATATCCCGCGTCAACACTTGGCAATGCGTCAGTATAAACTCTGAACAAGCTTTTTGTACTTTCACAATAGCCATTTGTCTTCGACACATAATAGCTCGTACTCGCCGCCGTCAGGTTACCAGTATAAAACTCCGAACCCTGATGCAATAACGTTGTTTGATTAGATGCGTAGAATTTAAAACTTTCTCCCGATGACAACGACTGGTTGGGCTTCAGTACTACAGCTGAATTGTACGGTATTGTAACATCGGTTATCGTAGGCGTAGCGGGCGTTGTACTTATTACTATACTGAAGGGCACTGTCTGATCCTGGCTGCAACTGTTTGCTCCAACCAGAAAATACGAACCCGTTGAAGGTGGAGTAAAACTATTCACTCCCGACTGGAGAAGGTTGGCAGGAATAGGGGAATCTTCATACCACCTGTAATTTGAGCCGCCGCTTGCCGTAAATGTTGCCGATGCTCCATTACAAGTCACTGCGTTCGCAGGGCTCACTGAAACAGTGCTGCACTGGCCATAAGACTCATATGTTATCGAAAACAAAAACAGAACCAAACCATATACTTGTATCATCTGGCTAAAGCCTATCCTATTCCTTTTTACTACCATAGCGGCTATCAGTTCTTGTAATTGTAAAATTGTGTCGTTAAAATATTGCTGTCTTCATCCAGCGTATTTTTCGGTCTTCCCCATTCATCATATTGCTGATAAATGACCTGATTGTTGTGATCCATTGCCGACTCCTGGCCATAGACAGGGTGATAGGTGAAGGTCGACATTGTTGATTTTTCAGGATGTAGTCTGAGTTCGTCTATGAGGACAGTTCCTGCTGTTTTTTTAACGGTGATGCTGCTTCTTCCTGTAACAGTGTATTCGAACAATGTCCAATCCGAAAATGTACCGAGGCTGACTGTTCCAACACCATCAATGTTAACAGAGCCTGATGCAGGTTTAGCCCAGAAGGAAACCTTGTACGTTTCACTCGCATTTAGTCCTGATCTGGTAATGCCAAGTGTACCCAGCGTAAAGAATTTCGTTCCTGTCTTTGAGACGCCAGTCGATGATGCTCCATCGTTCAACGTAAAATTCCCGGTCGAAGTATCTTCAAAGCTCGTGAAAGCAATGTCATTAACCAAGGCGTTACTTGCTCGGGCTAATACTTGGCTGTTATTGACATTTAGAATCATGGCCTGTGAAAGACCGCCCGGTTGCACAGATTCTATTGCCGTCCCTGCAATTGTCTCACGCACTGATACTTTACCTGTGAAAACCCAATCGGACGATGGATTTGTGGCAACATCCCAGGAGGTAAAGTCAGGAGTCCCCGTACTCTTCCATGTATACTGATCAAACGGAGCAAATACACCGGATGGGTTATTTGTTGAGGTCCAGTTTTTGTACCGAACCACATTTGCGTCAATATCCTGATTGTTCAACCTTCTCTTGGTCGATATTACCGGAGTAAGAATATTCTTACTTCTTGTTGGATCGTATGCCTCCCAGAAATACTTGTAATAAGTTTGTGTGCTTATCGGCGCACTTACACTTGTCTGAGTAACAAGGCCTGTGTTGCTATCGTAACTATTGTTTGTAGTGACTACCACTCCATCTGACATTTGCTCTGTGCTGGTAGCCCTAACATAATGTCCCACTTCAACACGAACGCCATCGCTATTGAGCAAATCTTTTGCATAAGTAGTATACGATGTTTTAGAATAGGACACCAGGTTACCATTGTTATCATATACCTGAGTTTCGTAAGGTAAACCTACCCATCGTAAATCAGTTGGAAAGGAGGACACAAAAAGCTCCTGATAGCCTAGTCCATTGTGAAAGAAGTTTTTTGTAAAGCCATTGGGTTTTGAGATTGGCGAAAGACTACCAGGAATTACCGTCACCTCATTGTACATGACAACATTGCCAGTTACGTCTATCACAGCTTTGGCTACGTTATAATCGAATGATGTGTATTGAGTCTGCCCATAATTCGATGTAGTTACTAAAGAAACTGGGTAGTCGATCAACTTCCCACTCAAACCATCTTTAATTATTCTGTTCAATTGAATGGTTGTCGTAAGAGATTGATCGTCGCTTACAGAAGATGGATATGAAACGACGGTTTGATTACCGACCGCATTCGATCTTAAACGAATAAACCAACTGTTATCAAGGAGTTTTACCCCAGGGAGTGCATAGCTTGCCAATTCCCCGTTCTTAAACTGAACAACCTCCAGTATTTCTTTAGTATTTTTAAACCGCGCATCCATTCTTGGATACCCGCCTTTAATTCCGAACAGATTACTCAAACTAGTTCCTGTATAGGTGATTTTCTTTTGCCAGGTGCCATCCGGCGCGCGATAATAATAGCCGTTTCCAAAATAATAATAATCGATACCAGCATTAGCAATATCAGGACCACGATCAGCGCCATCCATAATAACATCGGGTAGCCATTGCAACGAGTTTGGGTCAAACACTTTTCTGGCACCTTTGTAGTTAACCGTTGCTGACACATATTCAGACGGTCTGACAACCATATCGTCGCCATATGAAAAGTAAAACCCAAATAGACTGTTGTGAGTAGATGTTATAAAATCTTTGTACCAATATTTTCCGTCATATCTGGCGAGGTGACCGGAGGCACCAATCATATTGTTATTTATCAAAAAGGTTCTAAGATTGTCGCTAATTGATCCAAATATGTCGTTGTTATTAACATCTTTGGTATCTCGATAAAACGTATTATACGATTGATCCCAACGATAAATATACTCCGGGTTATCATCCGCAAGCACGAAAGCAAATGAATTTGCAGAATACCAACCGCTTTGCCCATCAGACGAAAAGAGCAATCCACTATTCCAATTCTTAGTAACCCATTTTCTGTCTTCCGTGAGATAATTAAAGTTTATCTCAGGGCCACCAGTACCGGATCGGTTATGGCTTATGAAGTAATTATTTGTGAAAGTATAATAGTGGTCACCGCTTGTCTGATTCAACACCGTTTGGGTCCACCCGTCGCCGTTGAAAACAAATCGATAGCACGGATGCGTACTATCGTCCTTAAAGGATGCAACAACGAGAAAATTACTTCCACCTAGTAACATAGGTGTACCTTCCCCATAATTTGCCCCATGTGAATAGCTTTTCCAACCACCTCTGTCACCTGGATCCTTATAACGTACAATCAGGCTATAGTTATCATTTGTGCCTCCCGTCAAAACAGCAAAGAAATTTGGCAACGTAACAACTTGAAAGTTCTTATATTCCATATGATAGTCAGGATGGTCTTCTGATGAGGAGAGTTCAATTCCAGTGAGCGTTTGTAAAAACTGTTCCTTCCACTCACCCACCCATTGATATACATAAAGCTGTACATCCTGAGGTCCACTGTCGTGTCCGCTACCCGCAAGCTTCCTCCAAGTTACAAGGACATAATCATCCTCAATCCATACCTTTGGTTCTGCAAAACCTGTCGGTGCGCTAATGTTTAATTCGCGTTTTGAACGACCAATCTCTTTTTTCGAGTATTCATACGAAATTGCGCCCCCAGTAGGATAGGTTACAGTTTTCATACATCCCTTTGCAGGACCGTCAGTATTGTATTCAAATTTCATTTGTGGAAGAGCAGTGGAAATACCGTTTCGCTGCTCAATTGAGGTAAGCAACATTTTCGCTGTGCTGGTTCCTGTATTGATTGAACCATATCCAAAATGGATGGATAGAAACTTGCTTGCACTTCCATCTAAAACATCTATATGATCCAGGTATTTCTTTTCATAAACTTCCTGGTAGGCGTCTGGCTCAGAACTTTCCGTATGTGGCTCCATGAAATACTGGCTATTCTTTTCGCCGTAAAAGAATTGAATTTTTCTTCCGACGACATCCGTTATTTCATTTATATAAGATGCTTCTGTATGTTTTTGGCCTGAAGCCGAACCAACAAACTGTTCTATATTTTCATATTTGAACATGATCTTATCGTCCCACTGATTTACAACCTCGGAGAGGTTCCACGCAACTGCAAGCTGGCTTTGATTGGCCGTCTGGGCGCTATTGCCTATCCAGTTATTCCATCTCACAACATATTGAACTGTGGATCTGCCGCTGTTTTTATCTCCATAAATATATTTGGTTCCATCTTCCCTGATAATTTCCCACTTATCAACCGTTGAAGCATAATAGAACTTAATTTTCCAAAATTGATAATTCTTAGTTTCGTAGACGTTATAAACTCCACTTGCATCAGAGCCTGAAAGAGTCCGAACCAATCGGTTCGACATACCTCCCTCCAACAGGTAATATTCATCATCTTCACGTGTACCAGTTTGCTTATGATCAGCAACTATCTTTGGGATGTCCAAGCTCCATCCAAGTCCTAAAACTCCAGTAGGAGCTTCAAGATTCCACGTGTCAACAATATGATGGACATTCGAACTATACGATACAGTAACATTCGCATCCAATCCATTTCTACCTGGAAGAGAAACCAGGTTGATTGGAAGGGCCACGTCTCCTGTAAAAAGGTTAACGCTGTTTGACGCGGCACCCACAACGTCCTGCTGCAATGCAAAGGTTTTAATTGCCGGAGCTGCCGTTGGGACATCCTGACCCTCCACGGCGGAAATAAAAAAATTAAGGAGTAATAGCAACGGTAATTTTTTCATGGTCTATTTTGATTTGATAATGTTCAACTCAGATTTAATTTCTTCATTCTCCTTCTTCAACTCAATCAAATACAACGTCAACTCCTCGACCTTCTTCAACAGCAGCAAATTCATTTCTTTAAGATTCAAACCGTCCTCTTCCATCGTTTTGGCTGAAGGGATTTCAGGTAGGTGTTTATTGATGGTGATGTATTGTACTACTTCTTCGAGGGAAGGGAGGTCA
Source organism: Cyclobacteriaceae bacterium (assembly GCA_036273935.1). Taxonomy (GTDB): domain Bacteria; phylum Bacteroidota; class Bacteroidia; order Cytophagales; family Cyclobacteriaceae; genus ZC4RG29. Next base: position 14,299 of record DASUGQ010000516.1, on the reverse strand, counting down.
TAATTTTCTTCAAAAACATAATCGAGTGGTGCCACCGGGCCATCAAGATCTACTCTTACTTCCTGGGTGTGGATGGTACCGTTAACTGTGAGCTCCTCGTCCGGCGACGTCGTACCGATCCCAACTTTGCCATTGCTTAAGAACACAATTTGAGGTTGGTAGTTTACCGTTGATTCATTCTCAGTATTTGCATTGTACATCTGAAAGAGCATATTACCGGAATAATCAACAGCAATAGAAGCCCCTCCGGCCTGACTTGTGTTACCGAGTTTCTTAAAAGTGTTTGGAACAACTCCTGTGTTTAAAACCGAGTTAAATCCAATCTCGCTACCGTAAACTCCATTGCCTCCATTGCCTTTTATTATTACTGGCCGGATCCCATTTACCTGCAAGGAGCCTTGAGGGGAAGGTACGCCAATGCCCACGGTCCCGTTTGTATTCACATAGAGTGGAGAATTACTGAAAGGCGGCAACGTGCTACAGACAATCCACCATTGTGTGCCAGTACTCTTGTACTGGTCAAATTCGGCCTGGCTCAGTATCACGGAACTGTACTGACTAAAATCATCACCATTAAAGCTCTGATCAAAGAAGTTTGCCTTACAGCCGCTTGAGGATGCCATCCAGAATTGATTTGGGTGTTTGCGTTGTATTCTAGCGTATTGACGCCATCCCACGGAATCATATAGATAGAAAAACTCCTGCCGGGATTACGCGCTGCAACGATCGCGTATCCAGTAGCCCTTGCATTTCGCATTTGCGTCTCCGACAGCGTCTGCCCAATTGCAGCGTACGCTGTGATCAAGGAAAGGGCAAACCATAGAAACAGTTTCTTTAACATCATATTTTATTTTGTTTTAAGCTGTAGTTCTTCAATCTTGACTTGCAACTCTCTTAGCTGGAGTGTCAGCTGGTCGTTTCTTTTGTCCTGTTCCAATAAATACAATGTCAGCTCCTCCACCTTCTTCAGCAACAGCAGATTCATTTCTTTCAGATTCAATCCTTCTTCTTCAATGGTTTTGGCTGAAGGAATTTCGGGAAGGTGTTTGTTAACGTTGATGTATTCTTCTACTTCGTCGAGAGAAAGGAGATCATAGCTTTTTTCAAAAACGTAGTCAGGAGCCGGGACGTTAAGATCAACTTTAATTTCTTCTGCGTGAACGGTACCTTTTACCGTTAACTTATTATCTGGTGAGCTCGTGCCTATCCCCACATTTCCACTTCTGTGTATCACGACCTGATTTTGGTTGCCACCAGTCGTCTGACTTGCTGCATTAATGACGATATCATGGTTTGCCCATGTGTTGTCTGAATTCGCCTCTAATATTGTCGACGAGGTCCCTGAGGCAATACGTAACTTTAGCGCACCCGATACCCCCGCATTTCCGGCGGGATAAATTTGAAAGTTCCCATTAACATCAAGCTTAGTTGCAGGTGTAGTACCAATACCTACTCTTCCGTCGGTCAAAAACGCCATGTAGGGAGAACTCCATGCGGAACCATTGTGGTAATAAAGTTGAAGCGCGTCACCTGAAGTACTTGGCCTTTTACTCCAATGCCACTGCTTATTATTACTCCTTAAGGTCAAGGATGCATAGCCATCATTTGTGGCTTCAATCCATTGCTCAACGTCATCGGTGCCTGAAATATGTAAGGGTTTCTGAGGAGCGATTGTCCCTATACCGATGAATCCGGTTTGTGTAAAAGAGATTTTGTCCTGACCAGAAGAGTTCGCAAAGATCAAAGTATTGGAATTTCCAGGATGGTTGTACATTGCCCAACGCAATGCGTTGTCCTGGTACAGGGCAAACGAGGTGTAATTACTCCCATTGGCACGGATGGTTCCATTCCAGAGGGTGGATGCATTGAATTCCAAGTAGGTGGCCGGGGAATTGCTGTTTACAATAGCCCCAGGGATGTAGAGTTGCCCAACTGCCAGGAAAGTAACAAACATGAAAAGGAGAGAGAGGTTAATTCTTATCATTGGATTGATTAATTTTTTCTTTTAGTATTTCAATTTCTTTTTGCTGCTCGATAAGGTAGAGCGTCAGTTCTTCGACCTTTTTGAGCAAAAGCATATTCATCTCGCCAACATTGACTCCTGCCTGTTCCATAGATTTAGCGGAAGGAACATCTGGACGGTGCTTATTGCTTTGTAGATAGTCGGACAGCTCTACGAGCGGCACTAGAGAGTAATTTTCTTCGAAGACATAGTCTGGGACAGGAATGCTAAGATCAACCTTTATCTCCTCAGAATGTATGGTGCCTTTAACAGTGAGTTTAGTATCGGGTTGTGTTGTTCCAATACCCACTCTCCCATCCTTGAGATTTATTCTGTCATCATAGATACCACCGAGGCTATAAAGTGGCGACGTGGCAACAGGCTCATTGTTAAAAACGATGGACGGTTGGCTACCTCCAACCCGATCAATTGCCTTAGCATAGACACCAAATATAACGCCCGTGCTTGAACATGAATTTGGTATCCTCGCATCTATCCGCCAGTAACCATTTGGAATTGAACCTGCTTGTACCTGTGCATCTGTCCCCGGCACTTTCACCCAGAGAATTCTACCCTCCTTAAGATCACCCCAGTCCCAACCTATGTTAAACTCATGACCTCCTCGCTGGCTCCATGAAAAGTAGAAGCGGAACTGAACGCCTGTAGCAGAGCAACTGGTAATGTTATCAGCCTTGCGGAATCCGATATAATATTCCCTTACATAACCTGACGGAACGGAAGCCGCGAACAGATCTTCTACCGCATTATAGTGAACCTTTGTCAGCACTTCCCATGAATGAGACCTAATCACAGCCGCACCTTCATCAAAGCCAAATAGCTGAATAGTTTCAACGTACTGCTCTTGAGCATGAAGGACGTTGAAACAGGTAATAACTAAAATTGTCAGAGCCGATCTCAGTATAATCATCTTAGTTTACTTTTTTAGGGGATTCCAATTGCGTCAATCGATTTTCAAGCCCATTGTTCTTTTTCTCTAGTCTAAGTGGCATATTCATCTCTCCAAGGTTCACGCCATTCTCTTGCATTTCAATTGCGAGGAGGTCTCAGGGAGATGTTTGTTGCTTTGGATGCTAATCCACACCATTTACATCAAGTGTAGTAGACGGTGAGGACGTTCCTATGCCAACATAGCCACTGTTTGTATTGTAAATATGATTGTTGCTCGTATTCCACTGTCCTAGCGCACAACTTCCAGCATAGCCCAAACATAAGGGCCAAGGAAAATGTTTTCAAATACTTTGAGGTTTAGGTTTATGTCGGCAAGTAAGCTAAGAATTAAAAAGAAGCAAAGGACTCCCTGAATACTGCGACGCTAATAGGATGTCAGTTTGAGACCTCCGACGAAATATTTTTGAACCGCCTGACCAAGTAGAATTCTACTGTACACCTAGTAGAATTCTACTATTTCAAGGATATTCATAATGGATACACTATCGGCTATTAACCTAAAAGACAATGCATAAGACAATAAATACAAACCATAGATTCAATTCAATGTTTCGATACAACTCAATATGAATATTTTAACGTATAAACTATGCATATCGGTAGAAATTATTAGATAAGACAGATATTAGGAAAAATATCATAATAACAAATAGCTGAATAGATAAAGAACTTCAATGAGCATTGACAGTTCCGTCGGGTTTTGATCTTTAAGGCTATTTCCCCGGATATCGGAAACCTCAGGGTTTAAGGGACTGGATTCCCCGTATTACTGTGGGTGCAACTTCGGGACTTGGTCTTTATCTTTTATATGTGACAGATGTTTACCAGAAATGTCTTTATTGTGTCAAATATCTATCTTATTCTGGCAGTAGCAGGAGGTTATGTTAGTGAGGATGTTCTGGTCCTAGCTGGTGAGAAAATAAAAAGCTTAATGAAGCTTGGTAAACAGCACCGTCTGCGGCATTAGCTGTGTTGCGATCAGGTTATGCCAGCATTCCCCCTGTTTACAAATTCAACATTGCCAGCTCAACACAATCAGCTTGAAACAACCTTAGAAAATAATTCTTTGATCTCTTCAGGGATTTCATCTGACTCCTGAATTTCCTTAGCAGTAAACCACCTTGAGCGTCTCTGTTCGATCGTGGTATCCAGTTTCCCCCTTATTTCCATCAAGTAATACTGGACGACAATATTTTTCTCGTTTTCAGTTGAGAAAGGGCCAACCTTTTCACTTTTATTGGTAACAGAACAATAGAACCCGGTTTCTTCCATCACTTCTCTCACCGCGGCGAGGTCTACCGATTCATTATCTTCTATATGTCCCTTAGGTAACACCCATTCGGGTTTGTTACCCGCTCTGGAAGGTGGAACAAACAGATAGGCTGGGGGCATCTTGTTCCTGTCAACGATGATTCCACCCGCATGTGTGGGTTTATCGGTTGCTTTCTTTTTTTGGAAAATCATGTGAACCAAAACTGAAAATACAAATGCAGTTATGGATAAAAAAGCACTTTCAGTCAGTCTGGCTGCACTGCGATCAGTCAGATATGAAGAAAGAAAAACGGCTAACGAAAGGACCAAGCAATTTAATAACAACACAATGGTTGAAAGGCTCGTGAAATACCGGGCGTGGAGTACTGATTTCGGAGGACGATTGAATGCCGAGTAATTTAAACTTTTAAGAATCTCATCATGATCAACGTAGGTTTTTATCAACTTGCGGATTCGTTTAATATCCTCTATAAATGCATCCGTCCAATCATTTCTTTTCAGAATCCTAAGGTAAATCACGAAGCCAATGATAAAAAGTATTAGCAGAGCAAACACGACCAAGAACTGAAGCATGGGCAAATCAGTGAGCATCTCAGGCTTATCTTTTTCCGAAAAAGTGAAAAGAGCGATTACGCCCCCCACGACTGCCGTTGTCAGTGTCTGAAAAAAAGTTAGTCTTCTCTCACCTGCTTCTTCATTATTGGCGAGTGCTTCGTTTAAGGCCTTGTACTCCTCTATTAAAAAATCTATCGTCCTGTCATTAAGTTTTCGATTGTCGGTCTTCATAAAGGGAACCAGCTTATTTGAAGTTCGTTAAAAAAGTCTGGAAAAAAGAATTGCTGAATGATTCTTACCTATTTTTTTCGAGAAACGTCACGCCCGACATCTGTGTGGAGGGCAGACGATACTCAGGCCAACGGTAGTAGCCGAATTCAGGGATGACGAACGCGTTGTTTCCGCGGTTCCAACCAAGGAATCGGGCACGACAAAAAAGATTGACGATTCGGTCTTGCCGTGCATTATTTAATGCAAGGCAACGGCGAGCGAAACTTAAATGAATTAAAGCGTTGCAAAAGTGTTTGTGCTTCTATACATTAGAATCAGAGCCCATCTATCCTTTCATTTGCGAGTGAACGGAGGATGGGTTTTTTGTCTCAGGTATTGTTAAAAAAGCCCTATCCATGCCCAGACTTGCATCTCTATTTTTGGGAGGCATACTAACTTTTGTCGTTGGTACACTTAGTGATGCACAGACACAAAGCAATTCCGGACCGGAATCCGAACGATTGGCACAGCAGGACCGGCAGATTAAAACCACTATAATGTTTGCGTTGGTCCCTGTTGTCGTTGCGTTTTCCTTTATCGTCTTTATATTCTACCGCGCCAAAAGAGAATCTATTTTCAGGCAGAGGGAAGCTGAATTCAAACTGAGCATTGCCGAACTCGAAATCAAGGCATTGCGTGCGCAGATCAATCCGCATTTCATATTCAATTGTCTGAACTCTATTCACCACTACATGCATCAGCACGAGGTGAAGCAAGCGGGAGAATACCTTATCAAGTTCTCGCAGTTAATACGGTATGTCCTGGAAAGCTCGGAGTCCAGGATGGTGCCCCTTGCCGATGACCTGGAAGCCTTGAAGCTATACCTGGAGTTAGAGCAACTGCGCATGCACCAGTCTTTTACATTTGAATTGGATACCGATTCACTCGGCAACCTCGAGGCCATACACATTCCCCCCATGATGATACAGCCGTTTGTTGAGAACTCTATCTGGCATGGCCTGAATTATAAGCAGCAGGGGGGATTGATAAAAATCAACATCACGCAAAGCAATGGCATGATCCGTTGCCTGATTGAAGACAACGGGACGCGCATGATGGCAAAGAATGAGGCTGTTCCGCCAGCGATCGCAAAGAAGACTTCCATGGGAATGTCGCTCATAAAGGACAGGCTGGCTGTTATCAGCCGGCTATATAAATCCAAAGCAGGTTTTATCATGGAATATTGTCAAAACGATCCAATCCCCAGAGACGGCATCCGGATCAAACTGGACCTGCCTTTTGAAGATTAATTGACACCCGATGTATAGAGGATTTATTATTGAAGATGAGAAACACCAGATGGAGATGCTCTCCCACCTGCTGGACGAAACTTTTCCGGAACTGAGTGTGGTCGGAACCGCGTCATCTGTTCCGGAGGGAATCGAGCAGCTTACGAAGGCTAAACCGGACCTCCTTTTCCTTGATGTACTGCTTCCGCCGCACACGGCATTTGATCTGCTCAATGCGTTTGTAAGAATTCCATTTGACATCATCTTCACCACCTCCTTTGAAGAGTACGCGGTAAAGGCATTCCGGTTATCCGCTGTTGATTACCTGGTCAAACCCATTGTCAAGAGTGAATTGATATCGGCCATTGAAAAATTCAAGCAACGAAGATCTGCCGCGGAAGCGTCCCTGCACCTACACGTTTTGATGGAAAACCTCAAAGTTACCGAGGCCGATCACACCAAGATCGCCCTGCCTTCGCTGACGGGATATTTATTTGTGAGCGTAAAGGACATTATCCGTTGTGAATCCGATAACACTTATACCACATTTTTCACAACAGACAAGCGAAAGATCATCGTATCGAAAACGCTGAAGGAGTGCGAGCAAATGTTGGGTGAGTACCGGTTCTACAGGGTACACAATTCACATTTAATCAACCTGGAATACATGGTTGAATATATAAAGGGAGAAGGCGGAATTGTGAAGATGGCGGACGGATCGCATATCGATGTGAGCAGGCGACGGAAGGAAGACTTCATGCACATACTGAAGAAAGTGTGATCCATATTCTTTCCGTGCTTTGCCATATACTATTGTAATGCGTCCGTTGGCTGTCCGGGCGTTGTGTACCGGGGTTTTTGAAATTAGGTTAGCAGCATGATTAACTGATGACCTGATGGCAAAACTAGTGATATCGACCTACATAAGCGGAGGTGGGTTATGGTTGTTTCTTAATGAAACGGTTATTCTTCAAAACAGCGAGACATTGACGTTGGAGTTAAAAGAGGATGAAGAGTACGTAGTGCATTGGTTTATGAACGGAGCGCCCGGGAGTTCATATTCCATTACAATCTCCTCCCCGAGAGAAGCACAGTTTCAGTTAACGAGGGGGATCGGTAAGAGTGGGAAGGATTACGGGGGGTTCCCATTCAGAACCTGAGCCACATTTATAAGTTAAACTATCCAAAAGCGAAAAGTATAACCCACAAACCCAAAAATCTATGAATTTTTTTTCTGAAACGATCACTTACAAACGTGCCGGGCAATACCTGGCTGAATTTGCCGACGAACTAAAAGATATTTTTAGCCTTCACCTGGGCGGAACATTATTAGCTGCTCCCTTAAAGGAATGGGCAACGATGCCGGGCTTTTCAGGAGTCATGACATGGTTTTGTCTTGACAAAAGCAATCCGTTAGCGGCAAAGGTATTCCTTGCCTTTGAAAAGAAAATAGATTTCGTGATACCCAGGCCCGATCCATCCAAACCTCTCGAACCAGAGACTGACAACCTTTTAATTCCGTCCCAGCGTTTTGGATATTCATTACGTTCCATCAAGGATTACGAGACGTTTCTACGTAATCACAAGATGGCACCTCCCATTGAAAACGCATTATTACACAGCGTATCAGTGATGAGGTATTTCAAAGAATATCTCGATGCTGATCCCATCAAGCCATTTCAACGATACGGATATGGGTATTTTGAAAATTCACCTGACGGCGGCAATAAAGATATCATTAAGAACTTTCTAGCCACCACCGGTCTCGAATATGTCCGTTACTATTTTGGTTTCTGCCCAAGGGCCGAAGCAGATCCAAACTTCATTAGAATAATCTTGGTACCGGTGGATAAGGAGGGCAAGAACATATCTGAGCAGTCAATATTATCCGACCCCCCACTTGTGCAAAAGTCTGTGCCTCCGCCGCCGCTTTGAAAAGTTCCGTGGACGAGTGAACGATTTTCAACACAGTATACAAATATTCTCCATCGTTGCGATCATCGCCCCGATTGGTATTGGCTTAATCAAGCTCAAGCGAGCCGGATTTGAACTCCGGCTCCTTTTGGCATTTTTAATGATCGGGCTGTCCACCGATCTGACCATGTATTATCTTGTTCACGTCAACCGCACATCTCACCTGCTCGGTATTTTTAATATTTACTCCTTAATAGAATCGCTCTTCTTTTACTGGTTTATCTGGAGAAACATCAGGTCTGTTGTTTTTGAATGGATCCTGAACGTTCTGTTCTTCGTCACTCCCCTCTTTTGGCTATTCTTTATCGTCCTTTTTCCCGGGGCCTTGTTTACCCAGGCTACAGCCAGCCAGGTGTTCGATACTGTGTATGAAATTACCGCCGCCTTCTTCTCAGGCTTTGCTCTCTTAAAGATGGTTGAGCGCGAAGATGCCGTTCTCCTGCTTCCGAACTTTTGGATATTGCTGGGGATATTCTTCTATTGTTTTTGCACATTTTTTATCATGAGTTTTCTGAACACGGTCCTGTCGCAGCAGATATGGTTTTTGAATCATCTAGTTAATATTCTCGTCTATATAATCTTCTCGATCGGACTATGGAAATCCGGCAGATCTACCAGGGTTTCCTTCTAATCTAATCATCCCATATTCCTTCCTGCATAAACCAATTTCTGTTTTATCCTTTCCGGCCACTAGTTCATTGTGGCTTTACCTCGTTTCGCGGCGTACGTTTAATTAAAATTCTGAACCAGAATTCACGACAGCAAAAAAAAAAACGGAGTAAGCCGAAAATCCGAGGAAGAGTAGGCCATAGGTTAACGTGTAACAAAATGAATAAAAACCCGATCAAAGTTGATTCAATCCCTCAACAACTCACGGAATATATTATTCCATTGCAGCACGCGCAGACAATGATATACGTGACTCTCAAGGTGAAGTTGTTGGATACAGGTTGGCTGTTTGCTTCCGCTCACACGATCTTTCTCGAGCTTGATAATCGCTACCCAAAGAAAACCCCGGAACCAGAAGATTTGAAATTAGCGCGCGCAGCGGACCTTGAGGGTCAGCGACTCAACATCCGTTCGCATATATCAAGATTCAGGGACGGTAGCGACGATGACAAGCCGTCCCGCGTCGAATATAAACTCATCATCGAGGCGGGTGATCAACTCCTGGATCAATTTGTAGAAACCAGTGGTGATAAGAATCCAACAGACTTTAACACGTTCATCAAATTCATACTGCAATGAAAGTACGCACGCGAATAATCTATCTGGCAATAATGATCCCAGTTTGCTATGCTTATGGCCAACCTGATTTTGAATCCTTAAACTTAACTTCCGCACCATCCTTTATCTTGTTAGGTGTAGAACCGGAAAATGTCACACGTCCTACCTCTCCTAAGCAATTTGTTGGAGGTCTTCAGAATGCCTTCATTAACGGAAAGGTACAGCCAAACTTTGCAATGGAATTTACTCCCTACTATTTTAAGAATCCTGAAACGAATGAAGGAAGATTTAAAAGCGAAATTGTGTTTCCCGATAGCAATATCTTCCGAAATGCATACAAAACCCTGTCAGTATCCATTGGTACCTCGGAGAGCGATACAACGATATTCGGGAACCTTGATCCCGGTACCGGCCTTGGCTTCGGAGTGCGCTTCACTTTAATTGAGGGGAAACCAAAATTAGAAAGATTTCGAGATCTCTTGGAATGGAATGAAGTCTTCATAAAACTCGGAGCTCTAAGGGAGGCCTCAACTACCTTCGCGCTTGTAGAAACCCCCGAAGGTGCATTACATCAAACCGAAACAATTGATGCCAATTTCAAGAAACATCTGGCGACTTATCCGAGCTATAACTTCTTAGGCGGGCAACGCGGTGAACAGGCAATCCGAATATTACTTTCTGAAATCGAAAATGAAATAAAGGAAAACGGGCTACCGGCCGCCAGGGAATTTGTTGAACGGAAAATTACTGAATACGATTCCTTGGAAAGATTAATTCTACAGAAGATAAATGACAAGAAATACCCCTTCGCCAAACAGGGATTTATGCTTGAAGTGGCTATGGGTGAAGCACTGGTTTTTCAGAATAATCACTGGAATGAAGCAACTCATGCTAAATCTGCCATTTGGCTGACGCCATCGTATAGGTGGGACGTCTCGAAAGACAATAAGGCCATCTCCCTCGTTGACATCGTCGGCGTGCTCCGCTTCACATTCAACAACAAAGAAGATAGCGTCGACGTGAGTGATTATGTGGATGTAGGCCTCAAAACCAAATATATGCATAACCGCTGGAGCTTTTCAATGGAAGGTGTTTACCGCTATGCAAGTGATGTAAACACGGAAGAAGTACGAAGAAAATATACGTATAGAATTTCAGGTACACTGGACTATAAGATCAATGACCTGATATCCTTTAAGGCGACTTTTGGCACTTCCTTCAATGGCAACACGGCAACGTATTCCGATCCGAAAGAAATATTTGCCCTCGGAGGAATTAATATTGGACTGTTCAACGGAACCAAATAAGCCGCAGATGGTCATCGCCGAACGAATGCGTAGCGTAGCCAAATCGTAATTATCGTCAACATTAACCTAAACCCTATCCATTATGCTTAAACTGCTATTCCCTCCTAAAAACCGGGTCTTTGACCGGGATGGCTCGTGGAGACAGTATAAATCTCAGGACCTCGATATTAACTTCACAAAATCGGCTGTAGACTTCCCGCTTAAACCTCCGAAATTCGCGCCAGCATTAGCTGCTATGCTCCCTTCTGCTGTAGACATTATTTTTCAACTGACTGGCAAAGCGCTTGAAAGCAATGAGAAAAAATTCGTCGCCGAGTATACCCTGGCCAAAAGCAATCTCAACGCTGGAAACACAAATGTTCCAAACCTTTTCCTTGTCCGCAGCGTGTCATTTGACGGGAAAACCGAAGAAAATGGACTAGCGATCAGTTTCGCTCCTGAGAAGGTGAGCAGTATGGATGGATTTATATACTATGTCAACGCGATCAACTTGACATACTCGTCCGCTAAATGCTCCGGCCGTCATCCGATGCTGGACTATACCCTGGAAATCAAACTTACTTATTGGATTGATGGAGAAAGGAAATTACAAGAGCTTTTACCGATCTCTATATCATCAGTAAAATTCGGCACTAATATCTACAACGATAAAAAACACCGGACAGATATTATTCCTCTGACGCCAGGCGCACTCCTTACTGAGGTTGCCATAAAAGTAGTTGAATCCAGTCCTGAAAAAATCAAGGCGGAGAAAATACTCGCCCTGTGGAATGATAACAAAGATAGCGCCAAGACAATCATCAATAACATTCTTCCCAAGGAGAAGTAATCGAGGCAATACGGGAAAGAGCCTCGGAACATTCAGTAAGGGCGATCAGTCTTACGAATAGCTTAACCATAAATAAATATTTTGACACTAGCTTTTCGCACAAAAAATGTTCAAAACCTTGATCTCCCAAAAAGAAAAATTGAATTCAGTCTGTCTCTAAGCACGGTAGTATTGGGGTAAAATCAACCGGTCAACTTTACAAAACAGCTATACCGATTATATTCTGGCTCAGCGTGGTTCAGAACTGAAATTATGCTATTACCTTACGACAATAATTAACCGGCGTATGGAGATACTGATTTTCAAGAACTACGAAGAATTATCAAAGAGAGCAGCAGAGGAAATAGCATCAACGATTGAAGCCAAACCAAACGCTGTGATCTGCCTGGCCTCGGGCGATAGTCCACGGCGGACGTGCGAAATTTTCGTTCAGGAGGCAAAGCAAAAAAGATTAGATCTTTCCGGTGCGCACTTTGTAGGTTGGATGAATGGGTGGGCATCAGTCCAGATGATCCAGGCAGTTGTCAATACTTTCTGCGGCGTAATATCATTAATCCCCTTAACCTGCATAATGACCATTATCACCTGTTCAATGTGATGGCATCTGATCTACGTGATGAATGTGCGACAATGGATAACACCATTTCTCAACTGGGAGGTGTCGATATCATGGTCGTGGGTATCGGGATGAATGGTCATGTCGGCTTCAATGAACCCGGCGTAGCCCCTGATTTATTGTGCCATGTTGCAGAACTAGATGGTACTACGCAGGAAGTGGGGCAGAAATATTTCACAGAAAAGAAAGAACTGAAGAGCGGCATCACGTTAGGGCTTGCACATTTGACGCGTGCCCGGAAAGCCTTATTGGTAGCCAACGGCATCCACAAAGCTTCTATTGTGTCGCGCGCATTTCAAGCGAGCGTCACGAACCAGGTGCCTGCGAGTATTCTCCAAACGCATCCAAGCAGTTTGATCCTGCTGGATGAAGATGCTGCCTCGAATCTTGTTGAAAAAAAATAACTGCTCACGTAAGAAGGAAAGGTTATTCAATTGTCTTTCAGAGTTCAATCGGGAGTTTGATATTCAGGCGTAGACACCAACGATTTCTGCGTTCGGAACGAGGCGTGATAGCTTTCCAGATGAAAGTCATCAATGAAACCAGCACCAAGGATCGTTCCTTTTACTTTCTGCAGTTCGGTACAGGGGTGTTTACAGATTTCTTATCATGATATTTCCGGTGCGACAGGGCATGCGCTGAAGAAGCGGTAACTGAGCGAGTAAAATTTTTGCCGTCAATTTCTTGCATTTAATATACCCACGCCCCATCTCCTTCCTTATACGGTATGCATCCTTCATAGCGACCAGGAATGGGAACATAACGCAGGGCACGCGTAGCTCCAGGCTCCGAAGAAAAGAACCCCCAAACCGTCAATTGGTTGAGCATCGAGAAGAAATGCATTTGTTCCCTGCCCTTTTCGCTCTCAAGTTTCCTTGCTTCCTGATCAAACAAAACCATGAGATCAAATTTCTGTGGGTCATCCAATTTAACGAAAGACCTCCCATACTTTTTATCAGCAGCCTGTTGAATGGTTGATATTCCTTCAAAGAATATTTTCTGTTCTTCCGGGCTATAGCAATCCGTAACAATCACTTTCATGAATTCACCGATCTTACCTGCTTTGGCTCCCGGTGATGACGTCGTTGCCGGAAGAATGGTTTCACCAACCTCGTCCAGCAATCCCAGGACTTCCTCGTTAAAATCTTCTATTTTGGTTTCGCTGCGCCTGCAGCCCGAGAGAAAAGCCTGTGAGCCAATGATGGTGGAACCCAAAAAAGCGGCAGTTGCCGTCAAGGCTTCGCGTCTGTTCATATGACTAAAGATTTTTTTTGTTCAATTCAGTTACCGCATAATCAGCTGCCCTGGCCGTCAGCGCCATATAAAGAATAGAGGGACTTTGATTTCCGGTACTAGTCATGCAGGCGCCATCGGTGACAAAAACATTTTTGCAGTGATGCAACTGGTTCCATGCATTGAGGAAAGAAGTTTTAGGGTCTTTTCCCATCCTTGTCCCTCCCATCTCGTGAATATCAAGACCGGGCGGCTGCCTGTTATCGACAGCCTCCAGCACCTTGCCGCCGGCGCTTTCCAACATCTCACTGCCCTGCTGAAGGAAATCTTTTACCATCTTCTCATCGTTGTCATCATAGCCAACGGATGTGACGAGAAGCGGTATGCCCCATTGGTCAACGTTATCTTCACTCAAGCGAACGTGATTGGATTCTTTCATAATGGTTTCACCCTGCATATACATGTAGGCCTCCCAACCGCCTGGAACCCGAAGCTTTTCTTTGTAATCAGCACCGACGCGCGGAGTTCCTTCTTCATATGTCCCCCGCGTCCGATATGCACCTGAAAAAGATGTGAACCCTCCGACGTAGTCCATTTCCTGTTTGCCCAGATTTCGATAATTGGCGATAATACCTTCGGTAGGATTTCGAACGTAATAATATTTATCCATAAACCCCTCGAACGCAGCCCGGACAAAGCCGCGATAGATATGAAAACCGATACCTTTACCCAACATTCCACTATCATTTCCCAAGCCATTTGGAAAGCGATTACTGATGGAATTGAGTAAGATCAAATTCGTGTTCAGTGCAGAGG
>DASUGQ010000515.1:0-5024 GCA_036273935.1 Cyclobacteriaceae bacterium | reverse complement strand
GATCAACTAAGCGAACATGCCTGTATGAGTCGCGCAAATTTCTTTCGGAAATTCAAGGAGGAATTTGGAATTTCTCCAGGTGAATACATTTTAAAAGAGAGATTGAAGAAGGCCAAGGACTTTTTGGGATTTCCGAATCACTCGGTAACCCAGGTTTGTTATATGTCCGGGTTTCAAAACCTTAATTATTTCATCCGCGCCTTTAAAAAAGAAACTGGTATAACACCCAAAATCTATCAACAGTGGGCGATTGAAGAAATTATGGAGAAAGAATTTCCTGATAAGTGAATTTACAACGCTTCAATGGTAACATTTCTGTAAAATAACTCCGATCCCTCCGACTGAAGCAGGATGTTACCTTCCTTTACACTCGGAGCACTTCCTTCATTGACAATTTTGCCATTGATTTTGTGAGTGATCATTCCATCCTTAACAATTACCTCTACCTTGTTCCATTCGCCATAAGGCTTCTCGGCGCCTAAAAATTTTATCTCACGGTGCCACGGTTCTGGAATGTTCCTACTGTTTTGGAAAACAATGGTCGTGCTGTCTGTCATCCAAAAGTCACCGCAATGTCCTTCCTGTATTTGAAATTCAACAGAGCGAGGCCAGATCTTGTCGCCATTATAAAAGTCAACCAGGTAGAGGATGCCTGCGTCGCTTTTTTGATTCTCACGGGGCGGGTATTTATTTTCACCCCATTTGAATTCAAGTGTGAGATGGAAATCCCTGTACCTCTTATTCGTTACGAGGTAACCGAAATCTTCCCCTGATGCATGAAGTATGTTTCCCTCGAATGTGAATACTTTTTGTGGATCATTATTCCTTCCAGATTTTTCAAGGAATACATACCAGTCTTGTGGATGGTTCGAACGGAAAAGCTTGCGTTCGTTTGATTGCGCCATGGTTGTTGCGTATAGTCCTATCAGGACAAAGGTGCAACATGGGATCAAGCTGGGTTTCTTGTCCGTTATTTATATTTAATTGTTATCCTCCCGAAATATACAAAGGTTAATACAAACGATTCGTTTCCTAATCGATACTATCAAGGGCCTGTAAACCAAAGACATTTCTGCCCAATGGCAAACAAACAAGGCTAAGTATCCTTGAGAAGATAAGGTGACACTAGAGATAATGAAGGGTTACTAAAATCAAGCATAAGCGGGTGGCAATAACTCCCGCTCAAAGAAAGCAAAATGTTTGTGGTCGGGGTTGTCAATTACCGCACAATAGTAGATGCGTTGATAATATCTCATAATTACCAACTCAAGGTCAGGATTTATTTTTGCCCTTATTGTCGTGCCGACGGCATAGCGGTTATCGACCACTGTTCTGTTTATCATTTCTTTTATAAAGTTGATGGTAAGTTACGCAATGAAAATGGTGCCCTTGCACCGAGCACGGAGGCGGAGAATATGTTGCGTTATCCTAACGCACGTAGTCGTATGGGTCATTCAGGCAACCGGGAATCAACCTTCAACATGCAATTTCTCCCGGGTTGTCATTTCGATAACCATCGCCTCTTCGTTCAACGACAAACCGCTCTGCCTGCGATCGCGTTGCGATTTCAGATGATCATTTAGGTCGGTGAAAAACTGAAGACGATATTTGAAGATTAACTTGCTCCCAATAGTCTTTTTAAATGCCCGAAACTCTGAAGGATCCCTTAACCAAAACATAAGTAAATTTTTTTCCATGTCATAAGACCCGGTCAACCAGGCAGAACTGAGTCTTTCGATCACTTTGTCTTTAAACCCAACTTTTCCTTTTATATACACTGTAATCCACCCCATGTCGAAACTTTCACCAACAACGCCGATGTATACCATTAAATTCCATCGCAAGGAAAAATATAACTCCAATCACCGGCTTATCGCAAAACTACCTACAGTCCATTGAAGGGTAATGCAAAGGTTCGTTAACAAAAAACTAAACAAAAGTCACCTATACCTCTTTAACCATCACATCACTGCTACAATTCTCAAGAACCGTGAGATGTTACATCCTTTGATGAATAAAATTTATGTGCACTCATCGCAATGGGTATACCTAATACAACGCCAAGTATCGCCCACCCGACAAGGGCTTTCTGAAGCGAAAATGACATCGGTGGCAAACGGGTGAGTGGTAAGACGATGAAAGACATAAAAGCGCCAACAAAGAGTCCGTAGAGAAGGCCGACAAGATATTTATTAAGGAAAAGGAATTTCAGTCTCGGGAACGCGAGAAAGAAAAGCAGGGTAAAAGAAAAAGCAATGAAATAATGGAAAGCAAGTCCAAGTAGACCAATCCAAAACCCGCCCTGCATTGACCGCTCCAATCCCAGCGCGCCACCCGCTATATAATACAGCATCCTGTCCGCAAATTTTCCCGTTTTAATATACTGGTCCACATAAGCCGCAATAAGATCGGTGGTACCGACGAGCAGCGCTGTAAGTAAAACCCATCGAAGAAATGTTTTCATGATCATAAGATTTTAAAATTATCATGAAGAAAAGACAATTTCGTTGTTAACGCTCACCAAAACATATTCAAAAGCTGATCAAACTGAATTTTTGATTTAGCCTCCGGGCGTCGGAGACGTTAACGATACTGAATGGGAATCCGATTGGAATATCAATATTTTTGCACCAGCAAATTTGTTAAACATGAGTGAGCAGGACGCGGTAAAAACATGCCTCGGCGAAATTTTGACTGTAAACGGTTATGGCGATCCAACCCTCCTCGTACAGCGTGACTTTGAATACATCAGCCACGAAATAGAATCAAAGACCGGCACGCTCATCAGTGTCTCTACCCTTAAACGGTTGCTGAATGGTAGTTTTGCCCGCATCCCTCAAACCGCAACCCTTAACGCTATTTCAATTTATCTCGGCTATAGAAATTGGCAGGAGTATAGGTCGTCCAAAAGAGCCGACAATAAGTTTCCCGCCAGTCACTCGATTAAGAATGACAGCAAACAACAAATTTTTGAGACGCTGAAAAAAAATTCAAGGTTGATCCGATTGTTCATTGTTATCACCGGTGTTCTGTTTGCTGCAGTCCTGATTGGTCTTTCGCGGACAAGTAAAACGTCTGGTAACTTTCACGAAGCTCAATTCTCCGTCCGAAAAACTACCAGAAACGAAATCCCCAACACGGTGATTTTTGAATATGATATTGATAACGTGGATGCCGACAGCTTTTTTATTCAGCAATCGTGGGATCGGAACAGACGGATCCAGGTATTTAAGAATACACACACCATCACCGACATCTACTATGAGCCTGGCTACCATGTAGCCAAACTCATCGCCAATGATTCCATAATCAAAACCCTCGACGTGAGTATTCCAACCAACCGATGGTTTTTGTATGCCAAGGAAAATAAGCCGAAAAGCATACCGGTATACATCAACAAGGATCCATATTTAGCAAACGGGACGTTTGGATTACAAGAGGAAGATGTGATCACAAGCCATATCGCCATCAGGGAGGAGATGACCTACATCTACACCTACTTTCCGGAAAAAATGGAGGTGAGCAGCGATAATTTTACATTCAAGGCAAGGATCAAAGTGAATGAAGTGAGGAACAATTTCTGCCCGCATTTTATGACTGAGATTTTTTGCCAGCGCAACTTCATGTTTTTTGACACAACACCAGCAGGGTGTATCAGCGAATCCATGATACAATTTGGGGAAAATTTTTTGAGCGGAAAGAAGCATGATCTTTCTGCCCTTGGAATTGATCCCAGAGAATGGTTGATAGTCGAGATAACCGTAAAGGATAAACGCGTCACACTCCGTTTCAACGGTAAGAAGGTTTTTGCAATGGAATATCAAAACTCATCTGGCCTGATTACAGGATTGGGCTTCATATCAAACGGTCTCTGCGAAATTGACAATGTCGAATTGAAGGGTCTTGATGGAACGGTCGTTTATGAAAATGCATTCGATGACTTGCCTTGACGGAATGATTTAAGCACGGCGCTGACGCCATCCCTCCTCGAAGAATTAGCGCCAGCCCTTCCAATAATCTTAATTACTTTTCCCGGAATTACTGACAAAGGCAATTTGCCGGCTGTCAGGTGACCACGATGGGACATTAATGGTTCCTTGTCCTCCATACAGGTACGCAATAACCCTGGGAGACCCGCCCGCGGCAGGCATCAACTTTAATGTAACACGTTTGTATGACGGATGTGAGCCGGGATCTATTGTTGGGGGAAAAGAAATAAAGGCAATCCAGTTTCCATCAGGAGAAATGTGTGGAAACCAATTATTGTTTTCATCAAATGTAAGCTGTTCATTCCCCGTTCCGTCTGGTTTCATCCTCCATAGCTGCATGGTTCCCGATTGGCTGCCGTTATAATAAATGTATTTTCCATCAGGAGAATATTCCGGTCCATCGACGTGCCCGCTCTCATGTGAGGTTAGCTTTACTTCCTTCCCACCATCAATAGAATTTCGGTAAATATGATAAATGTTTTTTCCGTCGCGTTGTGCCACATAAACGACCTCCTTGTTATTCGGCGCCCACCCATGCCAGTACGAAGGCGTTTTATCGGCAACCATTTTTGGTGTGCCTCCCACGAGTGGTAAGACGTAAACGGTTGATCCTCCGCCTGGCAATCCTTCGCGTTGATGGCTGATGGCCAGTTTTTTTCCATCGAAGGAGATACCGTGATCGTTGTTATTTCTGTTTGCAAAATCTGTATTGAGTTTTTCAAGTTCTCCTCCTCCCACAGGAATTTTATACAATAGCCCGTCCATGTTGAACAAAAGCTTTTTTCCATCGGGCATCCAGTTGGGCGCTTCAAATCGTCCGGGTGCTTCGAAGATGATTTTGCGTTTTCCGTCAAAAACATTCATGGTCTCAAGTCTGCAGCCCAGATAGCCTTGTTGCCCGGGATTATAGTTATCAGCAACCGGTTGATCGATGCGGACATTCCACACGGTTGCTTCTTCCAGGACGTCAGGATTGTGGGAACAGATAAAAAGTCCTGCCATCACCTCATCTCGCAGGTTCTCCATTTCTTGTTC
>DASUGQ010000514.1:0-3131 GCA_036273935.1 Cyclobacteriaceae bacterium | reverse complement strand
TAATTTCTCGCCTTCTGCGATCGCTTCCTTTGTTTTTCCTATCTCAAAGTAGAGTCTGATTTTTTGAACGGACGATACTTCGTTGACACCAAAGTAATCTTCGGCCCTGTTATAGGTTTTGATAGCATTTTCAGGCTTGCGACCGTATTGATAGACTGCAGCGAGCTCGTAGAGATATTCCTCGGTGCCTTTCACTTCATTCAACATGTTCTCATAGGTCTGAGCTGCTTTGTCGAATTTCGCCATCGCATTGTAAATTGAAGCGGCCAGAAGGTAGAAGTACTTATTTTTCTTTTCCAGTTTAAGAGCATTTTCGATGCTCAACGAAGCCCGCATCAAATCGTCTTGCTTGTCACTGCGGGACAGGACATCTGCAATTTTATAGTGAACGGTTGCATTTTCGGGATTTACCTCTAACGATCGCTGGAAGTACAACAGTGACTTTGCGTAATCTTCGAGAATGAAATACTTTTCACCCTCAGTGAAATAGAACTCTGCCTCGCGATATTTAATGTTTTCTCTTGGCGCTTCCGGTTCACTTCCTCTTTTCTTTTTCTGTGCTGTTACGGGACTAATAATGGAAAGGGCGGCCACCAGCAGCAGACCCACTGCACTATAGAATTTCAAATCTTTCAAATTTGTCCTGATTAATCCTGGTTTACGAAACCTTATGCAAACGAAATATTTTTCAAAATTAATGAAAAAATAATCATTTACTCCCCGTTTATGTGGATTACATGGCAAAAACGTACGTTTTAAAGGCCGAAGGAAACCCGGAGATTTTTCCGTTCAAGAGCATAAATGACCAAAAGATAAACGACCAAAATAAAATTTCGCGTGATGATCGATATCCAGTAACCCGAAATTTTAATTTGCTGGAGCGCATAAATCGTGATTACAGTCATGAAAATATAGGCCAGCCCGGATATTAGCTTATAAGGAATCGGATAGTACTTCTGACCCAACATGTAGCAAGCTGCGGCCATGGAGAAATAGCAGATTAAAGCAGCCCAACTGCTGCCCACATATCCTGCAACCGGAATTAATATGTAGTTCATCAAAATGGTAATAATAGCCCCGCCTAAGGTTATGTAGGTTCCAAAGTGAGTTCTGTCTGTTAACTTAAACCAGACTGTGAGGTTATAATAAATTCCTGAAAAGAGATACGCCGTAAGCAGAATGGGTACGATACTGAGACCTTCCCAATAAGCCTCATCGCGAAGGAGGTGCTTGAAAATTTCCATGTTCATGCTGACGCCAAAAAGAAGAATGCAACAGATAATGATGAAGTAGTGATTCACGGCTGCAAACAATTCCGGAGAATTCTTGTCTTTGGCGTTGCTAAAAAAGAAAGGTTCAGCCGCAAATCGAAATGCCTGAACGGCCAGATTCATGAATACTGCAAACTTATAGCACGCTCCAAAAACTCCAAGCGCGTACTCACCACTTTTGCCAGGATAGAAATTTTCAGGTAACCATGATTTAAGGGTGATCCGGGAAAACATCTCGTTGGTAGCTCCTGCCAGTCCGGTGATCATTATAGGATAGGAGTAGTTGATCATGGTTGCAATCATTTTCCTGTCAAACAGCGGTCGCCAATTCAAGAACGTTTTAATAAAAAACAGGAAGTAGAGCGCGTTCGCGAAAAGGTTAATGATAAATACGTATGCGACACCAATCGATGGATTGTATGCCACCTTTAAGAAATAGATATTCAGCGCCACGATCACCACTACATTCAAAATCCTGGCGACGGCAAACGTCAATGCTTTTTTTTCCAGCCTGAGCTTTGCAAAAGGAATTGCCACCAGGGCATCTACCGAAATAATTCCGATCATCCACAATACATATTCCGGATGATCTGAACTGGATATTGCATTTGAAAAAGGAACTGAAAAAAGAAAAAAGCCAATCGATAGAACAATGGTGATCATGGTGACAGCCGTCTGTGCCGCATTGAAAACATATTTTGGATCAGCTCCTTCTTTTGTAGAAAAACGAAAGTATGCGGTCTCCATGCCAAAGGTGTAGAGCACATTAAGAAAAGCTACCCAGGCATAAAGATCAGTGATCACGCCATATTCTTCCGGGTCGAACACGGATGTCTGTGGCAACAGGAGAAAAAAGTTGATGACGCGCGGAACAATACTGCCCAGTCCATAGAGGACGGTTTCTCCCGCAAGTCGTTTGAGTTTACTCAATTATTTATTTTCCTTTAAAAACAGCTTTGCGTTTTTCCAGGAAGGCACTGGTTCCCTCCTTGAAATCTTCAGTAGTTGTGCAGGCCGCAAAGTTAGTAGCTTCCGCTTCATAGCCTGCTTTTTCAAACCCAAATCCTGCGTTCACACTTTTGATGATGTTGGCGATGGCGACCGGGCTTTTGCTTATTATTTTATTCATCAAATTTTTCGAAAACGACAAAAGTTCATTGTGGTCAGCGACAACATGATTAATGAGCCCGAGGGAGAGAGCCTCTCTGGCGGTGATCATGTCACCGGTCAACAGTAGTTCCAGGGCCTTTCCTCTGCCTACCAATTGAGTTAGCCGCTGCGTTCCTCCATACCCCGGGATGATTCCTAAATTGATTTCCGGCTGTCCCAGTCTGGCACTTTCCACGGCAATTCTTACATGACAAGCCATGGCCAATTCGCATCCACCACCTAAAGCAAAGCCATTTAATGCAGCAAGAATGGGCTTGGGACAATGTTCGATCCGGCGAAACAAATCCTGACCTTTTGATGATAATTCAAAGGCTTTTTCCCTGGACAAAATGGAGAGCTCCCGAATATCTGCGCCTGCAACAAATGATTTCGAACCTTCTCCTATAAAAATAGTCCCCCGAATTTTAGCATTTTGGTAGACTTCTTGCACAAGTTCCCCCAGCCCATCGAGCGTTTCCGCGTTGAGAGCATTGAGTGCGTCAGGTCGTGAAATAATCACAGTAAGAAGACCATTCTCCTCCAGCGTCTTGAGTAAAGGCATGGGCGATTGCGTTTGATTAAAGGTGCAACTTATTGAGGTTTTATAAGAGGGACAAAATTTTTATCAAGAAGTCAATTACGGATTAGCTCAGAGCATTTATTCTTTAAGCAGTTACCTAGGTGAGATATAATAAATAAATCGATAACTTT
>DASUGQ010000513.1:0-3540 GCA_036273935.1 Cyclobacteriaceae bacterium | reverse complement strand
GTGGCCGATGTTGTTCTTTACGACAGTGTAGTCATTACGTTACAGGACGGTGTTTTGGTTTCAAACTATTCGGAGGGTAATCAATGGCTCCTTGACGGTGAGGAGTTACCAGGAGAAAGAAATGGAACACTTGTTCCTTCTGGTCCTGGAATTTATAGCGTAGTGGTAGCCCTTGGTGCTTGCGAATTACAGGACCAGTTTGATTACGTTGTAACGGGCGTATCTGAAAAATCTGTATTGAATAACGTGATGATTTATCCGAGCCCATGCATCGATCGCCTTTTCATTCGATTTCGTCCGGAAATTAACATAGAAATAATGGACGTTTTATCTTCATCCGGAATTTCGGTCAATTATCTTTGCACAGTTGAGTGTAATAATGAAATTTGTGAGATGAACACCAGTTGTCTGCCAAATGGCCTCTACATTATGAGTTTAACGGAAGGACAAAATTCTTATCAAGTGCGATTTGTCAAGCATGACTAAATACTTATGGGAGGAAAAAAGACTTTTATCATCAAGCTGATTTATAACATGAAGATCCTTCCCCGATGGATCATCATCTTTATCGACCTCGGTCTCCTTATCGTCTCCAACATCATTGGCTACTTACTTCGCTTTAACTTTGATACGAGTGATATACTGGATAATCATTTTTTCATTTGCCTGATCGTACAACTCATTACCGGATTGATCGCCATTCTGATCACGGACAGCTACAGGGGCATTGTGCGGTATACGGGGATCCAGGACGGCGTACGGATTTTTTACATGGTCATTCTCAACCTGGCCATGATGTGCGGCATAAATCTTATTTATTACTATAATGTTGCCGCCAATCTCATTCCGTATTCGGTACTCCTGATTTCCTTCCTCGCTTCGTTTCTGTTCCTTTTCAACTACCGGCTACTGGTGAAATATGTATTTTCATTTTACCGCCGGAGTTTGGCCAAGCGATCGACGGTGCTGATTTTTGGCTCTGGCCACACAGGGATTATTACGAAGAATGTGATCGACTCTTCTTCCTCATCGAAAGTGATTGGTTTTGTTGAGCATGATGAAAACAAAATTGGGAAGGTCCTCGATGGGACAAAGATCTACAGTGCTGAGCCAAAAGAACTTCAAACGCTCATCAACTCATTTAACATTGATGAACTGATCATCACGGTCAAAAATCTTTCACCTGAAAGAAAGAATGAAATCGTAGACATATGCCTGCGCAATCAGGTGAAGGCGAGAATCGTTCCCCCGGCCGAGCGTTGGGTGAAAGGAGAGTTAAGCCTGAACCAGATAAAAAACATTTATATCGAAGACCTGTTAGAGCGGGATGCCATTGAACTGAACAGCGTGAACGTTGAACGACAGCTGAAAGGAAAAAAGATTTGCATTACGGGCGCCGCCGGATCAATTGGAAGTGAACTGGTGCGTCAGGTTATTCGCTATCAGCCCGATTCTATCGTGTTGATCGATCAGGCGGAGAGCGCCTTGTTTGAAATTGAACGTGAGATTCTGACACACGGAAATCGGGCGCATGTCTTTCCTTATCTCGCCGATATCACCAATCGCAACAGAGTGGCCGCGATCTTTGAAGAACACCGGCCCGAAATTGTTTTTCATGCCGCCGCCTATAAGCACGTGCCCATGATGGAAAGCAACGCCGCCGAAGCTATTACCTGTAATATACTGGGAACGAAAATGCTTGCCGACCTCTCGGTGGAATTCAAGGTGAAAAAGTTCGTCATGATCTCTACCGACAAAGCGGTGAATCCAACGAACGTAATGGGATGCTCCAAGCGGATCGCAGAAATTTATGTTCAGTCCCTGAACAACGAGCTGAGGTTGACAGATCAGCCCTATACCAGTTTTGTCACGACCCGCTTTGGCAATGTCCTGGGATCGAACGGATCGGTTATTCCGGTATTCAGAAGACAGATCGAACAGGGTGGACCAATCACGGTAACCCACCCGGAAATCACCCGGTATTTCATGACGATTCCGGAGGCTTGCCAGTTAGTGCTCGAAGCGGGAGCAATGGGGAAGGGTGGAGAGATATTTATTTTCGACATGGGTCAATCAGTAAGGATCCTTGACCTGGCAAAGAAGATGATCATGCTTTCCGGATATGAACCGGGAAAGGACATCGAGATTGTGTTCACCGGACTTCGCGAAGGTGAAAAATTGTACGAAGAACTTTTAAACAAACAGGAGAATACTTTACCAACGCATCATGAAAAAATCATGATTGCCCAGGTAAAAGAATATCCATATCCGGAGATCAATCGCTATATAGAGTTATTCAATGATCTGGTAATTGACAAAAATGAATTGAAGATGGTGGCGCTGATGAAGGAACTCGTTCCCGAATATCGCAGCAACTATTCGCGCTTTGAAATCCTCGACCAGGAGAAAGCAATCAAGGCCAAACCGTTGGTGGATCTTGAATGATGATGTTAAAGATGCCTGCATGATTGTTGGTGCAGGCGGTTTCAGATAAAAAAGGGTAGCATTGGTTGCTACCCTTTCTGTTTTTTCTGTCTTTAGTTTCTAGCAATATTCTTCAAATACTTCCACGAGGTGTTGTCCGATCATTTGCGCGTTACGTCCTTCAATGTGATGGCGCTCGACAAAATGTACCAACTCACCATCTTTAAACAATGCAATCGAAGGTGACGATGGAGGGTAGGGTAGTGTATACTCTCGCGCTTTTGTTACCGCTTCTTTGTCAACACCGGCAAATACGGTCGCCAGGGAATCAGGCTTCTTATCAGAATGACTGAGTGCCCACTTTACACCCGGTCGTGCAGCACCGGCGGCACAACCACAAACAGAATTGATCACCACAAGGGAAGTTCCCTTCTGTTCAGCAAGGTATTGGTCAACCTCATCAGCTGTCTTCAGTTCTTTGAATCCTACGCTGGTCAGGTCTTCCCGCATCGGAGCTACAAGTTGTTCAGGATACATATCAGTTTTTTAGTTTTCGATTCAGGCCCGCCCGCCGGTGGCTGGGTTTTGGTTTATTATGTATTCTGCTTCCGGCAAGCAGGTTTGTAATTTCATGTTATCAACATTTTTACATGAATCCAAGTTCCAGTTTGGCCGCCTCCGACATCATGTCCTGGGAGTACGGCGGGTCAAATGTAATCTCCACTTTTACATCGTTCACTCCGTCAATGGCTTTTAATTTTTGTTCAATTTCACCTGGAATGACCTCAGCGGATGGACACGATGGCGATGTGAGCGTCATCAGCACGTATACGTTGTTGACGGGGTAAACATTAATTTCATAAATGAGACCCAGCTCATATACATCCACGGGGATCTCCGGATCATAAACGGACTTAATGGCATTAACAACCTTGTCGCGAAGGTCCGGAGCGTTCGCTTCCTGCACGTCCTTTTCATATCCTTGCTGTTCACTCATGACTTCACTTCCATTTTAGTTTTAAAGGCAAGGGCATATAATTTCATCTGCCGGATCATGGCAGCAAAACCATTTGACCGCTGCGTACCGATAAACCGTTCCATGCCAATACGACTCAT
>DASUGQ010000512.1:0-2945 GCA_036273935.1 Cyclobacteriaceae bacterium | reverse complement strand
GAAAATTCACCCAACGGAATCTGCCATACAAATTCTCCTTTATTTAAATCTATTGCATTTAACGTGCCCCATGGCGGCTTTACACCCGGATAACCATCCTGATCCGTTAACACATTCCAGCCCTCGTGTACATACCGCGTAATGGTTTCATTTTCATCGCCTCGACGGCCCTCATCTGGTAACAGATTGCTTTCGTCAAAAAGGAATTTCATTAACGCTTCGAACTCTTCCTCAGAAAGATTGGGGAAGGCCGGCATTTGTCCCTTTCCCGCTTTCACAATGTCGTGCACGCCGGACTTTGACAATCTTTTTGACAAATCAAGAAGGGATGGCGCATTCGCTACACCCGATCGATCGGCACCATGACAGGTCGTGCAATTATTCAGGGCAAAGATCTTTTTGCCTTTCATGAACAGCGACTCATCATCGGTTTGATCAATGGCTTTCATCCGAAAAAGCATAGGGACTTCATTGGCATTGACATACAAAATGCCAGTCGCCGGGTCAACGGAAGCTCCACCCCATTCGGCACCGCCACGTGTACCTGGAAACTGCACAGAGCCTGCGGTACTGGGCGGAGTATAGATGGGTCCGATTCGTGAATTTTCCAGTTTCTTAATCACCGATGAATGAGCCTCTTCAGAAATGTCAGTTACCGTTGACCAAGAATATTCGTGGCGAACGAATGGAAGTGGTTTAGTGGGAAAGGGTTGGGTAGGCCATGTCACCTCTCCCACTAAGTCGGAAGCAGGCACCGGTCTTTCCTCGATCGGAAAAATTGGCTCACCAGTTTCGCGATTAAAGAGAAACGCCATCCCCATCTTCGTCACCTGCACGACTGCGTCTACGTCTCCATCTTTTGTGGAAACGGTTACCAATACAGGCGGAGCAGGCAAATCATAATCCCACAGGTCATGATGAACAAGTTGATAATGCCATTTGCGTTCTCCCGTGCGTACGTCAAGCGCGATGAGGCAATTGCCAAATAGGTTTTCTCCTTTTCTGTTGCCACCGTAAAAATCAAACGCCGGCGATCCTGTTGGAATGAACACCAGCCCGCGCTTTTGGTCAATGCTCATGCCCGCCCATGAGTTGGTTCCTCCAACTTCTTTATAAGCGTTCTCGTCCCAGGTGTCGTATCCATATTCACCCGGCTGCGGAATGGTATGAAAAGTCCATATAACTTTTCCGTCATGAACATCATAGGCCCTGACAAAACCGGGAGCCGCGTCATAACCTTCATTGAGCGCTGTACCTTGAATCAAAATATCTTCATAGACAACCCCGGGAGAAGTCGCCCACACGGCAAGTTTCTCCGGATCGCGACCAAGCCCATTCCTTAAGTCTACTTTTCCCTTTTCACCAAAATCATTAATCAATTTTCCGCTGTCGGCGTTGATTGAATACAGATATGGTCCGGCGGAAAAGAAAATTCTTCTGTCATTTCCCTCCTCCCAATAAGTAACGCCCCGGTTGACGCCAGAAGCATTGCCATCAGGAAAGGGATCGAACTTCCAGATTTCCTTTCCATTGGCAGGGTCCAGCGCAATCAACTTAAGCTTAGGTGACGTGACATACATCATATCATTTACGATGATCGGATTACATTGAATGGTTGAGCGATTACCTTCGCTCGCGTCGCCGGTATGGTATATCCATGCTACGTCAAGGTCTTTAACATTCTCCTTGTTGATTTGATCCAATGTTGAGTAACCCGAGCAACCCTGGTCACCACGATAGGCCGCCCACGATACATCCGATCTATCGTTAACGTGACAGGAAAGTAATATGACAAATGCAATTGCCGCACCCTGACGATACATGATCCCAGCTTTTATTTATCTTAATATACTAATCGTCCCCTTAAGAATTTTATGATTTTTCCTGAGGTCTAACACATAATAATAAACGCCATAGCTCATATCTTCGCCGCTCCAGTCATTTTGATACCCCTTTGATTCAAAGACCAATTTTCCCCAGCGGTTCATGATCTTCAATTCAGAATCTTTGTAGAGCGCAATGTTTTTGATCTCAAAATATTCGTTGTACTCATCACCATTGGGCGTAAACACGTTGGGCACATATACAGGATGATCAAACTCAAAGCCTAGGGTATTGGACCAGCTTTCATTCGGACCATTTTTTTCCACTGCGCGCAATACATATCGATGATTGAATGCATCGGTTGTGTGCGCCGATGAGAACCTTTTTTCAGAACCAGGGATTGAAGCCATATATTTAAAGCCCCCTTCGTCATCTAACTTTCTCCATATTTCATAGTGGTCTACACCTTCAGGCCAACCCTGATACGTCGTCCACGAGAAATTTATAACGTCAGCCAAAGTATCTGCAGAACCCATGAGTTGAATCGAAGTATGAATGGCGCTCTGTACAGACTCATCGCACCGGCTGACAAGGCTCACCTGGTAATCATATGTATTCTCATCCGTTTCATTTTTTTGATCAGCAAATGATGTTACCTGCGCTGCCACTCTGGCCACAAATTGCCAATCCATTGTAGTACCAGGTCGTTTATAGAGGTAAACGCTGTCTTGTATGACTCCCTCCTCCAAAAATAAATTCCAGTCAATGTGTATGTCCGAGTCCTCCAAGGTATCTACGGAGACGTAGTTCAATTTGAGGGCAGTTTTGTCATCAAATACATATATCATCAACTCTTCCGAAGTGCCGGAACAAACTGTGTCACTTGTTACGCTGCTTTCTTCAATCCACAGTTTATTCAATCCTTCATCCCATTTAACGATCACATTAGGGGTGCCCTGACCGTTAATAACCTGGCCGCCTTCTATAAACCAATTGTACACGGAACCATTCGTGGGTGGAGTGACATAGGCAACCTGGTCGCTCTTATTCAAACAAAGCGTATCAGGGCCCTCGGGAATCTCCGCCTGTAACTGAACATTAATGCGCACTGGAAATAAAAG
>DASUGQ010000511.1:0-3340 GCA_036273935.1 Cyclobacteriaceae bacterium | reverse complement strand
CTCTTGTGGCAGTTTTTCAAACCAACCGCTTGGGCCTAACCAATCGGCATCCTGGATATCGCTCTCACGACCCGCGAAATTGAAAAAGAAGTAGCGGACATACATCCATCCGATCTGATGCGTGAACATGAACCGCATGTTATCGACGAATGTTGGTTTCTGTCCCTCCTTTAGCCCAAGGATTTCGCGATAGCGCTGCTGATGATCGGGGTCAGTACTGTAGATGCGGGGAAGTATGGTCATGTCCTTTGGATTGAACCGGTACTCAATGTCCCGTTTGGCCACTTCATATTTATCCTTGCCTTTTCTGTACGTAACATCCCCCTGGTCATAGCCTTCTATTTCGGCTGTAAAGTATTGTCCATAAAGAAGAGGTCTGCTGCCATATTGTTCCCGTTTCAGGTAACTCACAAAACTCATGACATCGGAAGGATTATCTTCATTGATCGGCGGATTATCATTAGCACGGATTACGATGATTGCGTAAGAGGAATATCCAATAAGAATAAAAGCCGTTGATAAAAGGAAAGTGTTGAAGAGGGAATGATTTTTCTTGTGAGACAAATAAATTCCAAATATGAGGGAGCCGAATAGCATAAGGCTAAACACAAGCGCTCCGGAATCAAATGGCAAGCCAAGAGAATTCACAAAGAATATCTCAAAGCTTTGAGCGATGGTGGGAAGACCTGGAATAATAAAATTGTTAATGAAAAAGATCAGCAGCAAACTGATGATCATTGTTGAGATAACACCCCACAGAGTCGGTTCCTTATATTTCTTGAAGTAGTAAATCAGACCGAGGGCAGGAATGGTCACGAGGTTTAACAAGTGAACACCGATGGATAATCCCATGACATAAAACAAAAGAATGAGCCACCGATTCGCTTGCGCCTCGTCCTCAATCACGTCCCATTTGAGTATTCCCCACACGACAAAAGCAGTAAAGAATGATGACATCGCATACACTTCAGCCTCAACCGCAGAAAACCAGAAAGAATCCGAAAAGGTATATGCTAAGGCTCCTACCAAACCCGCTCCCATTAACGTGAATATTTTCGCATCCGTTAGTTCTTCTGGCTTTGTAATCTTCATGAGCTTCCGTCCGAACAGCGTGATTGACCAGAACAGGAAAAGGATTGTAAATGCGCTTGCCAGCACACTGCTGAAGTTGATCCAATAAGCTACTTTCGTTACATCCCCGAATGCCAGGAAGGAAAAGATTCTGCCGATGAGAAGAAATAATGGCGCGCCTGGCGGGTGAGGGACCTCCAGTTTGTAGGAGACGGAGATGAATTCACCACAGTCCCAATAACTTGCCGTTTCTTCCATGGTAAGCCAGTATGTGATCAGGGCGATGGTGAAGACAACCCAACCGACGATGTTATTGATGCGTTGAAAATTCATTCGTAAAACAGGTTTTCTAAACTTAAGGGGCGAAAATACGAAAAACCGGAAAGCTTAAAGCTGAAAAACTTTGTGATGTTGAAAAGGCACCTTTAGTTTGACGATTAGCTCTGTATTTTTAACTATTTGTGAGAATATTTGCGTTTCGTTCCTTAATGTTACTTATAGACAATAACATAAAATGCCAGCCAGAGAAGAAAGATCAGGATATAGGAACAGGAAACAATTAGCCAGACGACTTTTATGTCTTTTTTAGCATAGTGATGGATTCCCTTCACGAGGAGCACCCAATAGATCACTTCGAAAATATTGAGGGCCCGTAATGGATAGGCCCAGCGCTTGTCAAGGGAGTAATAGTCAAAAAAATGCATGAGTGAAAATGGATAGAAGGCGCGGATGTCGTGAATGGTGGGGTCGGTCTGAACGGTCATGAACCAGATTATTTTCAGCACTTCGGGGATCAGGAAGATAAACTCAGCTCCAATAGCCACGCCCCAACACTGCGCATAAGTAACACGATAACCAAAAAGAAAGCAACCGGTCCAGATCACGAAGGCAATGACCGTGAATTTCCAAAGGTAAACCAGGGGGATAGAAAAGAATTGCAGTGCATTGATCAAGCGAAGAATCGTACCTTGGGGCCGGTCCATCAGGAACTCAAATGCTGCGGTTTCGTTTTCAATGAAAGATATTTTGATGTAGAGAAGCAGGATCGCAAAAAGGCACAGCAAAACGAATAAGAGCTTTTTGTCCGCTCCGAATATTGATTTAGTTTCGTGAAAATCGGCTGAATCCTCCGGCATCGTGATGATTGAACTAATATGGTGATAGACCTCAAAAATAAACCTGTTATTCTTACCCTTCTGCTTACCCTCACATTATTTGTAGCGAATGGTGAGGTTCGGGCACAGGCGAAGGTAAAAAAAGATACCACCATCATCTTGTTGACAGACATCAAGATTCAACTGGAGTGCACACAAGCGTTGAATGACCTCTACAACTTCAAGTTTCAACTCGCCGAACATCAGTTCCGTTATCTGAAGGAGCGGTACCGATGGCATCCTTTACCTTATTTTTTGATGGGATTGATCGAGTGGTGGAAGATCATGCCGAATACGCACGATACATCCCATGATGAGGTGTTCCTTGCTTACATGGACAGCACCATCATGGTAGCAGAGAATTTGTACAAGAAGTATCCCGAATACAAGGTTGAGGCTGCTTTCTTTCTGGCCGGGGCTTACGGATTTAAAGGACGATTATACTCCGACGAAGAAAGAAAAAACTGGCGGAAGGCTGCCTCTGCGGGAAAGACAGCGTTGAATTATCTTGAAGCAAACCGCGAACACACGGACTTGAGTCCTGAACTCTTGTTTGGTGATGCCCTGTATAACTACTTTTCGGTCTGGGTCCCTGAGAACTATCCTGCCCTAAAGCCACTGCTTTGGTTTTTTAGAAAAGGTGACAAGGAGCTTGGACTTAAACAATTGAAGGAAGTTTCCTATAACGCGTTTTATACGCGAACTGAAGCGATGGTGTGGCTCATGCGTATCCTGAATAGTTATGAAAATGATCAGCCCCGTGCGTTTCAGCTGAGTGAGTATCTCTATCAGACCTTTCCCGACAATCCCTACTTTCATCGCTATTATGCCAGGATGCTATATTCCACGGGAAAATA
This sequence comes from Cyclobacteriaceae bacterium, assembly GCA_036273935.1. Classification (GTDB taxonomy): domain Bacteria; phylum Bacteroidota; class Bacteroidia; order Cytophagales; family Cyclobacteriaceae; genus ZC4RG29. Next base: position 258 of record DASUGQ010000511.1, on the reverse strand, counting down.
TAATGATGCCGAACGGGTGAGCAAAGATATTCTTGCCTGTATCGACAGCGCCAAGGTCGGTTATGAGGCAACGAGTGGTCGGTATGCAGCTTTCTTCCTTGGGCAAATTTATGAGACACGGAAAAATCTCGAAGAAGCAAAAAAGTATTACCAGCTTTGCATAAACTATGCGGAGCAAACTGAGTCGTTAGAATCCGGGTACTACCTTTACTCCATTATTGCGCTGGGTGAAATAGCGCAGCGCCAGGGAGACAAAGC
>DASUGQ010000510.1:0-4591 GCA_036273935.1 Cyclobacteriaceae bacterium | reverse complement strand
GCCATCCGGAACAGTCTGCACGCCGGGCAGTAGATCGTTGGTGGTAACATTATAGTGCTTCATAGTTTGCGCACATACTCTCAGCGAGACGTTCTTGTTGCTGGCCAATTCCTGGATGCCTTTTGCAACAGTAGATTGGTCCTTCACAAATATGGGCATGGCTTTTCCATAAACAACCAATTCGAGTTGGGCATCGGGATGAGCCTTTGCCTCTAATGAAATGTGCCGCAGCGCAACCTGGTGATCAAGGGTATCACCGCTGGTGAGGTCAAATACGATCTTGATCGGCTTTGCTTGTGACCACGAAGTGGAGGCAATGGCCATTAAAAAGAGGAAGAGCGGAATGACTTTTTTCATAAGATTGAAATTTTATAGTGGAAATTACCAAAACATAATTAGAATGCATATTGATAAATCGAAAAAATTGAATTGACTCTGAGAAGCTGGTCTGTCTCTGAGATAAGGTGGATGGAAATGAATATCAAGCCGCCCGAAGCCATAGCCTGTATCTGAGAACGCTTCGAAACATGACGCCGACCAACGGCTCTTGAAGGCATTTGAACTTTCAAGAATGGCCAAAGAATTGTTTTTGTTGGTGCTGCAAAGAGGGAGGATGAGATTAAAAAGATTTACCTGGAAAGAATCGCCAAATGTCACAACAGGAACTATTAGAATTTTTGGATTATAACCGGCGATTCGTTCGATCGATCGCGCTTTGAAAGAAAGTAGGTCGAGGAAGTGTTTGGATTAAAGATGAAGGGATCCAGTCCGGAGGGAGGACACCATGCTGGCGAAATTGCGTTGCGCAAAACTTTCAGGAGGGAGTGAAAAACAGTTTACGGATGCATTAAGTGTTTTCGAAGCTCAACATGGACAACTCGATATGAATTATTTAGAACGTTGGGCGAAAGCCCTTCACCTAGAAGACATATGGACGACGCTAAAGTCAACTGCGAATCCGCTGGGGTGATGTACGCATCAGTCACTCCGCAACCGTGGGAGGTTAATCCCTTCTCCGAACCTTTTTACAGTTAATCAACGACCCGAATGGGAACGTGCATGACCATTTTATCCCAGATGAAATTCATGACCACTGCTGATGCATCGTTGTTGAAGGTAATCGTGAATTGTTCTGTCTCCTGAAGATATGTATCTATCGGGACTTTTACTTTCACTGGGCAACTTGGTGTTGATTATGCGAACGGCCCGGTAACCGACAAAGCCAATTAGTAATACACCGAATGCGATGAGGATTCCCTTTTTCATATTGCACCATGGGTTTAAATGAAAGATCAGTTTATCAGTCCCGTAGCCCACCGGGCAAAGACCAACCATCCAGCCGTACCGGAGACGACGAGCCGGAGTGGCTGGGAAATAATTAACAGCAGCCCGCCCCAAAGTGTGACCGGATGCAGCCGTCCGCGTGAACGGAAATCCCATACTGCCAGGGCAACGATAAACAAGTCCGTAATACCAAAGTACGCGAGTGGGCCGAGTGTGTTGACGAATGGCCAACGCGCAATGGCAGCGGCGAGCAGGTTTAGGGTTGCGAGCAGCATCCAGCGTTTGTGGCTTTGCGGATCGTGCCGCCGAACAAGAGCCAGCCCGACGAATGCCGGGAACAAGATCATATCGAATAGGGGAATGGCAAGGAACTGCAATGGGGGTACGGGAATACCTACAAATCCTGTAGCGCGGCCTGCGGCGGTTAATGCACTCAACACTCCCAGTGCCACCATTACTACGGCCAATACGCCTCCAAAGGGACCGATTTTTCTATGCAGTTGAACTCCACCACGGGCGACAATTGACACTTGAGCAACAAACAGCAGTATCCAGCCGGTAAAGACTGCACCGTGTAGGTAGAAGATTGGCTCGGATGGCGAAGGATGTCCTGGAAACAACGGTCTCAGGAAAAAACTGCGTGCGAATCCGAGCAGGACAGTTATCAGGATGGCAAACGCCATTCCGCTAAAGAACCGTCGCTCGGCCAGGCTTCGATCAGTGGTAATTGTAGAAGTTTCCATAGTATTCAGGGTTACGTTTCTTCAGGTGGATTTCTTATCGAAAGACGAACGGCAAGTTTAAGGTAGTTGACGAGCATAGGTTTATGTAATCAATTTACCACTTTAACAGATTCAAGTTCTTTAGGGGTAAATCTTTTATTCAGGTAATTCCGGACCGGGACCTCAATGTACGTATAGGTTAATGAGGCAACCAGGAGTGTTGAGGCAACCAACATCAGGCATAGCCACCAGCCCGTGGTATAGTTTTCCGGTGCTGCTTCTGGCGGCGGGAACGTTGCCCACTGAGCGGGGTTTTGAATGGTTTGATAAATCCACAGGAGATAAATAATAGGAACATGCACCATGTAAATAGAGAACGACCAGTCCCCCAGCCGCTGAAGGAAAGAGAAGTTCAGGATCTTTTTAATGGTGGAAGTATTATACGCCGCTGATAAGATGATAAAAGGAAAAAACGCAATAACAAGAATGTCCTCGGCACCCACCTGCATGGCAATGAACGCACTGAGGAAGAATAGCGCGAAAACCCAGCTCTTCCGGAAGAAGTTAATGCCTATGGACTCCTGATACAGGGTGAACAGGAACATCCCTAAAAGAAAGCCGGCCATACACCGGAACATGCCGAAATCTGTAAGGACGTTGATTGATGGCGATCCTCCGGGAAAAGGCAGGCCAACAGGTCCCAGGTAATATTTCACAAACAGAAACAGCCCCGCAATTCCGCCCAGTGTAAGAATCTTACCCATTCTTTTGAGACGATAAAAATAAGGTACGATGAATGGGAAGATCATGTACATCCACCATTCCGTGCTTAGCGACCAGGATGGTGTATTTAAGGGAGCGGAGACAGAGAGTCCCAGTGATTGAGCGAGAAACAGTGAGTGTATGGCGCTCATGGGGTTGAACATACCCCAGAAGAAAGGATGAAAGCCATCGGCATAATGGATGATGATCAGGGCGCAGATCAGGCACCAGATCATGGTGAAGAAATGAAGGGGGTACACGCGAGCAAATCGTGCTTTGATGTACTTCCAATAACCCGCTCCACTTGTGGAGTTCTTAAAGTTATCGGCGTACACATAGAAGAGGATGAATCCACTGAGCACAAAAAAGAAATCCACCCATAACCATCCCATCGTGATGAAGTGCCGGTTGTTGATGGGCATGAAAGGGACCAGATCGAGGTTCGAGTGAAAGATCACTACAATTAATGCGGCAATGCCCCGAAGCGGGGTGAGCGTGGTAAGGTAAGGTCTGGTTTGGTTCATGGATGGTAGTTTACAATTTCTCCTTCAGCTACACAGGCATCATGCCAGCAAACGAACAGGTTATTGGGAGCCCCGGGATCTGGTTTTTCTTGCTTCCTTTTCACGGCGCTGGTTCAATATGAAACACAGGACTGTTTCACTTCAGTACGATGGCCTAATGTGCTTCAAGGATTTTAATGACAATTTCGGGGGGCGTGAAGAGGGGGTGAAGGTGGATGCTAGATATCTGCTGGTTTTCAGGGATGAAGTACTCGACCGTTTTTTTTTTATCTTGAAATATAAATTAAACATAGGCGGCAGATATTAATTTTGGCGAGTGGTGGATGTGATATGTGAAACGATAAACAACGAGATGGTAGACCAAACACAGAGCCCACACGCAATCGTTTCAAAGTTGATGAATTGATGAACCAATTTGGGTCCGCGATAAAAATGAATTCTGACTTCTTATTTAATGGACTAAATAGAAACCTAAATCATGAACATATGAAGATTTGTAGATCCGTTTTTATTTTGATTTTCCTTGGAACGACATTTTGTACGTTCGGACAAGAAGCGCCAAAATTTGTTTATTGTGAAATACTGGGCACTGAGAAGTTTTTAAGTACCAAAGTGACAATAACCGTTGACTTTGGTCAGAAAATGAAATTTTTTGCGGACAATAGAATGAGAGATGAGACGGGAAAACCTATCGTGTTCAATTCTATGATTGACGCCCTGAATTTTATGGGCAAGCAGGGTTGGGAATTTGCTCAAGCTTACGCTATTACTATTTCAAACCAGAACGTTTATCATTATTTAATGAAAAAACCATTTGACGAATTGGACGAGGAAGTGAAACAAGAATTTCTAAAGACCAATTAAGCAGTTGTACACAGATAGTTTCATTTATAATTTATTAAAAGGCACAATTGGTTATGAGTGTTAAAAAAGTTTGAGGCCGTGTGAAGGAAAACTTCACGCGAGGTTTGAATGCCTGGGAGCACTGCCAATGTAAGATATTTATATTTATCTTCGCTTGTGGCCAATTTGCATGTGAGACCCTGCAGCGACATACGAACTCCCAATAAAGTAAGCTTTCAGAAGTGCAGGTAATTCACTAACAAGGAAATGATGAGTAAATACAGCGCCTTGTGGAAGTATATTAAGAAAAATGGCGGGCAATCATTTAAGTTATCTTTTGCTGAAATTGAGAGTATTGCAGGAATTCCAATAGACCATTCCTTTTTGAATTATAAAAAGGAATTGCTTCAATATGGCTACAAGGTGGAAAGAATTTCCTTAAAAGATAAAACAGTC
>DASUGQ010000509.1:0-15832 GCA_036273935.1 Cyclobacteriaceae bacterium | reverse complement strand
CTGAGGGCCTGCTCACGTTGTTTGATCTTTTGCTCGTTCGCAATGATCAGGCTTTTCTTTCGGTTCGCCTCATCCTCAAACTCTGATTTCATTTTGAGGATTCTTTCCTTTGCTTCAAGAATTTTGTCTTTCTTCAGATTTTCGGCAGCGATTTCGGCTTCTTTCAGAATAAGTTTGGATTTCTCGTCCACTTCTTCCTGCGTTCTTTTCACTCTTCGTTTGTAGAGCAGGCTCCCGATGAGGGCGCTCAAAACGATCGTTGTCAGCACACTGACAGCAATCAATACTATTTCAGTACTAGACATAGGTTTTTTGGGTTATAAAAATTAACCCGGAAGAAATCCTTAACAGGACTTTAAGAAATGAGAGTAGAAGAAACTTTTAAAGAATGGATTGGGAAATGAGGTTATTAAGATGATTTATTTTCTCAAACACAGTTTGATCAACCGTCTGATGTGTATCTTCTACTGCCATTTTATCGATCAGGCAATCGAAGGCCACCATGGCTAACAGATCCTGTTTGTCCTCAATTCCAAATTGCTCCCGGTAAGATCTTAGTTTTTCGTTAATCAGTTTGCCGGCAGTCCGTATCCTCTCTTCGTCAGAGCGCTTCACCTTCATCGGATATTCGCGATCGGCTATTTTAATTTTTATTGAAAGCTCCTCCATCTTACTGGTTGCATTATCTACTTAAGTGAGCGATGCACTTGTCAATCTCTCGAATGTATTCGTCCACTTTTTTCTTCAACTCCGAAACACTTCCGTCTTCCGGATGTAAACTATCCGCAAGTTTAGTTATTTTCAACTGATTATGAAAGCCGCTGATCTGGTCTTCACGGGCTTTTACTGTCGATTTAAGTTCTTGATTTTCAGATTTTAGGCCCCTTACTTCTTCTTTAAGGCTTTTATGCTCGCTGATGAGCATCTGAATTTTGCGTTCCAACCCATTCAGGTGGGATTTTAGTAAATCTTGATCCATGTATGCTTTTTACGATTTACAACATAGGTAACTTTTTCTACCCATGCTGGCCAACATTGTTAATTACTTTATTTACGTATGATCGCTCCCAACTTTTGCTCAAAAGCTCCCATCAGGCGCGTCATTGTTTTGTCAATTTCCTGGTCAGTGAGCGTTTTCTCATCATCCTGCAGTGTGAACCCTAATGCATAGGCTTTCTTATCTGCAGGTACCTTCTCACCTTCATAAACGTCAAACACGATGATGGATTTTATCAACCGCTTCTCAGTTGACTGAACAAGATTTTGTATTTCATCAAATGTAACCCGCTTATCAATCACAAGCGATAAATCCCGTCTAACTTCGGGAAACTTCGGCACATCTTGAATTACTAACTTAGGGTTTGCGTGCCGGAAAAGCAAGGATGTATCGAGCTCAGCGTAAAATAATTCTTGTTTTATGTTAAAATCTTTTAACAAACTATTTTTTACCCTTCCCAGCTTTCCGATTTCCTTATTGTCTTTCGTTAATAACAGGCCGTAGTCGAATAGTTGGTCGTTCAAAGAAGACTGCCTGACGTCGTCAAGGCCAGACTTTGTCAAAATGTGGTATGTGTGCTGGGCAAGATCATGATACGTCAATGGCTCCGTCTTGTGCTGCCAGGTTTCGATTTCAACATTGCCTGTCATGTATAGGGCAAGGCGTTCTTCCTCGATGTATTTACCGTTATCGTTGTAATATATTTTCCCCAGTTCAAAAAACTTCAGATCTTTTTGCTTGCGATTGATATTATACGCACAGACTTCAAGACCTGTGAAGAGCATGGTCCGGCGAAGAATGCCTTGCTCTTCACTTAGCTTGTTTAAAATAGCGATTGCTTCACCAGGAAATGAAAGAGAATGTTTCTGATAGTATGCTTCGTTTGTGAGGGAGTTTGTCCAGATTTCATAAAACCCATTTGAGATCAACAACTCGCCTATTGTGCGTTTAAACCTGTCAATATCCTTGGTAGGAAATTCCGCCAAATAATCAGTCTTGGCATATTGAGTTAGTTCAATATTGTTGAATCCATAAATCCGAAGCACTTCCTCCACAACATCGGCTTCCTGCTCGATGTCTACCCGGTATGGAGGTACCGACAACACATATTGATCCTCGCTCTTGTTCATTACTTTAATATCGAGGCTTTCCAGGATTGAAAAAACTTTTTCGCGGGGAATTACTTTACCGATCAGACGGTTGACATTTTTATCCCTTACAATGATTTCTTTCGGTTCTATTTTCTTGCCATAGACGTCAACAATCTGCGATGAGATTGTTCCGCCTGCAATTTCCTTGATTAGCATGGCCGCGCGTTTCAGTGCGTAGACCGTATTGTCGGGATCTGTTCCGCGCTCAAAACGAAATGATGCATCCGTCTTTAGCATATGATGCATCGATGTTTTGCGAACGTAAGAAGGGGCAAAATATGCGCTCTCTAAAAAAACATTTTTTGTTTTTTCCGTGATGCCTGATTTTGCACCACCAAAGACGCCAGCGATGCACATCCCTGCCTCCGTATTGCAGATCATCAGGTCAGTATCGAGCAATGATCGTTCTTTATCGTCGAGGGTTATGAATTTACTTCCCTTTGGCAACGTCTTGACGATAACTTTTTTGCCGGTAATTTCATCCGCGTCAAAGGCATGAAGTGGTTGACCAACTTCATGACAAACAAAATTGGTAATGTCAACGATGTTGTTAATTGGAGTGAGGCCGATGGATTGCAGGCGATTTTTTAACCACGCCGGCGAGTCCATAACAGTGATACCACTTATGGTAACACCCGAATACCTGGGGCATGCTTCCGTATTCTCAACAACAACGGGGATTGTCAGCGATTCATTATCAACCTGAAAGGTATTGACCGGAGGCATTTTTACCATCCGTCCGGTCGATGCCTTAATGTCGCGGGCGACTCCGATATGAGATGCAGCGTCCGCCCGGTTGGGTGTAAGACCTATTTCGAAAATATGATCAGATTGCACGTTGAAAAATTCAGAGGCAGGCGTGCCATTTGAAACATTAGTGTTTAAAACGATAATGCCTGCATGACTTTCACCTAGCCCGATTTCATCTTCTGCACAAATCATCCCTTCGGACTGTTCACCACGTATTTTTGCTTTTTTTATTGTGAATGGTTCGCCCTTTGTCGGGAAGATGGTTGTGCCGGGCAACGCTACAACAACTTTTTGACCCGCAGCAACATTGGGTGCCCCACATACAATGTTTAAAGGTTGTTCTGCGCCGACATCGACTGTTGTGAGTGAGAGTTTATCGGCATTAGGATGCTTTGCACAAGTTAACACCTGACCAATTACGATCCCTACAAGACCGCCTTTCACTGTTTCAAAGGGTTCAATAGTCTCTACTTCAAGTCCTGTTGACGTGAGCAGCTGTCCCAGTTCCTCCGGTGATTCCGGAATATCAATGTAATTTCTCAGCCAGTTGTATGATATAGTCATTCGACCTAAACAATAGAATTCAACGGGTAAAAATAGAATGTTATTATAACTTTTCCAGCATGTTAAGAGGTGTCAATAGAAACAGAATCCCACACAATATCCACAACTTATACACATTGTCCGCCTTTTGATAATGCCGACTATTAGCGAAGCAATTCCTTCAATTCGCTTTCAGTAACGTTAAGGAGGCCGACTCTGGGAAGTCGCCTTGTTAATTCACGCCAGTTTGCATCTTTCTCATAGATCGCTTGTAGCATTGGAATGGCTTTATTCACTTCCTGATTTGATGCAAGCATTATGGCCGTCCAATATTGCATTTCAAGATTATGCGGGAACATTTTCATTGCTGCCTGATATTCAACCATTGCGTTCTTCATGTCGCTTTTCTCCGCGAATAAATCACCCTGGTTCATGTGCTCGTAAGCACGATGAACTTTCAATAACCGTTCAATGTCTGCGATGGGTTCTATTGCATCGTCAACACGAAGGTCAATGAGCCGGTCGTTCCACGGTTCAGCAGATGCTTCCCCTTTCACTACCAGAAGCGCTGCAGACTGCTTTCCGCGGATATCTCCCCCCGCGTGTTGGGCCGCTTTCAGCACTTCAATCATTCGTTCCGCTAAAGGCAAAGATGAGTTACCAAGCCACGCCTTCTCCATTGCGGGAACAACCTCGTCGTTCAACATCATATTTGCCTGAACGGAAAAATTCTCTCCATTTTTATGACCGGCTTCGGAGATGCAGTTCTTTCCGGTATGTGTGGCCACACGACCCGATTTGTCAAGGATAGCAAGCTGACGAACTGACTCACCTGGATCATCACTCAACAATATTTTGACAGTCTCATCTGGTGATTTTCCATTTTTAAGTAACTCAAGCCCACGAGGGCCGAACGATTTATTGACAAACGACTGTGTAGCTACAACACCCACACCAGCTTCTCCCCAGGAGACCACTGTGCCTACACTGAACCAATGACTTTGAACTGCTACGGCCATCTCGCCAGTGTTAGCATCGCGTGCCACAATGGAAAAAGTATGGGCCAGGGGTTCCTTTGTTTTGAATTGCTGTGAAGTGCATAGGGTTGAAAAACCGACAAGAATTATAGTAAGTGTTGACCGCATGGGTGATTTATTTATAAGTTTTTTCTCCGGCAAGGATTGATATATCAAGTAAATTTTCTTTCGGTGGAAATGGACAGGAATAACGGTCGGTATAAGCACAGTATGGATTATAGGCTTTGTTAAAATCCAACTCGATGGTACTGGCGCCCGGTACTTTTTTAATGTCCAGGTATCGCCCGGCGCCGTACGTTTCATTAGCACTGGTTTTGTCACCAAACGCAAGGAAAAGGCTGCCACGGTTAGTTCCCGTTTCCATTACTTCGAGAATCAGTAATCGATTTTTCCGGTTGTCAAGATCGAATTCGGCGTAGGCATATTCAAGGTATGATTGGTCCTTCCCGTCGTTAGTAGAAAGTACCTGAACTTTTTTTTCTTCAGCAGGAATCAGTTTGGCAATGACACGATATTTCTCATCAGGCGGGAAATATTTCAATCCTTCAAATGTTTCAGGTTGTGAAGCAAAGGGAGACTCAGCAGACGTCTTCATAAAGCGATCCTTGTCCTCCCGATCGGTTTGTATCTGCTGATTGTATTCTTCCTGCGATTTATTTCCGCTTAGCGTGCTGTAAAGGATAATGATAACGGCTATGACAAAAAGGATAACAAAGATATTTTTTGGTCGCATAACCTGGTTTATCGAAAGGCTATCTTGTTCCAATTCATTTCCCAGCTTTCAATAGTGTCACGTCGATCAAGGTATTCTTTCAGGAATATCGGTATACCTGTGTCCGTCACATCCCCGGGAGCATTCGCGAGGATGCAAATTGCAATTTTGTCTTTTGGATAAATAGCCACCTCACTTCGAAATCCATTCACATATCCACCGTGATAGATAACTGTATCGGCGGGGAAGTATAGTATTCGCCAACCTAATCCATAATAATTTTTCTTTATTCTTCCGATTTTCCTATAACTCCGGTTTTTCGTGGTGGCAGATACAACTGGCGTATAGATTTGATCAAGTGATTTTTGACTAATGATATCGGGTCTGTTTCCCAATAAAGCCTGCATCCATGCAGTCATATCTGCAATGCTTGCGTTGACACCTCCTGCGGGTGCAACGTTATAATAGGTATCCTTAATTGGGACTTCGCGCCAGCTTCTTCTTCGTCGCAGGTGCGGATGGGCGATGTTTCCATTAGACATTAACTCGTCATAGCTGAGTGATGCATCCCGCATTTTTAATGGATCGAAAATCTTTTCCTGCACAAGCGCTTCATAGGTTTTGCCCGTAGCAGAGCAGACAATTTCTGATATGAGGCTAAACGCAACATTCTGATAGCTGTATATTTTTCCAACGGGACCATCATTGATTTCCTGCAGGCGATTGAGCATGGTCTTTAGGTCCAGTCCATCTTCCACCAACGTCGTATAAGTGTGATAAGGTAGTCCCGTTGTGTGAGAGAGAACATTTCTTATGGTTAGCTTCTCCGTTTGCTCTGGTGATTTTAGTTTGAAGTCGGGCACGTACTTGATCACGGGATCATCCCAACACAAGGTTCCTTCTTCTACCAAAATGGCGGTTAGCATGCCCGCAAAACATTTGGATACCGACCCAATCCTGAAAACTGTGTGAATATCAATCGAGTCGTTTGTATTGATAGTTTTAACTCCAAATCCTTTCATATAAACAACAGTCGTATCCCTCACGATAGCGATGGAGGCGCCTGGAATGCCCGTTTCTTCGAGCAATTCGTCGATCGATGTCTCATACTCGGAAAGGACTTCACTCAGTAGTGGATTAACGGGAGCTTTAGGAATAGTTTTTGGTTTCGGTGCGGGCGGTGGCGGAACTGGTTTGGTGTAAAAATAATTGGCGATCAGCAGGGGTAGTGCAATGACGACAAGGGATAGAATGATAAGTTTCTTATGCTTCACCATTACTGATTACAGTTTTGTGACCCGATCTGCCAGATGATTTTCATCGGCAGATGTAACTAGAGAAGGCCCTCGTCTGCAAAGCTAAAATATTTTTGTCTCGCAAGAATTAAATGATCAAGAACCTGTATCTCTAACAATTTACCTGCCTCTTTTAGTTTTCTTGTTAAGTCAACGTCGGCCTGGCTTGCTGTTAAATTGCCTGACGGATGGTTGTGGGCAAGGATCAATCCGCAGGCTAATTCCTCCAGTGCCAGTTTGAAAATAATTTTCGGATCTGCCACGGTACCGGTCACACCACCCTGACTGACCTGGGATTTTTTTATCACGCGATTCGCCCGGTTCAGTAACAATACCCAGAATTCTTCATGCGGAATATCCGTCAGGTCGGATTTCAACAGTTCAAAGGCATCTTTTGAGGTGGTGACCTTTGGTTTCTCGTGATGATCCAGGTCTTTGCGTCTTCGTCCTAATTCGAGGGCCGCAACGATCGTGATGGCTTTTGCTTCGCCGATTCCCTTAACTTTGACAAGATCCTTAACAGTCAAACGAGCCAGATCGTGAAGATTATTGTTGGCATTGCCCAATATCTTCTTTGACAGTTCAACGGCACTCATGGTCGGGGTTCCCGACCCAATGAGGATCGCGATTAGTTCAGCATCCGACAATGCTGCCTTCCCTTTCAGTATGAGCTTTTCTCGGGGACGGTCTTCAGGCGACCAACTTTTAATGTTAGTGTAGCTTAGGGGGTCTTTTTGCATTCCTAAAAATAGGAACCTGCGTAAAAAAAGAAAACCCCGCCAGGACGGCAGGGTTTGTATTGCTAAGAAGAAAAATAATTAAGCTAGTTTGTTTACCATTTTCGCAAGAGCCGACTTTTGGTTGGCCGCCTTTTTCCAATGGATAATGTTTTTCTTGGCCAGTTTATCAATCATTGATGTCACTTCCTTCAGCAAAGCCGTGGCCTCGTCTTTACTCTTTGTGGTCGCAAGCTTCTTGATAAAAGTCCGGGCAGTCTTGTGTTGATACCTGTTTCTCAGTCGTTTAGTCTCGTTAGCCCTGATCCTTTTCTCAGCCGATTTGTGATTTGCCATAAAGTCATTCTTATTTTAAGGACTGCAAAGGTAATTGATTCGTCGTATTTGCAAAAACCTGACCGTGTTTTTAATCCCAATATTTTATATTGCCGGGATGAAAAACCCTCTATTTCGGGCTCTTTTGGGAGTTCTGACAGTGATGTCATGCACGTCGTTCTGGGGATTCTATGCCCATCAGAAGATCAATTACCTCGCCGTGTTTACTCTTCCACCTGAAATGATCAGTTTTTATAAAAAAAATATACAGTATGTCGCTGAAACCGCTGTTAATCCTGACCGAAGACGCTTTGTAGTGAAGGAGGAGGCGCCCCGGCATTATATCGACCTCGATCATTTTGGAGACAGCGCGTTGATCTGTATGCCCAGGTCCTGGCAGGAAGCCGTCAACCAATATTCAGAGGATACGCTTTATGCCTATGGAATACTTCCATGGCATATCAACAGGGTTTACTTTCAACTCAAACAGGCATTCCAAATAGGCGATGCAGATAGAATTCTAAAACTGTCATCAGAAATCGGTCACTACATCGCCGATGCTAATGTGCCGCTGCACACCACGGAAAATTATAATGGCCAGTTGACAGGGCAACAAGGTATTCATGCCTTTTGGGAATCGCGATTGCCAGAGTTGTTTTCAAGCGATTATAATTTTTTTGTTGGACGGGCTTCCTACATAGACAATCCGCAAACGGAAATTTGGAAAGCTATCGAATGTTCCCACCTGGCGGTTGACTCAGTTTTAACTATCGAACGGTCACTCGCGAATGCGATGGAGGAAAGAAAGTTCTCGTTTGAAACAAAAGGAAAACAAACCCAGCGCGTCTATTCCCGGGAATACTCAAGCGCTTACCACAGACAGTTGGCTGGAATGGTCGAAAGGCAAATGAGATCTTCCATAAGAATGCTTGGCGATTTTTGGTTTAGCGCCTGGGTCGATGCGGGGCAACCCGACCTTGGAAAAATACTTGACTATAAGCCGACAGCAGAACAATTGAAAAACCGGAGAGAAGAGTTACAAAAATGGAGGCAGAGCCAGGTTGAATCGGATGAATGCTTGCACAATTAACACTAAAGAAGGGAGGAAATCATGTAGCGATTTACTCCAGCGGCGCTCAATGGCTGGTGATAAGCAACTTTTTTTCCGATATTTAATTTATCAAAAAATGGGTTGGCGATGCGCAGTAACAGCAAGATTTTTTTCCTGATTTTCTTTCTCATCTGTACAACACTGTCTGCACAACAAATGGCAGTTGTGAATGATCATATTAAAGAGAGGGTCTTTTTTCTAAAGGAGCTTGCCTATTTGATTGACTCTACCAATACCTTTTCGTTTGAGCAGATATCTTCTGCGGCTTTCTTAAACAAGTTCGGCGAGCATAATTCCTATCAAAATAAAGATTTTGAGACCGACATGTCCTATTGGATCAGGTTTCCTGTCAGGCAAAATGTGCATAGCGAGAAAGATTGGTTAATCGAGTTTTATGATCAAACTATCGATCACCTTGAGGTATATGTCCCCGAAGCAAACGGGTCATACAAAAAACTGTTGATGGGTGACCAATATCCCTTTTCAAGACGAACATTTGATCATAAGAATTTTGAAATTCGCATACCCCGTCCAAAAGCAGATACCCTTACCGTTTATTATTTTAAAGTAAAATCCCGTGACTTTGCGGATATACGGGTTGCCTTTAAATCCATCGATCGGTTTGTTTATTATGCCATCAGTGAATACTTTCTTTATGGTACTTTTTATGGGATGATCCTGATCATCGCCCTTTACAATTTTCTTGTATACCTGGCCATAAAGGAAATTAAAAACATCTATTACATCTTTTATATTTTAAGTGTTGGCCTTTATACATTAAGTCTTGACGGAATTGGTTTTCAATACCTATGGCCGGAGCATCCTGAATGGAACAATTATGCTAGTGGAATAACCCTGTACATGGTGATCATCTCTACCATTATTTTTACACGAAAATTCTTAAGTACCCCGGCAAATTCGCCACGGCTTGATAACTTATTAAAGGGTATGATCGTTGCCCGCACAGGGGTCTTTCTTTTCGAGTTGTTTTTCTTTCCGCAATTTTTTGTCTATCGCATTATAGAAATCATACCGCTCTCTCTTACTTTTTATGCCGGCATTAAAGTCTGGTACAGAGGTTACAGGCCAGCACGGTTCTTCGTTATAGCGTATGGCATTCTTTTCACGGGATTTTTCATCAGGATATTAGTCTATCTGAATTTTATCCCAATGACGATCCTTTCTCATTACAGCCTGCATATCAGCTTCGTGCTGGAGATGCTGTTCTTAACCTTTGCGTTAGGTGACCGGATTCGAATATTGAAAGCTATGCGTGACCGTGCCCTGAACCGAACCATTCAGCAACACGAGGTGAATATGAAATTGATGGACAAGGTTAATCGTGAGTTGGAGACTAAGGTCAAAGAAAGAACAGCGGAACTGGATCAGAAGAACCATGAGTTGGAGGAAAGTAATCAAAAACTGGTTCGGCAGGCAAAAGAAATCAACCAGATAAATTCAATCCTGGATTTGGATAACTGGAAGCTGAAGAACAGCCTGAAAGAGGTTTTGAATGAGCGGCTCCTGGATAAGACCATGGATTATAAACAGTTTCAAACGCTGTATCCTGATAAGCTTGCCTGCTATCGCTTTTTAGAAAGCCTGAAGTGGGGCAAGAATTTTCATTGCAAAAAGTGCGGTAACGAAAAGTATTTTGATGGATCTCAGAAGTTCTCCCGAAGATGCACCCGCTGTGGTTACAATGAATCGATCACAGCATACACCATTTTCCACAGCCTGAAATTTCCCATCGAAAAGGCATTCTACATTGCATATGTGGCTGTGTTAGAGAAGAATGACCACACGCTTGAGATGTTCGCTAATGAGTTAACATTGCGCGTGAATACAATTTGGAGCTTCAAACGAAAAGTGATCGAACGAATTGCGGACCTGACAACCAAAGGACGTAAACCCCACGCGTCTAAGTGGGAAGACGTCGTCCTGCTCCAAGAACCTCATCACGAGTCAATAAAGAACAGGAGGAAAAAACTCAACCTGCCCGTGACTCAACCTTAAAATCAGGTCACAGATGCTTCTTGTTTTTATTGCGAGAAAACTTGGCAAATTTTCCGACTGTTGTTTATCGAAAACGATTGAATCAATGTTTTTTTAGCGCAAAAAAAAGCATTCAAATGTCACTTTTCAAAGACGATTTAATGTCTCTTTTCTTCGAAAATTCTTCAATCCATCATTGACTTATACAAAATTCACTTAGGCAACCTCTGAATAAAACCTGTTTGCTAAAGTGATATGAGGAAAATTTTACTCACAACCTGCGCTTTTTTGGTTTTAATAACATCTAATGCTCAAACCAAAACAGTAAGCGGCAAAGTCACCTCTTCTGAAGACGGATCTGCGCTGCCCGGAGTTAATGTAATTGTGCAGGGGACAACAAAAGGGACCACAACGAATATCGATGGTGCGTACTCGATTGAGTTGGGACCTGGTGAAAATTCTCTTAGTTTTTCGTTCGTTGGTTTCCAGCAGCAGACGGTTTTGGTTGATAACCGTGCTGTGATAGACATTTCTCTCGCTCCTGACACCCAAACGCTCCAGGAGGTAGTCGTTATTGGTTATGGGGTTGTGAAAAAATCAGATTTGACCGGCGCCGTTGCCTCTGTGCGTGGTGAAGATTTAACCAAAATTCCTGCGGTGTCACCTATGCAGGCACTTCAGGGAAAAGTTGCTGGCTTACAGGTAACAAGTAATTCTGGTGCGCCAGGTGCCAGTTCGGTTGTTAGAATAAGAGGGACAGGCACTTTTAATAATGCAAATCCCATCTATGTCGTTGACGGTGTTATTCTCGACAACATTGACTTTCTAAACTCAGGTGATATTGAGTCAATTGAGGTGCTGAAGGATGCCTCTGCTACAGCAATCTACGGGTCGCGGGGTGCGAATGGTGTCATATTAGTGACTACGAGAAAAGGCGTTGAGGGTAAAGAAGGTGTAACCATTAATTTCTTAGGTGAATACAGCTTACAAAACCTTCAAAAAAAAATTGATCTCCTGGATGGGAGAGAGTTTGCAATTATAAGCAATGAGATCAATCCTGGCTCCTTCAATAATGTCGACGCAGTTCCTAACACCGATTGGCAGGACTTGATTTTTGACACCGCGCCAATCCAAAATTATCAGTTCTCCGCATCCGGCTCTGCATCCAAGGTTCAGTATTATGTCGGTTTGGGATATTTTAAACAAGATGGCATCATTTCCAAGTCGAATTACGAACGTGTAACCATTAAGCTCAACAACACTTACCACCTTTCCAAATCGGTGCGATTGGGTAACAACATAACTTTTACACCATACCGACAACAGAATACAAATGGTAATGCTCCGTTTGTTGTTTACAGAGCCCAACCTGTAATTGTTCCAATTAAACCTGACGGAAGTTATTCCGAGGTACCCGGGGTTGGCAACGTGCTGGCTGACATCGAGTACACCAATAATTTTGACAAGGTGTTGCGCTCGGTTGGCAATTTTTATGGAGAGGTTGATTTTCTCAAGGGCTTTACATTCCGGTCAAGTTTCGGGGTGGATATGGAATACAAAAAAAATCGGAGTTTCACGCCGGAATTTTTTGTGTCGCCTCAGCAGCAGAGTTCCACCAGCAAGCTTACTAAATCTTACAACGACCGGGTTTCCTGGCTATGGGAAAATACTTTAACCTACCTCAAAGAAATTGACAAGCATAGGATTAACGCAGTGATCGGATACACTATGCAAGAGGCTTCATCCGAAAATTTTGAGGCGAAGGGTGAAAATATTTTAAGAGATGGAAGCGATTTCTGGTATTTGAATCCGGATAATATTGATCCATCTGGAATTAAGAATGAGGTGGATGCCAACCAGAACTATTCAATGTTATCGTACCTGTTCAGGGCAAATTATACGTTCAATAACAGGTACCTTTTTACGGCCACATATCGGATCGATGGATCCTCAAAGTTTAGTTCGGAGAACCGGTATGCGGGCTTTCCTTCGCTTGCTGTTGGATGGAATATAATCAATGAAGATTTCATCAAGAATTTAGCAGTACTTTCAAATCTCAAACTTCGGGCCAGTTGGGGAATTATCGGTAATGAAAAAATAAACTATAAACGACAATTCTCTCCCGTGCTCAACGGCCTGGGGGGTGTTTTTGGCAAGGGAGACATCGTGTACCCCGGATCATCATATGGAGGATTAGGCAATAGCGATCTCGTTTGGGAAGAAACTCATCAAACCGACCTGGGACTTGAATTTGGATTCTTTGACGACCGATTAAAAGGTGAGCTGGATTACTACAACAAGAAGACAGATGGCATTCTGATCGATTTGCCGATAGCCGGTTATTTAGGGAACGGCGTTGGTGCGACGATCACATACAATGCAGCAGAGGTTTTGAATCGCGGGGTTGAATTAAATGTTGTGTGGGAAAGTGACTGGAATGATTTGCACTATCGCATCGGTGGCGTTGCGACGTCGATCCATAATGAAGTCCTTAAAGTCCGCGGAACAGGTGAAACGGATGATCGCCTTTTTAACACGGATATTACAACCTCAAGTTCTCCGGGGTTGCCTATTGGCTCATTCTACGGATATAAAACTGACGGCCTCTTTCAAAATCAAGCTGAGTTGGATGCTTATCCACACTTATCAAATGCGGAGGTTGGGGACTTGCGTTTTGTCGACACCAACAACGATGGTTTGTTGACCAGTGACGATCGAACTGATCTTGGTTCGCCTATACCAGACTTTCTTTATGGGTTCAGTTTTGGTCTTAACTATAAAGGATTTGATCTGTCGGCTGACTTTCAAGGACAAAGCGGCAATAAAATTTATAATCATAAAGAAACGATCAGACCTGATCTGTACAATTTTGAGCAGCATGTTTTTGATCGGTGGACCGGTGAGGGAACCAGTAACAAGGAGCCCCGGGCAACACAAGGCGGTTACAACTGGCTTACTTCATCAAGATTCATTCAGGATGGTTCATTCTTCCGGCTTCGCAGTGTTACGCTTGGATACAATATACCTGCAAACCTGGCGGAAAAGCTGAGAATGAAATCGGCCCGTGTTTATTTACGCGGGACCAATCTTTTTACCATAACCAACTACACGGGGTACTCACCGGAAGTCACCGGTTACTCACCAACAAATGCTGATTACGGGGGAGATAAACCTACTGACAATGGTATTGATAGAAGCACTTATCCTGTTTCGGTTATTTATTCAGCTGGTATAAATGTGACATTTTAAAAAGCGGCGACATGAAGCGAATACTTATAGATCGATTTGTTAAAGCTGGTTTGTTATTGTTGCTTTTGACAATAGGAAGTTGCGAAGACTTTCTCAATAAGCCACTTCAGGGTGAATTGACTCAGGCTAATTTTCCGGTTACCCAGGAAGACGCTCTCCTCGCCACTAACGCAGTCTACAACATTCTTCGCACAAACAGTTATCACCAGGGGCTATTTCCCATTCTTGACATCATGTCAGATGATGGGAGAAAAGGAAGTAACCCGGATGATGCCGCTGCTACGGTAGGGCCCTACGATGTGTTTCAGCATATTCCCACCGAAGGCAATATCTCGCGCTGGTGGAACACTTTGTATGAAGGCGTAAAGCGGGCTAATGTGGTAACGGAGAAAGTCCAGGCGATTGTTATGGATGAGAACTTGAAGGGTCGTTATATCGGTGAGGCTAAATTCCTAAGAGCTCTTTTTTATTTCGACCTTGTGAGGGCATGGGGAGGTGTTCCCATTTCAACGACGACCACTCCCGCGTTGGATCAGACTCGTGCATCGGTGGAAGAAGTGTACGGTTTGATCGAACAGGATTTAATTGATGCAATGGGAGTTCTCCCGGAAAAATCCCAATACCCGGCGGGCGATTTGGGTCGTGCTACCAAAGGAGCAGCGAAGGGCCTGTTGGCAAAAGTCTATTTGTTCCAAAATGATTTTATCAATGCTGAGAAATACGCTATGGAAGTCATTAACTCTGGCGAATATGCTTTGGAGCAAAATTTTGAGGATGCCAATAGCGTCAATGGTGAGCATGGCGTTGAATCAGTCTTTGAGATTGGATCAGCTCCATACGAAAGTCTGATAAACGGGGGAAGTCAGTATGCAAATGTCCAGGGTGTAAGGGGAACGCCGAACCGTGGATGGGGATTCAATCGTCCCACTATCGACCTGCAGAATTCCTTTGAGGCCGACGATCCAAGGTTGGATGCAACAGTCATTTACCTGGGTGAGGTTCTTGATGGAGTTACAATACTGGGTGATGGACAAACACCAGATGAAACAAGGGATGGCAATGGTACGCTGATAGAAATAGAGTGTTATAATCAGAAGACATGGACACCCGGTCAAACAGTGCCACCATCGTTTGGGCATAACAGGCGTATTCTCCGTTATGCTGATGTTTTACTCATGGCAGCTGAGGCCCTCAACGAGAACGGAAAGTCAGCGGAAGCGCTGATTTATTTGAACGAAATACGTGCCCGGGCCCGGGGCGGCAATGTTGGAATACTCCCTGACGTTAGTGACACCGACAAGAATATCCTGCGCGACAAAATTTTCCTGGAGCGAAGACATGAATTAGCATTGGAGGGTCACCGTTTTTGGGATCTTGTCAGGACAGGCCGGGCTCCGGCAGTACTCGGACCGTTAGGATTCATAACCGGCAAGCATGAACTATTGCCGATTCCTCAAAGTGAAATCGATTTAACGCAAAAAAGGATCTCTCAAAATCCGCAATGGGATTAATCAGTTAAAAATTCAATTAACATCTTAATTATTTATGATTATGCAAACGAAAATGAAAGTGAGTTTAAGGGTGTTGTTGGCGGCTGGCATGCTGGCGACTCTAACAATTGCATTCGTGAGTTGTAGCGATGATGATGGTCCATCAAATCTCCAACTATCGGCCCTCACGGCTGGAAGTATCGATCTGAATGGGGCCACAAGTCCGGATAACGTTCCGGCTGACGCCGCCTTTACCGCAACATTTAATACCGACCTCGACCCCGCAACTGTGACAAATGACAATGTGAAGCTTACGCGGGAATATGATAACACCGTGATGGATGTTACGCTGAGTCCCTCAGGTAAAACAATTACCATAACACCCGACGAAGCGTTGGGTTCTGGAACCCTTTATATTTTAAGCTTTGGCACCGGGCTTCAATCCAGTGG
>DASUGQ010000508.1:0-7728 GCA_036273935.1 Cyclobacteriaceae bacterium | reverse complement strand
ATTTTCAATCCTAGTCCTTAATATTGCAGTCCCTTTTGGAAGACATTCCTTGGTAGCTCAGCTGGTTAGAGCATCTGACTGTTAATCAGAGGGTCGCTGGTTCGAGCCCAGCCCGAGGAGCAATGAAAATGAGGCAGTTACAGAAATGTAGCTGCCTTTTTATTTTTATGACTGGCCTACGAATGCCTGCGGGTGGATCAAGATAATGATGTGAACAGAGAAAAGATTGGCAAAAAGTTAAGAATGTCCATCAAACAGTTGATTCATTAATTGGGGACAGGAGATTACAATATTTTTAAAATGGATTTGAATGATGACCAAACTAAATGGAAGGTGAAAGAGCAATTTTAATTTAGCAATCGACCTGACCAAGCAGATACCCTCAATAACTAAGTGCCGTCAACTTTATCTCGTTTTTTTTCTTTTCCTTTTTTGTCCTTCTTTGAACCGAATAACTTCTGAAAGAAATTTCGATCGTCTTTCTTCTTTACATCAACTGATTGTATAGTAATCTCATTGTCAATCGAGGGCTGAATAGCGCGAATAAATGCATTTTGCAAAATATTGATTATTGCAGTTCCCACACTTGCATTGGAAGTGTCAAGTCTTCCTTCGAACGGAATTTTTGTTGCAAGGCGATCCGTGGGCCGATTTTCGAAAACTCCTCCCGCCGCATCCGTCAACCCTTCCCATACCTTGCGGAAAATATTATCTCCACGGTCTTCCTCTCCGATCACGCCGAGGTTTTTTATTATCGGTTTCACATAACCTTTGAAGGCTCCATCTTTTGCCGCCGTTTCGGTATACATGCTGAAGCTCCCTTTGTTTACGTCAACTTTGGCATATGCCTGGAAAAAATCATTTAGTAACACCAGGTTAGAATTTTTCACTTCCGCGTTCATGTCGAAGGTGGGTACCTTTGAAAGTGGATTCAGTTTCATATTAAAGGTCAGTTCTCCTTCATAGACATGAGCGTTTGCTTCCACGGTGGCTGGCAACAACGCTGAAGAGTCATAACTGTTTCTCAGGTTATGTGCAATAAGGTATAGATCGCTCAACTGTACGTCTACTGGCGGTTTGGAAGTTCTATCAACATATTGAATAATGCCATCGCTCACTTCGAAACGGTTTACACGCAATGGCATGAAGTCATCCAGCAGGTCTTTAAACTCGGTCGAATCCTCGCTTACATCATCCGGTTCAACTTTCTTTCGCGTAAAGCGAAGAACAGGTTTTTCAAACACTAATTCTCCCACAAGCGAACCATGAAACAGCGCCTTCCACTCAACGGACAGATCCACAGATGAAGCTGCGAAAAACGGAGTTTGCTTTTTCGTAACTGAATCGACCTCATTCAGGTAAATGCTATCCAACACATAGGCGCCCCTTATCAGGGTCATGTCGACGTCGTTGATATGGCCCGAGTAGCCTTTCATTTCGTTTAGCTTTTTATTGGTGTAGTGCAAAACAATGGAAGGCAACACCAGCCGAATGACGATCAGTATACACGCAACAATCAGCAATATTTTTAGGGTCTTTTTCATTGCTATTTTGCATTTACTAATTCCTGTTTAGTGAATCATGAAATACAATGCCAACATTTATGGCCGAATTTTGAGAGTAAGAATGACGGCGCCAAAGCCAAGGCGTATGCAATCAGGAAAGAATGTGTAGGAAAAATGCAACGGTAGAGGCAAATCCCAACACCATTCCACTGAAGGCAGCCAATACCGCGACAAGGATAAGCACCAGGTTTCTTAATGCTCCGGACATATCGTTTGCTTTAGAATGTTGTTTCGTCTCTTATGCGTGGTTCAGTATTCATGCCAATCGTAAATTGGCGTGAAAATGTGATGAGGTAAATTTTCATGGGGAAGCAATGTTCGGTGATTTCAACACCACGACGACAACTTTCTACAATACTCTAACGAGCCGGGGGTCACGAAACGGCAGGGAGGCCCTTATGCGAATGAAAGCAACTTCTCGTTGGAGTTTTCACACCCTTCAATTCGACCCAACTTGTTTTTGATGCCCAGGTCAAAGTCGTTGGCAGTTGGCATTTCAAAAATGAGCAGGACATTGGCGTGACGTTCTTTCTTTTATCCGGAATGCACCCTTAAACCATTTCGGGTATGATCTCCTCCGGCTTTGAATCTTTTCGTTTCAAAAATCCCAGGTGGTCGGAGTGGCCGCCTTACCTGGACTTTACAGCATTTTTTGATGGTATTTGAAATTTTAGGACATATTGACTTGAAACAATCTAAAAAATGTCCTTCTGGTAGGACACAATGTCCGACAAAATTCGGTTAAGCTCCCCCGGCACACTTTTCCCTATACAGAGGCTCAGATGTTAAATCAAAAAAATAAAAATACTATGAGCCTTATCAGATACAATTCAGCCCTGAATGATTTCGTACCGACTTCGTTCAGCAATTTGATCGATCGATTCTTTAATGAATCAGTTGCGCGTTCCGGTGGAGCAGTGTACTCCTTCGTTCCGAAAGTTGATGTTTTCGAAAATGAAAAATCGTTCGAACTGCACGTTGCCGTACCAGGTATGAGCAAGGACGATTTTAAACTTGACCTCAATGAAAATTACCTCACCATAAGTGGTGAACGTAAATTCTCAAGGGAAAGAAATGAGAACCATTTTCAGTCCGTTGAGACACAATTTGGAAGCTTCAGCCGCTCCTTCGCGTTGCCAGATAACGTGGATGCCGCGAAAATCAGTGCGAAGTACAACAACGGAATCCTGGAGATCAACATTCCGAAAGACGAAAAGAAAATACTAAAAACGTCTATCAAGGTAGACTAAGAGATTTGTGGTTGATTGATTAAGTGGGTGCGCCCGGTCGAAAGGCCGGGCGCTTTTGTTTTATAGCGAACACAAGAGCAATTTTTTAAAAAATAAGCGTTATTTTTCCTTACAAGTTTTAAATGGGAAGGTATGAAGCGTTCAATGTTTGTTTTGATGATAGCCGTGGCGGCCGGGGTTGGTGCTGTTCTTGGCTCGATGATGACGATACGATATTTCGACAATTTCAACCAACCGTACAACTCAATTGACAAGCGGCAACAATTACTGCTTGCCAACTACAAACTTGACTCATCTTCAAGTTATAATGTACCCAAAGAACTGGACTTTCGAAGCGCAGCCAATCTGGTGAGGCAAGGTGTGGTGCACATTCGCACTTCCTATGGTTCCGGAGACTTCAGCATGAATGCCTTGCAGTTCAGCCTCGAATCACCAGCGCATTCTTCAGGATCGGGTGTTGTCGTTACCGACGACGGATATATTGTAACCAATAATCATGTCATTGAAGACGCCACAAACATTGAAGTCATAATGAGTAATAATGAGAGATATTACGCCAAAGTGATTGGGACGGATGTGAGCACTGATCTCGCCTTGTTAAAAATTAAAGCACGGAATCTTCCTTTTGTAAAATATGGCAATTCCGATCGGGTGTTGCCAGGTGAGTGGGTCCTTGCGATAGGCAATCCTTTTGACCTTAACTCAACCGTAACGGCTGGTATTGTTAGTGCCAAAGCACGAAACATAGGCATACTGAGAGACAAAACGCAACTTAATATTGAATCCTTCATTCAAACTGATGCTGCGGTGAATCCTGGTAACAGCGGTGGTGCCCTTGTTAATCTCAACGGAGAGTTGATCGGCATTAATACAGCGATTGCAACAGCAACGGGCCATTATGAAGGCTATTCCTTTGCGATACCGGTGAGTCTCGTTCGAAAAGTAATGGACGATTTGCTGGAGTTTGGAAAAGTACAGCGTGGATTATTGGGGATACAAATAAAGGACGTTGATGCGAAAGTCGTTGATGACCTTGCACTGTCAGTAAGCCAGGGTGTGCTGGTTGAGCGCGTTAACAAGGGAAGTGCAGCAGAAGAATCAGGAATTACTATTAAAGATGTAATTATTGGAATCGAAGATCTTCCCGTGCATTCAGTATCCGAGTTGCAGGAGATCGTCGCAAGGCATAGACCCGGCAAAGAGATTAAGGTTACGTTATTACGCAATGGGGAAACCCGTGAAATTGTTGCGCGCCTCAGAAACTACGAAGGCACGGATACCATTGAAAGGAAAGAAATCAGTTACGAATTGGGAGGCGCTACATTTGCTGAAGTTCCTTACAAGGAGTTGACAAAACTTGAAATTGAGGGTGGCGTCAGGATTGCTGATCTCGGTGAAGGCAAGTGGAAAAAAGCTGGTGTTCGTGACGGGTTTATTATTTCATACATCGATAAAATTCCTGTCGACAACGTGGAGGATCTTAATCGCATTCTGGAATTTAAAAAAGGTGGCATCCTCATCGAAGGATTTTATGAAGATGGTGAGAAAGCTACTTATGGTGTGAATTGGTAAACAATCATTGAACTTTAAAAGCAGAAGGACAGATCAACGGGTTTGCTTTCTGCTTTTTGTTTTTACAGTATTCCATGCAATTTGAAGTATCTTGAACAGTTTTAAATGTTGAAAGAAAATTCATGAACATCCGCGAGGCGCTCTCCACTTTAGGTATTAAAAAAAAGAACATTGGAGTCTCTACGGGAGCAAATTGGTTCCGTACAAGAGGAACAAGTATTGAGTCGGTTTCTCCAGTGGATGGAAAACTGATCGGATCGGTTACGGCAGCCGATGAAAAAACTTTTGATCGAGTTGTTCAAACTGCTGTTCATGCCTTTCACGAATGGAAGACATGGCCTGCGCCAAAGCGTGGTGAAATTGTCCGCCAGGTGGGAACAGCCCTTCGGAAGAAGAAAGAAGCCCTGGGGTTTCTTGTTTCCTACGAAATGGGCAAATCATTGCAGGAGGGTATAGGCGAAGTACAGGAAATGATTGATATCTGCGATTTCGCCGTCGGATTGTCCAGGCAGTTGTATGGTTTAACAATGCCATCAGAACGGGCGATGCACCGATTATATGAGCAATGGCACCCACTGGGTCCCGTCGGGATTATTTCTGCTTTTAATTTTCCTGTTGCCGTGTGGTCGTGGAACGCAATGCTGGCCTGGGTGTGTGGCGACACATGTATCTGGAAACCCTCTGAAAAAACGCCGTTGTGCAGCATAGCCTGTCAGATGATTGTGGCTGATGTTTTTCGGAAAAATAAAGTTCCTGAAGGTGTTTCGTGCATCGTCAATGGTGACGCAGGGATTGGGGAACGTTTGTCAAATGACGAGCGCATTCCTTTGATATCAGCGACCGGATCGGTTCGAATGGGGAGAGCGGTAGCCAAAAACGTGGCGGCCCGATTGGGTAGAGCGTTGTTAGAGTTAGGAGGCAACAACTCAATCATTGTGACAGAATCAGCTGATCTTGATATGACCATTCGAGGTGTGTTGTTCGGTGCTGTGGGGACAGCAGGACAGCGTTGCACGACGACGAGACGACTGATCGTTCATGAGGGCATTTATGATGCCGTGTGTGAGCGATTGAAAAAGGCTTACGCGCAACTTCGCATCGGCAATCCTCTTGACCCTGAAAACCATGTCGGTCCATTGATTGACAGAAATGCAGTGAAGCTGTTCTCGAAGGCGTTGAAGACCGTGGCGAGAGAGGGTGGAACGTTCCTCCTAAAAGGAGGCGTACTAAATGGTAAAGGGTATGAGTCCGGATGTTACGTGAGGCCGGCCATAGCGGAAGTGGAGAATGACTTTGAAATCGTTCAACAAGAGACATTTGCTCCCATACTCTATATTATAAAATATAAGACACTAAATGAGGCATTACGCTATAACAATGGGGTCAAACAGGGTCTTTCGTCAGCTATCATGACCCTTAATGTCAGACATATGGAGAGATTTCTTTCGGTTGAGGGGTCCGACTGTGGCATTGCCAATGTAAACATCGGCACGTCCGGCGCGGAGATTGGCGGAGCGTTCGGTGGGGAGAAGGAGACAGGCGGTGGTCGCGAGTCCGGCTCAGACGCCTGGAAGAATTACATGCGCAGACAAACAAATACGGTCAACTTTGGTGATACCCTCCCACTCGCACAAGGCATTAAATTCGATCTTTAATATTCAGTTTGTAAATAACGCTCAAACTCTTATTTTTATAAACATTAAAGAACCACTATGGCCGGAAAAAAATACCGCACAGTCATGTTGATTGACGACAATGAGATCGACAATCTAATTAACCAAAAAATGATTGAAGCTGCATCTATAACTGAAAACATCTATACCCATACCGGCGCTAAAAGTGCAATTGAGTTCCTGAAGAATATGGAGCGTCTTGATGTGGCAGAGAAGGTTCTTCCAGATGTTATTTTCCTGGACATCGATATGCCTTTAATGGATGGATTTCAATTCCTTGATGAATTCGAAAAGTTGACCGATACCACGAAGAGCAAATGCAAGATTGTAATGCTGACATCCTCGATCAATCCGCAGGATTTTAACCGTTCCAAGAAGTATGACAATGTCAAGCTCTATCTTAATAAGCCACTTTCACACGAAAGCATTCAAAAGCTCAGCGTTTAGACCTCTGTAAGTTTACCAACGAGCTTATCATCCATCTTCAATAATTTCGTAGGTGAGAAATATTTCACGGTCGTTGCATTGAGGCGTGGTATAATAGCCGTGATCTTTTTTGCTTTCTCTTTCTTGGCTTCGCTCGTTGCTATCTTAAGTATCTTGATGAAGAGTTGAATATTCTCGCAACTGTCTTTTCCAAATAATCTGATCTGGCGTTGGATGCTGTTGGAAAGCTGGTTGAACAACTCATAGTCCCTGAGGAGGGTGTATTGCATGGCCAGCAGGGACTTGATTTCCAACTGCATATAGGGATATTTTTTTAAACTCACCTCATTCAGCAAGTTGTTGATGAGTTTGGCTGCTTCGTCGTGCTTATCGGCGTAATGGCATGACAAAGCGCGGTACGTGATATAAACAATATGCTTCGGGATATCCATCGCGTCGACTTCAAGATCCATAAACATACTCTCATTTTCCTGGTTCAAATCGCTTTCATTACCAAGGCGCAAATGTCGCTCTATCTTGGAGATCAGGAATTGAGAAGGAAAACAGAACGTCGTGTAATTCACCATCAAATTGGCCGCCGCATCGTTAACCTCTTCATAGTATTTTTCTGCCTGGCGATACACCTTATAATGATTATAATACTCCAGTTTCAGGAACTCGAAAACCAGATTTAGATGGTAATAGATTGCATCGAGGTGATAGCTTTCAAATACCTTCTGAACTCTTTCAAAAATGTCCTCAATGGATTCCCCATTGTTATTGTCATCCGCTTCGACAAAAAGCCGGTGGAAGATGTACATGCAACTCTGATAGACGTAAAGCCGGTGTGATTCATATAACTTGGCCACGTTTTGCATCTCCTGCATGAGCAGGTTGAGCCCGAGTTTTTCGGTGTCATCGCCGTTCAAAAGATAGTCTCCATACTTTTTAAAATAGTCAGCTAAAAGATCTTCGGCCTTGTCCACTGCCAACATGTAGGCTACGTGCCTGTTATAGGCTTGCGAATACTGGAAGTAGTCAGGAGAATTGATGTTGAGTTTCTTGAGGGATTTATAGATGACCGTGAGCTCATTGGCCAGATCATAATCGACTAGTTCTTTTTCAAGTTTCTTAAGGGTAGCGACGGCTATGGCTTTTTTCTTGGTGAATAATACCTCGTTTATGTTGGCCACCTTTCGCAAAACATCCGTTCGGGGGCTTTCAAGCTGCTCCATCAGGTAC
>DASUGQ010000507.1:0-5382 GCA_036273935.1 Cyclobacteriaceae bacterium | reverse complement strand
GAATCCATCTATTTCATTGACGACCTGATGGATGATTATTTTATGAAGATTTATGCCGAACGGAATCTTTATTTGAGCCGTTGAGCCGGTATTTTTTCTTTAAGAATCCACTTTGTATCTTTTGCAATGAAACTAATACCTTTACGTCTTAGTTTATAGCAAAGAACGTAGCAGACATGTTGAGACTCATTTTGATATTCTCCCTTATTGGGTATGTGCTCTACAAGCTTGGATTGTTCAAGATCATTGTAAACAACCAGGTAA
The DNA here is from genome assembly GCA_036273935.1 of Cyclobacteriaceae bacterium. Taxonomy (GTDB): domain Bacteria; phylum Bacteroidota; class Bacteroidia; order Cytophagales; family Cyclobacteriaceae; genus ZC4RG29. The sequence goes on along the minus strand of DASUGQ010000507.1, from coordinate 5,118 downwards.
GGGGACAACAGCCGCGCAGCAATTTTGACCGTCGTCCTCCCGATGGAAGTGTCAACGTTGATTCAGCTCCGAAACACAAGAAAGGCACCGACTTCAAAGGAGGAGAGTATGTGGACTACGAAGAGGTCAAATGACTCCGCTTCAGCACTGAGCTCGAATTACAATGAAATTTCATTTTTATAAATATCAGGCCACCGGAAATGATTTTGTTCTGGTTGATAACCAGTCGGGACAATTGTCATTCACCAAAAGTCAGATTCAAAGGATTTGCAATCGCAAGTTTGGCATTGGAGCTGATGGCCTTATTCTTATTGAAAAAGATCGGGCATCAAATTTCAATGTAAATTATTACAACAGCGATGGCTCGCAAAGCCTTTGCGGAAATGGAAGTCGGGCGGCCGTGCAATTTGCATCCTCGTTGGGATTGATTAATGGCAAAGCCCACTTTAGTGCTTACGATGGTCTCCATGATGCCGAGATCCTTCCGGCCGGAATTGTCCGATTGAGAATGAACAATGTGGAGAAGGTTGAAAGGAAGGGGGAAGATTTTATCATTAACACCGGCTCACCGCATTATATTCGTTTCGTAGATAACATCGAGGCCTTTCCGGTTTACGATGAAGGCAGAAAAGTTCGTTACAGCAATGCCTTTCAGGAAAATGGTATTAATGTAAACTTTGTTCAAGTGCTGCCCGACAACCGGATTTTCGTTCGGACGTACGAGCGCGGTGTTGAGGACGAAACACTCTCATGTGGGACAGGCATAACTGCCGCTGCGTTGGCAGCATCTTTCAAAGGATATTCTTCACCCGTGACGGTGAAAGCTTTGGGCGGAGACTTGTCCGTTGAATTCAAGTCCGGCGGAGTGACCGCCAGGTTTACCGACATTTTCCTTGTTGGACCTGCCAAAATGGTCTTCGAAGGCGATTTGGAACTGTAATTGCACCCCTGAAACCTGCCTGTCTGGTAGGCAGGTCCCAAAAAACAATTTAACTTTGAACCCCTTTAGAAAAGGTTACTAGTTAACTGTGAATCCTTAATTGTGGATATGCAATCACGGTTGACAATACTTTTTAATGACTACTACATATGCTGAAACTCATCGCTAAAATCTTTGGAACAAAATCAGAAAAAGATATTAAAAGGATAATGCCTCTGGTTGACCTGACAAAAAAGGAAGGCGAGGGTCTGTTGTCCGTTAGTAATGATGAACTGCGAAATAAGACCTCTGAAATCCAAAATTTCATAAATACTGAACTCAAGGAAATTGATGCTCAACTTAGTTCCCTGCATAGTCAGATTGCGGACCACCCGGAACTAGACATCAATGAGAAAGAATCGCTCTTTGGCCAGATCGATAATCTTGAAAAGGAACGGAATAAAGAGCTTGAAAAGGTTTTGATGAAAGTCCTTCCACAAGCCTTTGCAATTGTAAAGGAAACTGCCAGGCGATTTAAAGAAAATGAATACATAGAGGTAACCGCTCAACCCTTTGATATTGAATTTGCCGCTACATATGAAAATGTAAAGATTGTCGGAGAGAAAGCCCACTGGCATAATCAATGGATGGCTGCGGGAAGTATGGTCACCTGGGACATGCTGCACTATGACGTTCAGCTTATAGGTGGTGTCGTGCTCCATGAGGGTAAGATTGCCGAAATGGCTACCGGCGAAGGCAAAACCCTGGTGGCTACATTACCTGCTTTTCTAAATGCACTTGCAAAACGTGGTGTTCATATTGTGACAGTAAATGATTATCTGGCCAAGCGCGACAGCGAATGGATGGGTCCTTTATTTATGTTTCATGGCCTGAAGGTCGATTGCATTGATAAACACGAACCAAATTCCCAGGCTCGCAAGAATGCCTACCAGGCGGACATCACCTACGGCACAAACAATGAGTTTGGTTTCGACTACCTGCGCGACAATATGGCACGCGATCCCCAAGAACTCGTCCAGCGGGGTCACCATTATGCTATGGTCGATGAAGTCGATTCCGTTTTAATTGATGAAGCAAGAACACCGTTGATTATTTCCGGGCCAGTTCCCCGTGGCGATGAACACGAGTTTTACGATTTGAAGCCACGCATTTTCAAACTTGTCGAGGCGCAAAAAAAACTGATCACGCAGTATCTCAACGACGCAAAGAAACTGATTGCTGATGGTAATGACAAAGAGGGCGGTCTCGCCTTGTTCAGAGCTTTTCGTGGAATGCCGAAACATAAACCAGTAATCAAGTATTTAAGCGAAACCGGGACAAAAGCGGTACTTCAAAAAACAGAAAATTTCTACCTGCAGGACAATAAGAAGATGATGCCCGAGGCGGATAAACCATTGTATTTCATCATCGAGGAAAAGGACAACAGTGTCGAGCTCACCGAAAAAGGAATCGACCTGATTACAGGCGAAGGCGAAGATCCGCGATTTTTCATTTTACCGGAGATCGGAACGGAACTGAATAAGATTGAAGTTGATCCGACGCTCAGCGATCAACAACGATTTGAAAGGAAGGAAGAACTCATTCGCGATTATCAGGTAAAGACGCAGCGCATTCACAGCGTAAATCAGCTTTTGAAAGCTTATACATTGTTTGAAAAAGATACTGAGTACATCATTGTAGAAGGAAAAGTCAAAATCGTCGACGAACAAACCGGTCGTGTAATGGAGGGCAGGCGATATTCCGACGGCTTGCACCAGGCTATTGAAGCAAAGGAGAATGTTAAGGTGGAAGATGCCACACAAACCTACGCTACCATCACGCTCCAAAATTATTTCAGGATGTATCACAAGCTTGCCGGGATGACCGGTACAGCGGAAACAGAGGCCGGAGAATTTTGGAATATCTACAAGCTGGATGTGGTGGTTATCCCCACAAACCGTGCAATAACGCGGAAGGATCATGATGATCTTGTATATAAGACGGTCAGAGAAAAATTCACGGCAGTTATCGATGAGATAGTGAAACTAACGGGACAGGGAAGACCTGTTCTTGTCGGTACCACATCAGTTGAAATATCAGAGCTGGTCAGCAGAATGCTTCAAATGAAGAAGATCAAACATCAGGTATTAAATGCAAAGCAACACCAACGCGAAGCAGAAGTTGTAGCTGAGGCGGGAAAATCCGGTACGGTAACTATCGCAACAAACATGGCCGGTAGAGGAACCGATATAAAACTCACTCCGGAATCCAAGGCTGCCGGTGGCTTGGCAATCATAGGAACGGAACGTCATGAATCGCGCCGGGTCGATCGCCAGCTTCGCGGACGGTCTGGGCGCCAGGGCGATCCCGGAACTTCACAGTTCTACGTCTCCCTGGAAGATAATCTCATGCGGCTTTTCATGCCGGAACGAATTGCCCGGATAATGGACCGCCTTGGACTGAAAGAAGGTGAAGTGATTCAGCACAGCATGGTTACCAGCTCCATCGAGCGAGCCCAGAAAAAAGTTGAGGAAAACAATTTCGGTATTCGGAAGCGCTTGTTGGAATATGATAATGTAATGAACTCCCAACGCGAAGTGATTTACAAGAGGAGGAAGAATGCATTATTTGGCGAGCGGCTCGAACTTGATATTCTCACGATGCTATTTGATACTAGCGAGGATATGGTCGTCAATGCAAAAACCGGAAATGACTATGAAAGCCTTCGGTTGAATGCATTAAGTACCCTGGGCCTTGACTACGAAATTTCAAAAGATGACTTCGAGCGACTGGAGCCTGAACAAATAACAGACGACCTGTACAACAAGGCGCTTGATCATTATCATAAGAAGAACAAACACATCTCCGAGAAAGCGCTCCCTGTAGTGAAAGAAATTCATAAGACAAGGGGTGCCACGATCGAGAACATTTTGGTGCCATTTACCGATGGAAATAAGCAAATCGGCGTGTCTGCGAGTCTTGCAAAATGTGTCGAAACCGGTAATGGTGAATTGATCAAGTCGATGGAGAAAATGATCGCATTGGCAATCATCGATCACCATTGGAAAGAACATCTCCGCGAAATGGATGACCTTAAGCAGTCGGTCCAAAATGCTGTTTACGAACAGAAAGATCCCCTCCTTATCTATAAGTTCGAAGGATTTGAGGCCTTTAAACGGTTTATTGCAAAAGTAAATGAAGATACCGTTTCGTTCCTGATGAAAGCAGAGATTCCGGTTCAGCAAGCCGACCAGGTTCAGGAGGCACGCCAGCAACGGCGACTAAAGCTAAATGAGAAAAAAGAAGAATCGAGATCGCTGTTAAGTGGTGGCGATGGTCAGCAAGCACAACCTAACCGGCCTCCACAAGAGAAAGTAATGCCGGTAAAATCAGAGAAGGTCGCCGGACGAAATGAGCGTGTTACGGTGAAGTATGCGGATGGTCGCGTTTTAAAAGATGTTAAATACAAAAAAGTTGAAGACGACATAAAAAATAATCGTTGCATCATAATAGAGTAGACCACACAAATTTATTTTAAATGAATAAACAGCTCGCCTTCATTTATGTTTTCATTACGCTGTTAGTTGGCTGTAAACCCTATCAAAGCACCACCACAACTCAGGCGGGAAAGTATTCTGAAGATCTCTCCTCGCTCAGACCAAAAATCCAAAGCCCTGCGGATTCAGTTTCAAATTCACAGCCAATTAAAAAAACGACTTACGTTGAACCCAGGTACAACGTAAACAGGCAACTCGACAATGTGCTGGATAGCATCAATCACATCAATCTCAATCGAAAAGTTGTTGACGGGTTTACCATTCAGGTCTACTCAGGACTTGATCGCGAAGCGGCGCTCAATGCAAAGAAAAGTTTAACCACTTCACTGCCTGACTTAGAATCTGAGGTTCAGTACAATCAGCCGAATTTCAGAGTCAAAGCTGGAAAATATTTTAACAGGCTGGATGCGCAAAAGGATTTTATCGCAATAAAAAAAGTTTTTCCCAGTGCCATCGTCATTCCAGATAAAATTGAAATTAATTAACGCGACCGACTTCCAATTATGATTACATGAGCTTGCTTGACAAAATAAAATCGTTATCAAAAGAATACAGCAATGAGGTGGTGGAAATGCGACGGCACATTCATGCCAATCCCGAGCTTTCCTACCAGGAGTTCAGTACTGCGGAATACGTAGCCAG
>DASUGQ010000506.1:0-17210 GCA_036273935.1 Cyclobacteriaceae bacterium | reverse complement strand
GAAATAATACCAAACCCTTCAGTTTCATACTTCAGTTAATTTTTTAGTTAATAATGTATTGGCCATCCTGGGATCAGCTTTTCCTTTGCTTCTCTTCATAACCTCACCCATAAACATACTAATAATTCCTTTCTTCCCGTTGCGATATTCCTCCACCTTGAGGGGGAACTCTTTAATCACCTCATCAATGATCGGAAGAATTGAATCGTGATTGTTATCCTGTAACACATTCAACAACTGAGCCAGTTCCAGGACTGAGCGATCTGGCGCCTTGACCAATTCCGGGAAAATTTTTTGGGAGCCCGTTGAAAAGCTGACCTTGCCATCGTCGACAAGGTTTATCAGTTCACTCATCTTTTCCGGCTGGACGGGAAACTCATCAGCAGTGATGTTGTGATCATTGAGATATGATTTCACAGGTCCCATTACCCAATTGGAAACGGCCTTATAATTACTTGTTCGTTTGCAAATTTCTTCAAAGTAAAAAGCTAATGCTTTTGATTCGGTAATTACCTGGGCATCGTACTCCGGCAATCCAAAGACCGTAACATATTTGAGATACAATTCCCGTGGTAACGCGGGCATGGATGCTTTAATGTCATTCAGCCATTCATCCGAAACGATCAACGGGCTCAAGTCCGGATCAGGGAAATAGCGATAATCATTCAACTCCTCCTTCGTGCGCATGCTGTACGTGTTACCACTGTTGGCATCAAACAGCCTCGTCTCGGAAGCAATGGCGTTACCTCGCTCAATCTCCATGATTTGGCGGTTAGCCTCGTAGTCAATTGCATGCTTCACATTCCGGATTGAATTCATGTTTTTGATCTCAACCTTCTTGCCGTATTGTGTCGCACCATTCAGCATCACCGAAACATTTGCATCGCAGCGAAGTGATCCTTCTTCCATGTTGCCATCACATATCTCGAGATAGCGAACCAGCTTTCGAATTTCATTCAGCAGGGCGTAGGCTTCATCTGATGAACGTAAATCCGGTTCCGTGACAATTTCAATCAATGGTACACCAGCCCGGTTGAAATCAACAAGCGTGTCTATTTCGTTTGGGAGGTGAATTGACTTTCCGGCATCCTCCTCGATGTGAATGCGATTAAGCTTAACGTTTTTTTCCGGCGCCTCCTTGAGGTTGATTGTAATGTATCCACCTTTGCAAATGGGTGTTCTGTCTTGCGTCAGTTGGTAACCTTTTGGCAAGTCGGGGTAAAAATAATTCTTCCGGTCAAAGATGTTAAAACGCGAAATCTGGCAATGACATGCGAGCCCCATCCTGATGGCATACTCGGCTACCTTTTTGTTCAACAACGGAAGAGTTCCGGGATGCGCGAGTGTGACAACACTAACATTTGTATTGGGTGACTTGCCAAAATCGGTTGCATCCGCGCTGTAGATTTTACTCTTGGTCAGCAACTGAGCGTGTACTTCAAGTCCGATTACGACAGTATATTTTTCCGGAATTGATTTATCCATATTAAACATTCAAAGGGAAAAGCCTGAAGCTCGCTGTCAATCATCTTAATTTTTAATCAATTCGCGGGCCTTCTCAAGAACCGCATCCAGGCCATTAAGGTTCTTTCCTCCAGCCGTTGCGAAGAAAGGTTGCCCTCCGCCACCGCCGTCTATTTCTTTCGCTAATTCCTTCACCATGTTGCCGGCGTGGTATTTTTTTGATTCCATTAATTTCTCTCCGATCATCACGGCTACTTGTGGTTTATTGTCTACATCTGCTGCGAGTATCAGCAACAAATCGTCAAACTGATTTCGAAGTCCATAGGCAATGTTTTTCAGCGCGTCTGAATTAGGAACCGATATCCTCTCAATAATAAGGTGATATCCATTTGATTTGAGTGCCTTTCCCGCCAGGTCGTTTTTCAACTGATTGGCGCGCTCCTGGTGAATTCCCTCAATCTTCTTCTCAAGAGTATGTTTTTCTTCCAGAAGATTTTTGATCGTGCCGGTGATATCTTTTGGATTCTTAAACAACACTCTCACTTCTTCCAGACGGGCGAGTTCATCGGCCACATAAGATTCCGCTCCTTCTGAGGTCACCGCCTCAATTCTCCTGATACCCGCTGCCACAGAGCTTTCCGATACGACTTTAAAAAGCCCAATATTCCCGGTAGCCTTAACATGTGTACCTCCACAAAGTTCCACAGAAAATCCCGGGTCAAATGTAATGACCCTTACAAAGTCACCGTATTTTTCACCAAACAGGGCCATCGCGCCTAACTTCTTTGCCTGATCGATGGGCACATTTCGCTTCTCATCGAGGGCGACGTTCTCTCTTATTTTGGCATTGACAATCTCCTCTACCTTTTTGATCTCCTCATTTGTCATGGCGGCAAAGTGAGAGAAATCGAAGCGAAGAACATGATCATTCACCAGGGATCCCCGCTGCTCAACATGGGTACCCAGTACTTTTCTCAAGGCTGCATGCAGAAGATGAGTGGCCGAATGATTACTCATCGTTAACTCCCGCTTGTGCCGATCAACGTTAGCCTGAAAAGTGGCGTTCACACTATCTGGCAGTCTTTCTGTTATGTGGACAATCAACTCGTTTTCCTTCCTTGTATCAGTGATGTACACTCTTTCATTTACACTTTCAATGTAGCCAGTATCACCTACCTGTCCCCCGCTTTCAGCATAGAAAGGAGTCTGGTCAAATACTAACTGAAAGAGCTCCCTGTTCTTTTGTTTGATCTTCCTGTATTTGATGATCTTCACATTGGCCTGGAGGTTTTCGTAGCCAACGAACTCGGTCTTTTGTTCCCTTCCCAGCGCAATCCAGTCACCAGTCACCTTAGCGGCATCGGCTTTGGAGCGCGACTTCTGTTTTTCCATCTCAGCCTTAAAGCCATCTTCGTCAACACCGAAGCCACGTTCCCTGGCGATAAGCGAAGTAAGGTCAAGGGGGAAACCATAAGTGTCGTAAAGTTCAAAAGCCTGTTCACCGGAAATGACATTCCCATCTAAACTTTCCTGAATGATGTCGATGCGCTTCAAACCCTTCTCGAGCGTCCTCAAAAATGAAGTCTCCTCCTCAAAAATTACTTTACTGACGTAATCTTTCTGCTTTTGAAGTTCAGGAAAGACGTTTTCCATCTGAGTTGCTAAAACCGGAGCAAGCTTGTAGATGAATGGTTCTTTAAAATTCAGGAAAGTAAAACCGTAGCGAACAGCTCTCCTCAGGATACGACGGATGACGTATCCCGCACCGGTATTTGATGGCAACTGGCCGTCGGCGATCGCAAACGATACGGCCCTCACATGATCGGCAATGACGCGCATCGCAATATCGGTCTCCTCCTCATTCTTGTACTTGATGCCGGAAGCGACACTAATGAAATCCAACAAAGGAGTAAAGACATCGGTGTCATAGTTGGAGGCCTTCCCCTGGATGGCCATGCAAAGCCGTTCGAAGCCCATGCCTGTATCGACATGCCGGGCCGGCAACTTTTCAAGCGATCCGTCAGCCTTTCGGTTGAACTCCATGAAGACAAGATTCCAAACCTCGATTACCTGCGGATGACTCTTGTTCACCAATTCCTTACCGGGAAGTTTTCTTACTTCACTCTCTTCGCGAAGATCGATGTGTATTTCAGAACAGGGACCACATGGGCCGGTCTCACCCATCTCCCAGAAATTGTCTTTTTTTATCCCGTAAAGTATACGCTGTTCGTCGATAACATTCTTCCAAAAATTAAATGCATCCACATCAACAGGAAGATTATCATGTTTGTCTCCTCCGAATACCGTTACATACAAGCGGTCTTTCGGCAGGTTATATTCGTCCGTCAGCAATTGCCACGCCCACTCGATAGCCTCCTTTTTAAAGTAATCACCGAAGGACCAGTTGCCCAGCATTTCAAACATGGTATGATGGTACGTATCGATGCCCACTTCCTCGAGGTCGTTATGTTTTCCACTCACCCGAAGGCACTTTTGCGTGTCGGCGATTCGACTGCTCTTCGGTTTTTCATTGCCTAAAAAACAGTCCTTAAATTGAACCATTCCCGAGTTGGTGAACAGTAGGGTGGGATCGTTTTTCAATACCAGCGGAGCTGATGGAACGATGGTATGCCCCTTTTTTGCAAAAAATTCCAAGAACCTTCGTCTTACCGATGCCGAATCCATCTATCGTGTGAAATAATTAATTGCCTGGACTACTCCTTTTTTTAATATATTAGCCTGTTTAATAAACAGAAAGAAGGCACAAAATTAAACGCAATTAGCCATTATTAAAGAGATTTCATGGCCAATTCGAAATATTACTATAACCCGGAGACCTGTCAGTATGAACGCAATAAGCTGACTTTTTGGAAAGCCGCCCATTACATTTCAGGCGTTTTAGTAACAGGAGGACTCCTTTTCGCGGCGCTGGTTTTTGTCGTTGATAAGTTTGTCAATACCGATCTCGAAAAAACCCTGAGACAGGAAAACAAAGCGCTCAAAAAACATAAAGACATACTTACCGCCCAACTGAGCGATGTAGAGCTCCTTCTGGTCAACCTTCATCAACGTGAAAGCAAGCTACACGAAAAGTTGTTTGACGTACCGGGTTCCAATTTCAAAGAGGGAGACATAAATGAGAAAAGGAAGCTCGTGCCCAATCATGAAATCTTACTTTCGGATGAAGATGTCTTTCATTCGAAATTACTCGAAGTGCGCGCTTCCACCGAGCGGCTCAGAAGCAAATCTTTGAAAGGCAATAGTTACTTCCGTGAGCACATTAATCTTAAGCCCGAAGATGCCGTGACCCTTGAGTCGGTCCCTACACTCCGGCCTATCCAGGATTCCAGTCTTGTTCAACTCGCTTCCGGTTTCGGTATCCGCATTAATCCATTTCACAAAGGCAGGTACATGCATCCCGGAATTGATTTCACCGCGCCTCGAGGTACGCTGGTATTCGCTGCCGCACCCGGGAAAATTACAGCAGCCAGATTAGGTTCGTTACAGGCAGGTCATGGTAACTATGTCATCATTAATCACAACAACGGATTCACCACTCAATACGCCCACCTCGATGAGATTTTCGTCAGGTATGGTGAAATGGTCTCAAAGGGTCAGGTGATAGGAACCGTAGGAAATAGCGGTGGCTCTATTGTCCCGCATCTGCATTATGAAATCATTCAAAACGGTGAACATGTCGACCCACTCATGTTCATGGTGGAGGGAATCAGCAGTGCGCAGTATCAGCAAATGCTCACCATAGGCAGTCAGCAAAACCAATCGCTTGATTAGATGGCCAGAACATTATATCAATATAATCCCAAGACCTGTCGTTATGAGGCGGTACCACCCAGCAGGAAGAGAGCAGTGATAAATACCGTTGTGTTTCTTTTTCTGTCCTCCATTCTTGCGTCGGGAGCATTCTCCGTTTATAATCGGCATTTTGATTCCTTCACAGAGATGTGGCTCAAAAACAGGAATGTAATCTTAAGATCGGAGTACAAACGACTTGATCAAAAGGCTGAGCTCGCCACAACAAAACTCGCAGAACTCATCAATAAAGATGACAGCAATTATCGGATCATCCTGGACACGTCGCCCCTGCCCGCTTCTATCCGCAGTGCAGGCATTGGAGGTAGCGAGCGAATAAATCTCGCTGATGGAGAAAATCTTCCACTCATCTATGATGAATACAGGCGGATTGATAAGCTCCGCCGCCAGGTAGAAATCGAGGTTCAATCCTACGATGAAATTACTGCGTTGCTTGACGACAAAATAAAGATGTGGGCATCCCGACCTGCCATTCAACCTATCGACAACCGTCAGCTCGGTCAGTTGCATCTTACTTACGGTTTACGGATGCACCCAATATTCAAAACACTGATGGACCACAAAGGGCTTGACTTCGCCGCTCCGAGGGGAACGCCGGTTTATGCCACGGGAGATGGTACAGTTGAGACATCACATTTCTCGGGATCATACGGCAATGTTATCTATATCAACCATGATCATGGATTTGAAACGCGATATGCACATCTCTCAAGGTCTGCCGTCAAAAAAGGTGAACGGGTGAAGAGAGGTCAGTTGATCGGCTACGTGGGCAATACCGGTAATTCAGTTTCACCTCACCTTCACTACGAAGTGTTGGTAAATGGCAAGAATGTCAACCCCATCAATTTCTTTCAGCGGGACATGAGCAATGATGAGTATGAAAAGCTCATTCAAATGGGAAGCCAAAAGGCCGAACCGCTGGACTAGTCTTCCGTTTTTCGTGCGATCAAAGTTTTTAAGCGACTGTTAATCAAACAGTCTATAAGAGTTGAATTAAATCTTTGGCTGATAGAAAAAACTTCCTTTCTTTGTGCACCGACCTTAACCTAAAACCTCAATGAAGTTCCTTTTTATCCTGACGCTATCAGGATTAAATTCATTTGCACTTTTCGCGCAACAACAGGTTGCAGACACGGTAAGGACGGCCACAGATTCCCTGATTCAAGAGATTGAAATAACGCCCGATACAATCACTGTCATCGGTGTTGGCGATATCATGATGGGCACTAATTATCCCGACGGAGCAAAACTACCTCCCGAAAACGGATCATTTCTTTTACGTGATGTTGAAGCGATTTTGAGCAATGCAGATCTTACGTTTGGCAATCTCGAAGGCGTGTTGCTGGATTCGGGAGGAACACCGAAAACCTGCAGAGACCCAAAGGTCTGTTATGTTTTTAGAAGTCCTGTGGCCTATGTGGATAACTTGTTGAAATCTGGTTTTGATGTGATGAGCCTGGCAAATAATCATGCTGGTGATTTTGGTGACGTGGGTCGAACAAGCAGTATGAGAACGCTCGATTCAGCAGGAATTTATCACGCAGGACAACTCGCGCACCCTTTTGTGACATTCACGATCGATAGTGTCCGCTATGGACTAACGGCGCTGGCACCGAACAGCGGATGTGTGCAACTCAACGATATTGAGAATGCTAAAAAGATTGTTCAACATCTTGATTCCATAAGTGATATTGTAATTGTATCTTTTCATGGCGGAGCAGAAGGAGCCCAATACCAGCATGTGCCCAGGAGTATAGAAATGTTTCACGGTGAGAACAGAGGCGATGTTTATCAGTTGAGCCGGGAACTTATCGATGTTGGAGCAGATATTATTTTCGGACACGGACCTCACGTGACCCGTGCTATCGACGTTTATAAAAATCGCTTCATCGCCTACAGCCTTGGAAATTTTTGCACGTATCGTGGCATTAGTGTTAGCGGAGTTAATGGCCTTTCACCGATTGTAAAATTATATGTCGGCAAAGATGGCGAATTTTACAAGGGAGAAATTGTACCGACTTATCAAACTTATGATACGGGTGTAAGAGTGGATGCTGAAAAAAGAGTGATTTCCGTTATTCGTGAGTTAACAAAAAAAGATTTTCCTGAATCCGAGATTCAGATTGACGATAATGGTTTAATTACTTATCTTGCTCGTTAACATGGCGTACAAAGAAAAAGAAATTGAAAAACTTTACTACTCCATTGGAGAAGTAGCGGACATCTTCAACGTAGCCCCCTCCCTCATCCGCTTCTGGGAGTCCGAATTCGAATTGATCAAGCCCAAGAAAAACCGGAAGGGGAATCGTCAGTTCACCAAAGAAGACATCGACAATGTGCGCACAATTTATCACCTGGTAAAGGAGAAAGGATTCACTCTTCAGGGCGCAAAGGAAATGTTGAAAAACGACAGTCAGGCCGTACGGGATAAAATGGAATTAATTGAGTCGCTCAAGACCATCCGGAAATTCTTTACCGAACTTCGCGATAAACTTCACTGATCTTGTTTGCTTTTTAAACGGGAACGCCGAATATTAGCGGCAGTATGGATCAAACAAGGCTCTCTCTCCTTGCATTACACTTCATTCCCGGTTTAGGTGACTACCTCATTCGCCAGCTCGTCAGCTATTGCGGCACAGCCGAAAGTGTCTTTAAAACTCCCAAAGGAAAACTTCTGAGAATACCCGGTATTGGTGATGTCACTGCCGACGCGATAGTCCATGGGAAGCCGTTTGCAAAGGCAGAGGAGGAATGTAAAAAAGCCGAACGACAAAACGTTCAGCTTCTGTTTTTTATTGACAAAACGTATCCGAAACGGCTACGGGCTATCGATGATGCGCCGACGTTGCTCTATGCAAAAGGTACTATCGATTTCGAGAATCCAAAGGCCGTTGGAATTGTAGGGACAAGAAGGGCAACTGATTACGGTAAGCAATGCATAGAAGAGCTCATCCAGGGACTGGTGCCGCACAATACATTAATTGTCAGCGGGCTTGCCTATGGTATCGACATCCATGCACACAAGCAAGCGCTTCATCACAACCTTCCTACAATCGGGGTATTAGGCAGTGGCATCGACGTTATTTATCCGGCTGTTCATGGTGACGTCGCAAACAAAATGCAACGCAACGGCGGCCTCGTGACCGAAAATTCATTTGGAACAAAACCCGATGCACATAATTTCCCCCAGCGAAACAGAATTATTGCGGCCCTTTCTGATGCACTGGTCGTGATAGAAGCTGGAGAAACCGGTGGAGCATTGATCACTGCTGAGATCTCCAACAGTTATAACAAAGATGTGTTTGCCTTTCCCGGGAACATCGGTCAAAGCTACTCACAGGGATGCAACAACCTGATCAAAGCAAATAAGGCCAACCTGATCACTTCCGCTAAAGACCTTGAGTACATGATGAATTGGGATGTCGAAAGCAAGCCTCAGCAAAAAGCTTTCGTTGATATGGAAGGATATGGGGATTCCGAAAAATCAGTGCTCACAACTTTACTCGATCACGGTGGAGTGCTCTTTATCGATGAATTAAGTTGGAAAACAAATATCTCCGTAAGCACTCTTGCCTCCATTCTGCTTAACCTTGAGTTTCGTGGTGCCGTGCAATCTTTACCCGGGAAAAAATATAAGGTCTCGAAAGTAAACTAAGATCAATTGCCGCCTGCCTCTTCTTCTGTGGTTTTTTGATTACACTTTTCCTTTATCGTCTCATACGCTTTGAGGTCTCCCAATTCACCCGCTTTACTCAGGTCGAGACAACCCTCCTTAAGCTTACCATAGCTGATGTTCAAAATGCCACGCATATAGTAGGCATCAAAATTCTTGGGATTGATCTGAATGATCTTTGAACAGTCAGCAATAGCGTCTTCGTACGTGTTGAGAAACTGCCTTGCCTTTCCGCGGTTGAAATAGGCTTCAATAAAATTCTCATTGATGGCGATGGCCGACGAGTAATCAGCGATGGCACCGTAATAATCCAACAACTTCATCTTCACATTTCCCCTGGCAAAAAAAGCTTCCGCAAATTTGGGATTTTTTTCAACTGCCAGGTTGTAATCTTTCATGGCTCCATGTCTATCATCGAATGCATCTTTGATATTTCCCCTGACATAGTAAGCTTGAGAATAATTTGGGTCAACTTCGATGGCTTTGTTAAGATTAAGCAGGGCCTCCATGAACTCCCGCTTTTCGTACATCTCACGCCCCTTTTGTGTATAATCCTTTGCGGATTGAGCTGTGCCTGAAAATGGAATAAAAACAATCGCTAAAAGTAAAATGACTAACCGGTCCATACGTTGCCTAATTGATTGGTTATAAAAAAGTTGTCAACAAAGTTAACCATAATTGGAATGGAACTCCAGAGGCGTAATATTTTCAATGGTTTGGAAATATTTCAGCTGTCATCCCGAGTGCTTTATTCAATTCAGCCTCATTGATTCCCGTCTGAATATTTTGATCAATTAGAAATGCGATGATCTGTTCTGTAGAAATGTTTCCCACTAATTCATCTTTCGCCATGGGACATCCACCAAAGCCCTTCAGTGCCCCATCGATGCGCCCGCAATTCGCATCAAAACAAGCTCGTATCTTTTCCCGTGACGACTGTGGTGTTGAATGCAAGTGGACCCCCACTTCGATATTTCCAAGCCTGGAGGAAACCTCCGAGAACAGCGAGGTAATCTGAGGAGCGGTTGACGCTCCAACAGTATCGGCCAATGAAATGACGTCCGACCCGATCGACTTTAATAGTTCAGCAAATTTTATAACGATATCAACATCATATGGATCACCATATGGATTCCCAAAACCCATGCTGATATACGTTACAACCTGCTTGTGAGCGCTGTGAGTAAGTTCAATGATTTGCTCAAGGTCATTTAAGGCTTCGATGATCGATTTGTTTGTATTTCTCCTTTGGAAAGTTTCCGATATCGACATGGGATAACCAAGAAAACTTACCGCATCAAACTTCAGGGCATCTTCTGCTCCCCTTTTATTCGCTACGATAACGAGAAGTTTAGATTTGCTTTGCTCCCAATCCAACGCGCGAATCACATCGCCCGTGTCACGCATTTGAGGAATTGCTTTCGGAGACACAAAACTACCACAGTCAAGGGTATCAAACCCAACCTTCAAAAGTTGATTAATGTATCTGACCTTCTGTTCCGTGGGTATGAACTCGCTAATACCCTGCATGGCATCACGCGGGCACTCGATAATTTTCATGACGGTTCATCTGCATTAAAGTCGATTATTCAATTCATCAATCATTATTTTGAGATTGCTTCATCAAACATAACAATTGGTTGACATAAAATCAGGTAACTATTGATTGTAGGAAAAAATCCACAATAAACGTTTACTAATGCAGTTCAACCCCCCTTGTGCTATAATTCTTCAAAATTCCTGATAAATATGACATTTGAAACACGATAAACATGCCTTTACCAGAATACGCTGGAACACTTGGAGTAAAAAGAGCTGCCCACTTATTGAGGCGTGCGACCTTTGGTGCAACAAAGCAACAAATTGATTCATTCGCCGCACTTACACCCACGCAAGCAATTAATCAATTATTCAGACAAACCTTACCTGATCCGGAACTTCCCATTGATCCGGAAACCGGAACCGAATGGGTTACGTTGGGAACTACGGACGCCAACAGCGGAGATAGTGATTTGCAGGAATACTTTAAGCAATGGTTCGTCGGACAAATGCTAAGCGCCGGTGTGAGTCCTTCTCTCTCGCTTGCGCACTCTGCCCGTGAAAAAGTAATCTTCTTTTTACATACACACTTTACGGCGATTCAATCGAAGATCGACAGCAGCAGGGCTCTGTATTTTCAAAATCAGTTGTTCCGTCTATTTGCGCTAGACGCGACAGTTGCTAATGCTGACGTCAATTTCAAGGAACTCACCAAGAAGATCTCCGTTGACAACGCCATGCTTCGTTTGCTCGATGGGAGCCTCAATGTCAAAGGCAGTCCCAACGAGAATTACGGACGGGAGCTCCTCGAACTCTATAGCATAGGCCGTGGATTGGAGGGATCGCTTCCTCCTATTACTGAAGAGGGCGACTACATTATTTATAAAGAACAGGACGTTCAGGCGGCCGCCAAAGTGCTGTCAGGATGGGAATTCGATGAAGACTTCGCTACGGTAGATCCGGACACCAATCTTCCAAAGGGAAAAGTGAAGGGAGGGATTAACAATGCCTCTTCGCATGACAACGATCCGAAGCAATTCAGCGATCGTTTCGGCAGCCAGGTAATACAAGGCGACGCCGCGTTAATGCCCGGTGGAAATCCAACTGAAGCGAGTGCGTATGATGAAGTTGATCAGTTGATTGAACTGATCTACGCCCAAACTGAAACTCCTAAAAATATTTGTCGAAAGATCTATCGATTCTATGTCTTTGGACCTCATGATGCCGCTTCCGTAAATGCAGTGGAAAGCGCCGCCATAAATGAGATGGCCAATACATTCGTATCCGGTGGGTACAAGTTGCAGCCTGTTATCGAGAACCTATTGAGAAGCCAGCACTTCTATGAAGCAGCTGCCGGTATTGGTGATGATAATTTTGGCGGCATTATTAAATCACCTCTGGATCTGGTACTGGGCGCAGTAAGATTCTTCAACCTATCCGTGCCTGCGACGACTTCCGTTGGTCCATTTTACGAAATGACCGGCGAGATCATCAGCATTATTAACGATCAGGGCATGGGGTTCTATGAGCCGTTTGATGTGTCGGGGTATGACGCATACAGTCAATATCCAGTTTATCATCGAAGCTGGATCTCAGTGAACTACCTGACCCGCAGATATGAATTCATTCGCAATCTTGTGAACCCTGCCGATATGGGGGTGCTAAAAGTTCAGGTATTGGATTTCTTCACGGCGACTTTTTCTAACGCTGTTATTCGCGATGCAAGAACATTAGTAACAGAGTTTGCAAAATATGTATTGCCTGTAACCGACAACCTGACTTACGACACCAATATTGATGATAATTCAGGACTCACGGCAGAGCGCCTAAACTACTTTTTGAAAGCTTTCTTATCTGACATCTATCCTCCCGGAACGGAAGAAACGAGTTGGACTTCAAATTGGGATAGCCAGACCAATATGGATACTGTGCGAGGTCAGCTTGAAAATCTTGTCAACGCTATGCTACAGTCACCTGAGTATCAACTTGCCTAAACTTTTTGAGCAATGAGGAGAAGAAACTTTCTAAAGAAATTACCGGTAGCCATAAGCATACCATTTACGATAGGTGGAATTCCCATTAAACTGATGGCTGAAAACCCCTTGTCACGTTTGGCGCAACAAAGTACAAATGACCGGGTACTCATCATCCTCCAACTTCACGGTGGGAATGATGGTTTGAACAGCCTCATCCCCGTTGAAGATTACGACTTGTATTACAGTAAACGGGCCAACATTGCGATCCCCGAAAAGAAATACATACCGCTCGATTCGACGCTACCTCTGGCTTCACAAGTGGGGCTTCATCCGGCAATGCAGCCAATGAAGGCGTTGTACGACCAGGGACGCGTGGCCTTCGTGCAGGGAGTGTCGTACAAAAACAATAACGGCTCCCACTTCCGTGGACGTGACATCTGGTTTATGGGCGGAGGAGCCGATGACTATTTTGGATCGGGCTGGGTCGGTCGTTATCTCCAGCAAGAATTTGCACCAGAAACCTATCCCGACGATTTTCCTAATTCAACCATGCCAGACCCTCTTGCCATTGAAATGGGTAGTGATGTTTCGCTCATCTTTCACCAGGATGGCAACATCCCTGCCTCTATTTCTCTGGATAATCCTGAACGCTTTTTTGATCTCGTAGATACTCTCGAAGGATTTGATGATGTTGAAATTGACCGGCGTGGTATTCCGCCGGCTGCCCTTAATCCCTCACCCTATTGGCAGGAGCTTAACTGGATTCTTCAACTCGAGGATAAATCGGAGGACTATGCAGAAAGGCTTTACGAAGTATACCAGCAAGGTCGTGAAAGCACGGTAACATATCCTGAGACCTACCCGCTCAATGCGCCGGCGGGAAGTAAACGGAATCCATTAACACCTCAGCTGAAGTTGATCGCCAGACTGATGGATGGGGGTTGCAAGACCAAAGTGTACATGGTAAAAATTGGAGGCTTCGATACACATGCCGAACAAGTGGAAAGCTATGATCCCACAATGGGGGTTCACGCCGCTTTGATGTACCATATATCTGGTGCCATGAAAGCATTCCAGGAAGATCTTCGCGCGAAGGGACTTGAAGATCGCGTGCTCACGGTAACAACATCCGAGTTTGGAAGGAGGATTTACTCCAACGGAAGTTTTGGTACAGACCACGGTACAGGTGGTCCGATCTTCATTTTTGGCAAGGGCGTTAAACCAGGAGTAGTTGGTACAGTGCCCGATATGACTCAGGGAAATATTCCCATGCAATTTGATTACAGGCAAGTGTATGCCAACCTTCTTAAGGACTGGATGTTGGTAGATGAAGCGAAGATCAACAGCGACATCTTCTTCAAGAATTTTATTGACGGTCCAAAGGAAGATGGAACAGGGTTTTACGAACCTCTTCCGCTAGCGAACCAGGTCATCACAGGCGTGGATGACTTTGTTAATTCGAGGTTCATTCTTGAAGATTGCTATCCCAATCCGGCCAAAGACAAAACGACAATCCATTTTAGAACGAATAATGCGGGAATCGTTACCGTCGATCTGTTCGATAGCATGGGCAAAATTTCTAAGGGATTGATCAATGAAAATTTTGATCCTGGCGAACACCGTGTTGAAGTCGATTTAAGTAATCTTCCGGCGGGTACCTATGTGTATCAGATGAAAACAGGCTTCTATAAAGAATCAAAGAAACTGGTCATAGTGAAATAATGACAAACAATTACATCACCTAACCATTATGAAAAGGCTCTACCTGATTATCGTGTGCTGTCTATTGGGTTCTTCCCTCTACGCTCAATATGCAAATAAAAGCAAAAGGAACAAGGTCAAGGGATCGATAACCTTTAACAAGAAATCGAAGGAAGACGAAAAATTTCTTGAAAAACAGTGGTGGATGGGACTTAAGGGCGGAATCAATCTTACAAAGACAGCAGTAACAACACATTACTCAGCCCTATCGCCAACAAACTACGATCCCTCATTAACCAATAAAGAATACCAGGAGTTTAACGAGATCGGCTCGCAGGTTGCTCTGGAAGTTACATTTTACTTTAAACAATTGTCCCTGAGTTTTCAACCGACCTATCGTCAGTCAAAATTCATTTACACCACTCATTATGAGTGGACGGACACCGAGAATGCAGCCAACGCATTGACCCTCGACTACGAACAAGTTCAGAAAACAGAACACATGCTGCTACCGCTCCTGGTAAAATTTGACCTGACAAAGACGAAACTGAGACCATACTTACAGGCTGGTGGATTCATTGCTTTCCTCATCAACGCCGACAAGTCGGTCACAACTTCTGGCATCGACTATGCCTCCGGTGGTGAAAATGAATTCTCGACAGAACCCATTATTGTTGGAGCGAAAGATTTGTTTGCCAGTACCTACTATGGAATGATCGCGGGTGCCGGGGTGAACTATCACCAGGGCAACGTGAGATTGAACCTTGACATTTCTTATCAATACGGATTAACAAACATTGCTTCTCCAGAGGGCCGCTATAGCAACGACCGGCTTAATGGCGTGGGTGATGTAATGGACGATCTCACGATGGATAATATCGTTATTTCCATCGGCTGCCTGTTTCCACTGCGCTTCCTGGGAAGCGGTTTTAAATCACTCGACAAAAAATAAATCATAACGTGAACCTCCGAACTTCAGTTAAAGCTATGTTTAGATCCTACCTCACTCTTGTACTGGTTGCTTTTTTGATGATCGCAATTTCCTGTGAAGAGGAATCTGATCCACGGGTGAATGAGGAAACTTTCACCAAAATTTATGATAACAACCTGTTCAATGCGGCCTATAGTCCCATTGACATGAAACAAACGCCGGATGGAGGCTACCTTATCCTTGCCAGCAGGAGCTTAGAAGATTCCAATTTTGCGGGCATATACATGATGAAGGTAGACAAGCAAGGTGCCTTTGAAAAAGATATGGAGGTTGATGCGGCCTATGTAAATCCAGTTGCAAGCCTAATGGAATACAATGGTGAATATTATTTCTTTTGTATGGAAGAGGTAACCCTTCAGGCACAGATGGCAAAGGCCGATGCCATGCTGGAAAATGTGTCCATCACTCCGGTTCAGGACAACATCACCTACCCTACCGCAGCGTCGATTGAAAGCAACTCATTCATATTGTTAAGTTATAACCACATTGACAAGCTTTCAACGATATCTCTTATCGGACCTACCGGCGGGACGCTTGCTTCAAAGGGATTCGATATTGGCGTTGGTGATGATGTTGAAGAACCGCTGATTAATCATTTCATCACCGGAGGTAAAAAGCTCCCGTTCAGTGTTGGAAGAGTACCGGGAGGCCTTTACTATTTTAATGGATTTTTCAACTATACATTCTCACTCGTTTTTACTGACTTGAATGCTGACGACCCAACAGGCGTTGTTCAGGGTCAGCAGGATGATGGTGGTTTTAGCGCAGTGACTCCAATTGCAAGCACAAAATTCGCGGCAGCAAGGTTTAATTTTGGAGACAACTTTCTTCTGCCCAATGTAATCCTCCCCACAAATAGCATCACCTCCAGTGTAGATTATCCGGGCAATACATTGCTGGAACTTGTACCCAATGCCAACATAAGAATCATACGGACTGTTATCAACTCGACCAATACATTAGTTTACGGAAGCGATAGTAAGTCAAAGCAAATCGCATTATTGTTTTATGATGAAGCAACCGGCGCCCTGGCAGGCTCGCACTATCTTGGCTTTTCAAATCCATTTGAAGTCGCTTCCCTTATACAAACCACAGATGAAGGACTGGCAGTTTGTGGTACTACCTACCTCGCCGGAAGGTTTCCAAGAATTTGTCTTTTCAAGATTTCAAAGACTGACCTGGCAGAGATGATTCAATGACGACCTGTATTGCTCGATCGTTCATTCTCAAATCGCTCATTTTTTGTTGCCTTCCTTCTTTTTTAAGACATTCGGCTTTTGCCTGACGCATGCTACTGATTGAAGAAAACGTAGAGCTACATCCATACAACACTTTCCATATCCGTGCCCGGGCCCGTTATTTAGTTCGTATAAAATCAGTTAAAGAATTAGTTGAGCTGCTTCAATCGGAGTTTTTCAAAAGTAAAAAGCATGTTTTATTGGGCGGCGGCAGCAACATTTTACTCACTCATGATTTCGATGGCCTGGTTGTTAAGAACGAGATCAAGGGCATCACCAAAGAATCAGAAGACGATGACAGCATATGCCTTAAGTCCGGGTCGGGAGAAACCTGGCATGATCTGGTTATGCTGTGCGTTCAAAACGACTGGGGAGGAATTGAAAACCTCTCACTGATTCCCGGTACTGTGGGCGCTGCTCCCATGCAAAACATCGGGGCTTATGGAGTCGAAATAAAAGAGACCCTGGTGAGCGTCGAGGCCGTCGAGTTAGCAACGGGAAAGGTCAGACTATTTTCCCGGGAAGAGTGCAAGTTCGGATACCGTGAAAGCATTTTTAAACATGAGATCAAGAACCAATATTTTATAACAGCAGTGTCTGTCCGACTCACAAAAAGGAACCATCACCTCAACATAAGCTATGGCGCAATTCGGGAGGTGATGAAAAAGAACAACATCACAGTGCCAACAGTTCGGGCTGTGAGTGATGCTGTCGTAGCTATTCGCAGAAGCAAGTTGCCAGACCCGGCAATGATTGGCAATGCCGGAAGCTTCTTTAAAAATCCATCAATTGAAAAC
>DASUGQ010000505.1:0-2849 GCA_036273935.1 Cyclobacteriaceae bacterium | reverse complement strand
GTAGGCAATGTATAATTCTGGCGAACGGTTTTATAAAACCAATTAGATTTCCTGATGTAGTCAAGCCTGGCTCTCGTAACACCAACCTGTTTTACTTTAAATTTCAAATTCTCCTTCGAGGTCGCCCTGCACTTCTTCCACCAAATGCCGGGCGCAGTGCCAGCAAAGCAGGTTCGTGGCCCAATTTTGGTGGGTTGGTTTGGAACCGCGGATTTCAATGAATGACTTACTCACTCCTAAGTTTTTTTATAGGGTTCATCAATGACAGTTTATTGAAAATAAATCGAAGTTTAAGGCTATAATTTTGCCGAAGCTTTATCATTGGGTAACAAAATGGGAACTTTTTCGTAAACCTATAGGTTGACATTTATGAGTAAAATATCTATCTTTGAAAAGGCGAAGGACAGGTTGTTTGCGGCTTGTTTTGAGCCTGATCAAAAAGATGAGCTGGATAAGACCTTTGATCTTTGGCACGACTTTGAAGACCTGAGGACGTTCTTCATCCAATACCGTAAAGACCTGGGCGAGTTCGCACCGGAGTTGAGTGTAAAGGATGCTGTTAAACAAGCTTTGACGGAGGCCGAAATGATTTACGATAGTTTGATTGAATTTTCCGATCATGATAAGTTGGACGAATTATTTAAACCGTTGGATAACCGCGAGCTGGAACAATCAAGGTATGAATTTCAAAAGTCGAAAGCGAAAGCCGGGATACGAAAAAGTATACTGCGTGTGTATGCCGTAAAGTTCCGGGACTGGTATGTGATCACAGGAAGTGCTATCAAGCTGACTGATCAAATGGACGGAAGACCACATTTGAAGAAAGAACTTAAAAAACTGGAACTGGTGCGGAAACTTCTGCAGGAAGGAAATTCGGAAGGTTCTTTTGTTTACTTAGATATTGATTAACTATGGCAGCTAAAAGAAAAAATGAAAAACCCAAGGCATTGGCAAAGGCCACTCCCGCTTATGGGTGGAAAGACAGGCAAGATTATAAACCTGAAAACAGGGGACGTCTAAGGAAGGCGATGGGTGTTGCATTCAGGGTACTGGATATTCTTGATGAGCGTGGCTTGAGCCAACAAGATCTGGCTCACAAAATGAAAGTAACCCGCCAGCATGTAAACAAGGTTTTGAAAGGTCAGGAAAATATGACTTTTGAAACTATTGATAAACTAGAAAGAGCGCTCGGCATAGAACTTATTCAGGTTGTCGAGGTATAGTTTGAATCTATCCGAACGAAAGCCAGTACGATTCCCCTTTGAGACCCGAAAATTCATTTTATATCCACACAATTACTTTGAAAGTAATAATACGGATATGAAATATCTGCTTCGACATAAAAATAGACACGCATTTCTATGAATCCCTGAACAACTGTGCCCGCCTCGGTGCGCGGAATTCATACCATAAAATTCCCATACCCCGGCTAGTTGCCACGGCTGACAATAAAAAGTAACGAACCTGATTAACCAGCAATTGCCTATTTTATTTAAGGCAAGACTGACCGTCGTCCTCGCCAATATTTCAATCCTGCTGATTGCCACTGAACATTTCAAATATGTAGCATCTCAATAAGTATCCTAATATGTTAACATTACTTTGCAGGCCGAAGGTGCTTATAATCTTTGCAAGTCCGCTGGCGCCTTAATGTGTTGTGTTCAATGTCAATACCAGCAACCAAATAGAAAATGTCTGGCGTCACGCGATACACTTGCGCAATTGCGGACTCTTTACAGGATATCATATGCAATTTTCAATCGTCTCATGGTCACTGCATAAATCACCCGAAGCAATTCATCCATTCAATACGAAAGCGAAAGTAAGAGCTGAAGTTTTTGGTCAGGCATGTGTCCCTCCAAATGACATCCCAGAAAACAGTGAGTATTGAGAATCCTGTAATTGCCTATATTAGGACTGACAGGAAGATTCTTACCCTAAACCACACAGCTATGATCACGTCCAGTAAAACAGACAAAATGCTTGCTGCAATAAAAGATTACAAGAAGCGGTACCTAACAAAGAACATTGGAGAATTGGATGAGTCGGGTACGCGGATAATGATTAACACCTTTTTGACTTCCGTCCTTGGATACCAAGAGTTAGAGGAAATAAAAACTGAATACATGATTAAGGGTACCTATGCGGATTATATCGTGCAGGTAGGCGGCAAAAGGCATTTCCTCGTGGAGGTTAAAGCATTTTCAATAGACCTTTCTGACAAACATCTCAGGCAAGCCATTAACTATGGCGCCAACGAAGGAATTGACTGGGCGATCCTTACCAATGGCCGCCAATTTCAGTTATATAAAATACTTTTCGAGAAGCCCATCAGCGAGAAACTAATTTATGAAATCGACTTTGCCTCAGAAGAATTTAACCCAAAGGAAGTCTTAGGACAGTTAGTCTATCTACACCGCGATGCCGTGAACAAGAAAAGTCTCACTGATCTATGGTCAAGGTATTCTGCACTTGAACCCCTGAGTGTCGCCGGGCTTCTTTTCTCACCACACGTAATTGCATTCCTGAAGAGAGAACTGAAGGCAAAATATGACTCAAAGTTTGAGGATGAGGAGATTATGGAATCCCTGACAGAAATTGTTTGCGGGGAAATACCTGCGGATAAATTGAAGATTCCGCGATTCAAAGCAAAAAAGAAAAAGGTTATAAAGAAAATTGAAACTACGTTCTCCGGATCAGAGCAGGCCGTTACGAACATTGAAGAAGCGTCAAAGCTGATCTCAAATTAATTGCGCCAAGCAGTCCATGAACACGATTTGGCTGTTGCATTTTCTTCATGTACTCCCCATATCTCTTTAGCCATAAGGGAATATTAAGAGCAGCATATA
>DASUGQ010000504.1:0-6439 GCA_036273935.1 Cyclobacteriaceae bacterium | reverse complement strand
AACTTCTCTCTTCTGACAGGAAAATGCAATTAGCATGAATATAAAAATTGTTATGCCAGACGACAAGTGTCTTTTTTTATTAAAGAATAGATTATTTTTATAAAATTGCGCGGTCAAAATCAACTTGTTTTATATCGTGTTTGTATGCGCCTCGCCAACGGCTCGTATATAAGGCGCTCCCTGCAAATCAAATTAATAATTAATCATCAGCTGTTCGCACCATTGCTTTTTTCTTTCATTGAAAGATAGCCTTGATCACGCTCATCAAGGGCAAAGTAAATGAATCTTCATTCGTCGACAGGCAAAACCTGTGTTAGCGGTTCGTTGTTCTTTTTTTGTCATTTACATATTCCAAAAGGTCTCCTGGTTGGCAGTCTAATGCTTTGCAAATTGCATCTAAGGTGCTAAAACGAATTGCTTTCGCTTTCCCTGTCTTTAAGATAGAAAGGTTAGAC
The DNA here is from genome assembly GCA_036273935.1 of Cyclobacteriaceae bacterium. Taxonomy (GTDB): domain Bacteria; phylum Bacteroidota; class Bacteroidia; order Cytophagales; family Cyclobacteriaceae; genus ZC4RG29. The sequence continues at coordinate 5,984 of DASUGQ010000504.1, read as the reverse complement.
AATGTCAAATCAACTCTTTCAGAAAGTTCATTCAGAGAAATTTTTCGCTTTGCCATCATCACGTCTAAGTTCACAATAATCGCCATAGCTTAAATTGTTAAGTCATTTTCAGATTTCATATCTATGGCATTTTGCAAGACCTTTTCAAGCACTGCCACAGCAGTTGCAACTACGATAGAGATGAAAGTAATTACGATACACATTGCAAGAAAACCAGCAGGGTCGTCTTCTTTATTATGAAATATCCTTATGTATAGTCCTGCAGTCACAATTAAAATGCTTAAAATGATTGCGCAATATTTTATACTTCTTAAAGTTCTTATCGAGTGTAGCGAAAACAGTTTATTCTGTCCGATATATCCCAGTAATTTGAATGCTTTATACAACGCAACAAAAAAAGCGATTGATGATGCATATCCATACAAGATGAATGGGTCAAAGTAAATGCTGAAAAGGTCTAAGTTCTCCGCTCTTCCCTCGGTCAATGGAAACCGGATCATAATGGCAAGTGCCGCAATACCGATAAGAACGACGACTGCCTGAAGAAATATTATTGAAATTCTCTTCATAATGATTGTATGAATTTTAAATTACTCACCATTATAATAAATATTTATTAATAAACAATAAATATTTATCCTTTTAGAAAAAACCGGAAAATAATTTCGACAACCAAAGACGCCTCCCTCGATCAATACTTGATATTGTTTTTGATATCGTTTATCCCCGGTAGCACAGTAAACGTAAAAGGTTTGGTAAAATCAGTAGTCATGTGTGGTGTTTCTTCCATAATGAATGTCACATAAACTGCCAGGCTTATCTTCTTCAATGCATTCAGTTTGGGGCTTTCCGCCCACAGCTTTGATTTTGTCCCGATCAAATAATAGTTCCTTTATTAAGTCCTCGCGGCTACGAATAAGATTGTCAACCAGGTATTTTCGGTTTAGCAGATGGCGTACGGTAATATGAGAGGAGGCTCCCGCATTTGCTGTATGAAACCAGGGTATATATTTTTGAGCCGGCGCATCAAGATCAATTTTACCTTCCTCAACCAATTGCATAATACAAAGTGCTGTAAAGGATTTTGTTACCGAGGCCAGCAGGAAAGGTGTCTGCGGCGTCACTTTGCGGCCACTATTATCTGCAATACCATAACCCTTAAGGTAGGCTATCCGGGTGTCCAGTATAATACCAACCGCAGCACCGGGAATTTTATAGTCCTTCATCTGCCTCTGAACATATTGATCAATCCTTTGGTATGTCAAAGAATCAGGAGGCGCAGCAAATATTTTAAAAGAAATACATAAAAGAAATGGTACTAATAAAATAGTAAACTGAAAATAATGTTTCATTTAAAAGTTACAATCCGAAGTTTTCCTTTTTTTCAATATAATCTGAACCTATTTTTTCACTCTAGCAAAAGAACTGGTGAATTAAGATTTTCTATATAGTGTTTTCAGCATTAAAAATGTCCTTATAGCACCCCAGACTATTGTGAGTAAAAGAATCACAATGAGCATTATTCCTACATCAGGTGTAAAAACTAACGCAAGATGTAGTGTAAAATCATTTTGGGGGAGCAGAACTGCAAGTATATAGATTGATAATAAAATATCTATAATTAATGGAATGATTAAATAAAGAAGAATTGGTTTTAATGTATGTTTATTTTTTCTAACCGACAATCGATGGAGCCGGAGACTTCTTAATGACCAGAAAAAACCTATAATTAATAAGATTACAAGGCCTGCATATATAACTCGCGCATGTTGAACAATAAAATTTTCAGCCGGTTGGGGATATGATGGAGGTTTGCCAAAATATATCTCCGCAATAATCCACCCAAGGTAGGAAAAAATTGATTCGGTAAGCGGATCGTCCAGGTTGATTAGTAACACCATTCCGAATTTTTTTTCCGGAACAAGCAGGACAAACGAATGGTAAAATGGACCTGCACCATCATGGGAAATTGCAGTATAGGTTTCTTTATTCGGTTTATATTGTGGATAAATACCCCATCCCATACCATAGCTTGATTTGTAGAAATTATCACTGATTATAGGTCCGGGGCTATGAGCATCAACCATTCCTTGTTCGGAAAGAATTTCCCGGTTTAAATAGTTGCCCTTGTTCAGGTTGGCTATTATATAATGCGTCATATCTTCTGTGCTCGAACACAAACCTCCCCACGGCGTAATTGCACGAGATAACGGTTTGTCGAACGTAGCAGGAATATCAAAGAAAGGATAATATCCTCTCGATACAGCGCCCGCTTTTGCATCTGCGAGTGATGTATAGGAATGTTGCATGTTTAACGGCTCGAATATTTTTTTTTGAATATAAGATTCATATGACATGCCTGATATCTTCTGTATAATTAATCCCAGTATCCCGTAATTAATGTTTGAATATTCAAATTTTTGTCCCGGAGGAGCAATGAGTTCTGTTCCTTTTAAACTGCGGATATAATTTTCCAAAGCATCTTCTTTCATATCGTGATCCGTATATTTCTTCCGTCCATCAAGAGTAGAAAAACCGCTTGTCTGATTTAGAAGCTGCCGAACGGTGATTTGAGATGAGGCTTTAACATCGGCTATCCTGAACCATGGCAAATATTTTTGGACAGGGGTATCGAGATCAATTTTGCCTTCTTCAACCAATTGCATAATTCCAAGTGCTGTAAAAGATTTAGTCACGGAACCTAATAAGAAGGGCGTTTTCGGCGACACTTTTCGGTCACTGTTGTCGGCAATACCATATCCTTTAAGATATACCGCACTATCATCCTCAACAATGCCTATTGCAGCACCGGGGATCTTATAGGTTTTCATTTGCTTCTGAATATATTGATCAATACTTTGGTATGTCAAAGAATCAGGCGGCGCAGCAAATATTTCAGAAGAAATACAAAAGAGAAATGATGCCAATAAAATAGTTAAGTGATAATAATATTTCATTTGAAGCGTCACAATGATAAGGTTTGATTACCGCCCAATCAAATTCGTGTCAGAGAGTCCGGCAAGTCCCGGGGAGAAAATGCTTTCAGTTTACACACATACTAATTTAGTGGGTAATGTTGAAACCTCGGAACCAAATTTAGGAACTTTTCGTCGTGAATTGGGAAATGGTTGCACTTGATCAACTACGAAGTTGTCGGCATATGACTTCGAGTCCCTTGCTATGAATTCATGAATTGACCTGAGGTCCTCAAGGGCAAACTCGGTCCATCTGACCTTTACCATTTTTTGGCAGCGTCGTTGGATTGATAAAGCGAAAGGCTTATAGAACCAAGCCCCCCATCCGTGTTGAGTATTCGCTTACCGAATTTGGGAAATCTCTCACCGAAGCTTTGAATGGCATTGCCAAATGGGGAAGAAATTTAGGAAATGGTAAAGGAGAGGTGATAGAGGTGTGAAAGCTACAAAGTGTTTATTCCGCATATTACGCATTCCTGCAGGCCTATCTAATAAATAATCATTTCACTATATTAACAATCTGATGCTGTCATGCTCTGACTCATGAATAACGTCCAGGATTTTGTCGCAAATACTCCCATGTTCAGAAAATTTGAAGTGGAAGGCCTGCTATTTGTCGAATTCAAATGTCCGATCGAATCGTCCACGACCGGGTTCTGGTGCGACAATAACTTTTTTGCCTTCATACTGACCGGAGAGACGTTAGTGAGAACACCACGCGGCGAGTACCCACTTGAGTCCGGCGACTGCGTTTTTATCAAAAAAGGCAGTATCCTCGTAGAAAGTGAGTATCAAGAAGATTTTTGTGAATTACTGATTTTTGTGCCAGATGATTTTATCAGGTCTGTTATTAGAAAATATGAAATTCGATCAGTCGTAAACGCGCCGGGTTTTGAAACAGATGCTGTATTTACATTTGAAAAAGACAACCTGATCCAGTCCTATTTCAATTCTTTGTTATCTTATTTCAATCAGGAAATTCCACCGACAAAAACTCTGCTCAAATTGAAATTTGAAGAATTGATCGTCGGCATTTTATCGGTCAAAAAATACTTGCCAATCAACTCGTATTTCTGCGAGTTATGCAGGTCTGAACAACCTTCCATTAAGGAATTAATGGAAGCCAACTTTACGTATAATCTTTCCATTCCGGAATTCTCCCGGCTGTGCGCACGAAGCCTTTCTTCGTTCAAGGTCGAATTCAGGAAAATTTACGGTACTTCCCCTGCAAAGTGGCTCCTCCAGAAGCGATTGGAACATACCAAATACTTGCTCGAAACCAGTAACAAAGGAATTGATGAAATTTGCCTCATCACAGGTTTTGAAAACAAATCTCATTTTATCAAGGTGTTCAAAAACAAGTATCGCGTTGCACCTGGCAAATACAGAAGTCAAGGACAATTCTTTTAGTCCGTTCCCGACTAGTCCATTTCCGACGTTTTAGCATACTTATCTGGCCTTTGAGCAAATCTCCCTTCACACACTTCATATAGTTTTGTCTTGTATTAGGCATGATGCTCATTATTGCCATGATCAACAGAACTAAATTATAGATATTATGAAGCCGAATAAAAGCCTATACACATTTGGGATAGTCGTATTCTACTTCCTAAGTGTGTCAATGATTTTGCGAGCGCAATCTTATCCCATCGTGGATGATAAACCTGTCAGTTCGCCTGACTTGGATCCTGAATTGTCGAAATTTATCGACAACATAAAGGCTGTCGACAACCATAGCCATGCGAACACTACGGACCCCAATGATGAGGGTTCCGATGCCCTGCCTCTATACGTACTGCTTCCCTTTGAAATTCCTGCAAGACTAAGGCCCAACAGCCCCGACTGGCGTGCTGCTTACCAAAAGCTTTACAACTATCCGGGCGCATCGTTGACCGAACAAGATATTGAGGCGTATGCCGGAAATATCGATAGGCTTGTGAGAGAAAAAGGTGAAAAATTTCAGGAGTGGGTTCTCGATCAAACGGGTATTGAAATCATGCTTACAAACCGAACAGCAATGGGGCCGGGTCTTTCTTCACCGCGTTTCCGATGGGTATCCTTTGGGGATGCGCTCTTGTACCCTTTGAATACGAAGTTGGAAGCTGCTACTTCGCCCGATCGTGAAAAGCTATTCCCTTTTGAAGAGCAACATCTGAAGAATTATCTGACCGACCTCAATATGGCAAAGCTACCCGTCACATTAAATGAATACGTTAAGCAAGTTGTAACCAGAACCCTGGAAAATCAGAAAGAAAAAGGTTGTGTTGCAATTAAATTTGAAGTTGGATTTCTTCGTAAACTCGATTTTGATGATGTCGATTTTAAAACTGCTTCTAAAGTATATTCGAAATATATAAATGGCGGTGAACCATCGCATTCTGAATACAAATCTCTTCAGGATTTTCTTTTTCGTTACATCGCCAGGGAGACGGGACGCCTGGGTATGGCAGTTCATATTCATTCATTTCCCGGTCCGGGAAACTACTATGATGCGAAAGGCAGTGACCCGCTGCTGTTGGAGCCAGTATTTAATGATCCTGAATTGAAGGGCACTAAATTTATTTTAGTACACGGAGGCGGCACATTCAGCGATCATACCAGCATGATGTTATGGAAACCTAATGTCTACGCGGACATTTCGGGACTAACCAGATTCTGGACTACACAACAACTTGCCAATGTATTGACAGAATGGCTTTCCCAATACCCTGAGAAAATCCTGTTTGGGACCGACGCCGCATCTTTCGGGCCCGGAATCGGATGGGAATTAGGTGCCTGGATCGCTTCCAGAACGTGCAGGGATGCGCTTGCCTTGGCGTTAACCCAAATGATAAGGCATAATGAAATAACCAGAGATCGCGCGATGGAAATGGCCGAGATGGTGATGCGCAAAAACGCTAACACTCTTTATGACCTGGGTATGAACTGAAATGTTTTACTTTGGAAAAGCACTTCTTGAATTTCGAAAATTTAATCCGAATTTTTTTAATCAAATAATTTCTATTTTAC
>DASUGQ010000503.1:0-10760 GCA_036273935.1 Cyclobacteriaceae bacterium | reverse complement strand
ATTACAAATGGGATTTTTATTCCCATTGGATTTTTATTGCACCAATACCACCACTGTTCTCACCAGTTAAGAAATGCTGGGTGAAAAATCCATATTATCTTTCAGACTATACTTTACAAGAAGATTACAAGGGTGGGTATGACAAAAACTTATTCTTTGTTGAGACTTTGCAAAATGAAAGAATTCTCGAAGACCTTACTGTACTCATAAGACAGGAAATTGTTTCCAAAGACTATTTCTTCTTTCTGAAGGAACTGCAAGACCGAGATCAAGGCTCTCTTCAATCGGACAGGCCGCCTTACAATCTCAAGACAAACATCAACTCATCGAATGGCGAAAAATCCGTGGTAGGTTATTTTGCTGTTATCAACGAACAAGCAAGGCGTTGGTATTTCAATCGCAACGATTTGTCCTATAATGTAGCCAATACATTAAGATCGACTTGCATACCAAACTCACCTGGACCCTTCGTTCCTCCCCCTGGCTGCAATAGCTGCCTCGAATACACCGGTGGAGAACCGTCCACTGTTGAGCCAAGTTGGTGGAGAAACTAGCGCAGAAAGCTTACCAGTATTGTAATCGTGTTTTTGGCTTCTGCTGAATTTTCCGTCTGAGTTTATTGCTACGGGTTGTTTCTACTTTTGCGAAGACAAACCCTGGTCGCCTACTTGTTTCTTAAAAAGCCTTATCAACCATAAACATATCGTCCAACAACCTTTTGGTGATACGTTTTCTGTTCCTGTCTTATTCTCCTTTCCAAGATCTTTTTAGGAAAGACTGGCCGACATCGTTCAAGAAGCACAAAAAAATAAGGAGCTACAAAATTGCAGCCCCTTATCTTGTTAAAAGTGTCTCTGTTTATTATTCGTTTGCGTCAAACTTATCCCAGAATATCTTGATGGTCAGTTCATCGCCGCCCATTGCGTTTACCGCTTCGCCGTACTTAGTCTGGTTAAGCGTCTGCTCTTCAACGGGGAATGTGAATCGAGTTGGGATATCCATCACCGAAGTCCATTGCTCTGGAACATTGAATACAGGATAATCCAACCTTCTCCAGGTAGTCCAAGCCTCTAAACCTTTAGTATAGTTGGCTATCCAAGACTGGGTTCCGATTTTCTCCCGCCATCCCTCGGCTGAGGCATCAGGAGCAGTGGCATAGGCAACATCCGTGCGAGCTAAATATGTATCAACGTCGGCCTGTGTACCACCCCAGCTAAGTATTGAACTCGTTATACCCATGTTATAATATTCTTCAGCAGTATTGGGCACTGCAAAACCTCTCTCGGCTGCCTCAGCAAGGTAAAATAAAATCTCACTATAGGTCATTATGAAACCTGGGAAGGTTGCCTGCAAAATACCATCACTTATGTGCGAATAATTAGCGTATGCATTTGCATGACCGTAAATGCCCCCAACGTATTCACCGTTAATCTTATTCGAAAAGAAATGGTCTCTTCTTGGATCCTGAAGTGCGTTCAACTTATCAACGAAAGTATTGGCCACAACGTAATCCTTTCTCCCTGTCAATATGATCTCCTGATACAAGGGATTTTGATTAGGAGAAGATCCCTGATATTGAATCAGACATTCATCAGCCTCAGAAGCAAAAGCGCCGTCAACGGCGGACACAATTGTCGATTCAGCCAAAGTTGGATTCGCATCAGCTATTGATATCCCTAGCTTAATCTTCAATGAGTTCCCAAATTTTATCCATTTAGATACATCTCCTCCATAGAACAAATCTGCCGAACCAAAACTTTCTTCATTTGCATCCAACCCATCAATTGCGGCATCTACCTTCGCAATCAAATCACTGTATACTGCCGCACCATCGTCATACTTAGGGTAAACATTATCGATATTTAAAGCCTCTGAATAAGGGATCATACCAAAAATGTCTACCAGTTGTTGAAATGCATAGGCTTTCAATAGTTCGATGATCATCAACCGGTTTTGTATAGTTGATTGTGTTGTTGGATCTGTTTCCTCGGAAATAACTCTGGCTGCCTCTGTTAAGTCCTTAAGGCTTTCACGGATGTAGTAACGGTAAACCGTCTCGGGAATATTTCTCGTCACGATATCATAATTAGCCTCGTCTATGTAAGTTGTTTCTGTCCAGTATTGAGCCCAGAGCTTAAAAACATTTTGATTAACACTGGTTTGATTCACCTGGTCTGCTAGCTCTTTCTGCCCATTCGTGAACAATGAATTGCCAGGAACAACCGGAGGGTTTTTTTTGTCTGTGTTGAAATCCTCAAACTTATCGGTACAGCCGACAAAAAGGGAGGCCAACAAAACGGATATTATATATTTTCTTTTCATGATTTTCACGCGTTAATTTTAAAACTTCACATTAAGAGTGAATCCATAATTGTTTGTCATCGGTGCGACACCACTTTGCCATCCCTGAATATTGCCAGCACCCAAAGTTGCCTCAGGATCAGCATGAGGAAGGTTTTTGCTGATTATCCAGACGTTTGAACCAACAAACGCGATAGATGCACCCTGAATAGGCGTCTTTGCCAACAAGGCTTTCGGAAGATTATAGGTTAACGAAACCGACCTCAACTTAACATAAGAAGCGTCGTAGACGAATCTTGCATTTGGGCTAACCGCCCAACCGTCTGCTGTATATCGGTCAGCAGCAACTCTCCTGGTATTGGGCGAACCATCATCATACACGCCTTCATTGAGAATCCCGCCGGTTGCAGGATCGTATGTTCCATCATCGTTGCGCAAAACAGGGTCACGGACTGGATTCCCCAAGTCATTTAAGCCAGCAGTCTCCTTGTACAAGCCAGTTCCCATTCCGTACCACAGGTCAAGGGAGAAAACATCTCCACCATGTTGCACGTCAATGAGGAAGCTGAAGGTAAAGTTCTTGTAACTGATGGAGTTCATTACACCACCAATCCAATCAGGATTTACATTGCCAATCACATTGTCGTTTGTCGATGAGATTCTGTAACGTCCGTTGGCGGGGTTTATAAGTCTTCCTCCATTGTCATGATAAACATAATCGGTTCCCGTAATTGCACCATAGGGTTGTCCCTCTCTGGCAACAATATGAACACCTCCCTGAAGGCTCGCGAGCTCAAGATTGGTCACCTTATTACCCGTTTCATCGGTGTATAGCTTAACAACCTTGTTGCGATTAGCAGCCCAGTTCACATTAATATCCCACCTGAATCCATTACTCAAGTTGACAGGTGTGGCAAACAAGGCAAGTTCGATTCCTTTGTTTTCCATTTCGCCGGCGTTAATCCATTTCCGCCAGTAGCCAGTAGCTTGGGAAACATACAAAGGAATAGATTGGTCAAACGTGTTCTTTTTATAAACGGCTACATCCAATCCCAACCTGTTTTGCAAAAAATTCAGTTGCAACCCGGCTTCTATCGTCCTTGCCCGTTCAGGCTTCAAATTCGGATTATTCTTTGAATCAAATACTGTAGTGAGAGAATTGCCATCAAAGGGCGCATTGATTCGGTAAGTATCGATTACACTCAAAGGCGTTACATCGTTACCTACTTCAGCATAGTTCAAACGCAGCTTACCAAGCGAGAGCGTCGGGCTCTCCATCAGTTCTGAAAACACAAAGCTTGTGGAGACAGATGGATAATAGTAAGTGTTATTGCTTTCCGGCAAAGTCGATGATTGATCTCGCCTGATTGACGCATCCAGATAAAGGAAATCTCTATAACCCAAACTCACGCTACCTATGTAACCATTCACTCCAATTTCCTGGAGTAGTTCTTCTGGCGGTAACATTGGATCCTTGCTGTTGCTCAAAGCATAGATGTCCGGAACTGATAATCCACCACTCGTTGACGCATAGTATGTTTCATTCCTGCTTCTCCTAATATTTGTGGCAAGAAAAGCCGTCAGGTCCAAATTATCACCTAATGCTTTATGGAAATTAAGCATAAGGTCGAGATTGTGTTCACGCCAGGTTTGTGTATACCTCGAATATCCAGAAGTAATATCCGGGCGGTCGACTCCGAATTCTCCCGAACCTGAACCAACTGCTTTTCTCTCTTCATTTAATTGATCATAGGTATCAATTGAGGCCCTGCCCTGAATACTTAAGAAAGGAGTAACATCGTAATCCAATTGCGCATATCCAATAATCCGGTTGCGCTCATCAGTCTCATAGTTTTTATACCGTACCCAATACGGATTATCCCAATAAATAGGTACCAGATCGGTATAATATGCCGGATTCCAGGTTAGGTTCTTGCCTGAATTAAAAAAGAGATCCTTCTGTTCCTGAATATCAACGTTCATTTGATACCACTGGCGGAAAGACGACATTATGTTGTCGCTGTAACCGGTCGATGGCCTGCCTTTGCCTTTTGTATTTATATAATTTGCGCTGGCCGTCACCTTCAGGTTTTTAAGGATGTTATAGGATCCATTTAAAATGAAATTGTTTCTCTTGATAGAACTGTTTGGCATTACATAAGCTAAATCAGAATTAGTGTATCCCAACCGATAGCTACCGTTTTCACTTGCATTGGAGATATCCACACTATTGGTATAACTTTTGGCAGTCTCAAAAAAGGTGTCCGGTCCGTGTGCTCCAGCGACCCAAGGGGTAGGCGAACCGTAATGTTTCGATTCAGGGTAAAAGGCATTGTATTGCCACACCATTAAATTAGGATCAAATTTTTGTCCGCGAGAAGCATCCTCATAGGTTGGTGCAAGCAGATCGTCGGTCCCATCCCCATCAACATCAACCTCTTCAAGGTAAGGATAGTCACCTCCACTATAGTATGGGCCATAGCCGGCTCCATATTCTTTCTGGTAGTCAGGGATGGTTTTCTTGTCTACTTTGCTGAATGTTACATTCGAACTGAAAGATACACCAACCCCCTTACCAGACTTGCTACCTTTCTTGGTTGTGATAAGAATAACGCCATTTGCGGCCCGTGACCCGTAAAGGGCTGTTGCCGCCGACCCTTTTAGTACGCTAAGGGACTCAATATTATTTGGATCGATATCGGATACTGCAGTTCCATAGTCATATCCCTGACGACCGGTAGTCTGTCCGCTGTTATTTGCATTGTAATTGCTGATCGGAACACCATCAATCACATATAAGGGTTGGTTATTTTTCGTCAAAGAAGACGACCCTCTGATCAACACGTTCATCCCACCCCCGAAATTGGTATTGTTCTTAACCTGAAGCCCCGCTACTTTTCCCGAGAGCGAGTTAAGGAAATTATCGGACTTTACTGTTGTAAGCTGATCTCCCTTCACCTCCTGAACTGCGTATCCGAGAGATTTCTCCTCTCGCTTAATGCCAAGGGCAGTTACAACAACCTCAGTAAGTTGTGTCACGTCGCTTGCCATTGACACATCTATAACCGAACGTGTGCCAATTTCAATTTCTTGCGAGACAAGTCCAATAAAGGTGAATACTAACGTTCCCCCTGCCTGAGGAACATTGATTGAATAGGACCCAGTGCCATCCGTAACTGTACCTGTTGCAGTATTTTTCAAAAGTACATTCACGCCTGGAAGGCCTGATCCATCTTCTGCAGAGGTCACTTTTCCTGTGACCGTTCGCTCTTGTGCCCATGCACTAAAGAACAGGGCAACAAAGAAGCTAGCTAGTAGAATCTTCTTCATAGAATTATGTTTAGGTTAATGAAATTTGTCCCCCAAATTAAGGGGTTAATTCGGAATAAAAAATACCACATAAAGTGGTACTTTTTCATATTCGGCGCACCCGTTAAAAAATGTATTACCACCGGCCCTGGGGTATGAGATTACCACAGTCAAAAACCTTTAATTTCAGCAAATTTTGGCGGAAAAATGCCCCCTAACGCTGCCCCATTTAGATACTCCCAATGGTTTCAGAGGGCGTGATTTCATATTTTGCAGGATCGAAATCTTAACTATCCAAGAATTAAAAAAGGGCCTTGGCAGGCCCTTTTTTTGAAAATTCAAAGTTTCTAGCAAATCAATAGTCGTCCGCGGTAAATCCAGTCCGCTTATGCCCCGATACAACATAAGTTGTGCCGTAAGGTGTTGAATCATCTTCAAACTGAATCTCAAAATAGATGCTATCTACTACTACACCCGTTTTAGAATGACCCCCTTCCGGAAATATTTTCCCGTTCAGAATGTTTACCCCAATGTCATATGGGTCGCCGTCATACAGAGCAGAACTAATTACTTCGTTTGCACTGAAAGACTTGTTGGTGGGATCCGTCTGAGCCTTGACTTTATAGCTCCAGAAGTTTCCTGAAGTCGCCGTTGGACTGACATAATCCGAAACAATTATTTCTGTGGCAATATTTGCCGCTGAGTTAGAGGTAATGATTTCACTATGACCTCCGCCGACATCATCTCCGTCGACCGAATAAGTTACCCACCATTCCCCGGCAAAATCTTTGGTGGTTGTTTCTTTCACGTTTGGGTCATCCTCATCGCATGAAGCCAACGCAAAGAGAAAAGCAAAAAGAATTATCGATATATTTTTCATTTTGTGATTCTGTTAAAATTGAACTTGCTTTAATGTTACATCGAATTTGTATCCTGCATCCCAGGAAGAGGTAAAGTGAATTGTCTTTGACCCTGCGTCAACCTCAAATGATGTTAAAGTAGCCACGCCACCAAATGCTCCAACGCTGAAATTTGGACCAAATGTGAAGTCGTTGGCGGCGATATTATTGGCTGTCAGCGTCGCCCCGGTCGCTGCATAGGCGGTTCCATACTGTCTTCCCAGATCATAGTATCCGCCGATGCCATCCGAAATTTGATAGGTATTAGCACCTGTTTTAGCGATGATCACGTATTCCATGTCGGTATAGGCTGGTCCGCCCCCTCCTACGTCGCGCACTACGGTCGATGTATACCAGCCCTCGATATTGTTTACTAAATCACCCTGACCAACAACATTTACGATCCTGCTGGCTGTGCCTGGGAAACCATCCTTATTAATAGCAGTATAATTGACAACGTAGATATCTTCGACCGAAGTGTCAATACTTCCAACAGGACCAGTAATGTAGGTTCCGGCGTATGTTGTAGTGTATTCTATCTCGGAATCTCCCTCCTTGACGACCGCACCCGACTCTGTATATGAATCGCCAACGCTTAACACCAGCTCCTCATCACCATTTAAAGTGAATTCCGGGTAGTAGGTTATTCTTGATACCCCTTCACTGTCTTTGTCCTCACAACCAGTGAACAGAGCAAGAGACAGCAAGGCTATTAACTTTATATATGAATATTTTTTCATAACGCTTTCAATTTTTTAGTCATCATTTTTATCCCACCAAACCTTTGTTGTAAACGGAACCTGGCTGGGAGTATTGGGGTTCCTGTTCTGTTCAGTTTCAGGGAAAAGTAATCTCATTGGGAAATTTCCCGTCCCTGAAGAACCCCCTATTGGATATACTAAAGTACCCAGCTCATATCCGGCATCAGAATAATCCAAATCGGTATGGGCCGGATAGCCCGTTCTGTTCCGTTCAAAGAATGCTTCCATTCCCTCAAAGCCTGCTAAAGCAACCCATTTTTGAGTCATAATTGCCTTCAGGTTGGAATCAAGGTCAGCGCCCGGATACTCATATGGCCCGCCGGTTTGGAAAAGCGCCTCTGCATCGCTCGCGTCGAGACCCAGTTGTTCAAAGGCAGCGGAAATTCCGGCTTCGTATAATTCTTTTTCGTCATCCGACCCAAATCCCCGGGCAGCAGCTTCTGCCTGTAGAAAGTAACTTTCAGCCGCTGATAAAAAGTAAACTGGATCCGTTGCCTGAATTAATGCTCTTGAGATTGTTGCTGGATTCACAACCGTGGTAGGGGCTCCAAAATTACCCTGCTCCAGTCCTTTTTGACCACCGCTTCCGGGGATAAACAAGGCGTCTACGCGTGGATCACTGTTATTTAACAAGAAGTCCATAAACGTCTTGCTGGCCTTAATATTCTGCGCCGTGTTTAATTTACGCTGGTCACACTCATAAAGCGGGTTACTCTTGTTTTCCTGGTCGACAAATTGCGTCATGGCTGCGCTTTCGGCGAGAAATTCGGCGCCATTATCATATAAACCCTGAATGCCCGGATTGGCAACCTCGGGCCTAGCATATACTTGTCTCAGGTATATCTTGAGTTTTAGCGTGTTGGCAAACTGAATCCAACTTGTAACACTTCCACCAAACAAAAAGTCTGATGATCCCGGATTCGTCACTGTAATGGCGTCAAAGTCTTTGCTCAGGGCATCGTCAAGCCTGACGATCAGGGAATCGTAAACCTGTTGTCCTGACCTGTAGTTAGGATGGAGAATCTCAGATCCATGCAAAGCTTCATCGAAAGCAATTTGATCATAGGTGTCTGCCAGCATTTGAAAAACATAGCATTGCATGACCGTGCCCATCAAATACAAACTCCAGTCGCCCGCCTTCTTAGATTCGTCCCTTACATACTGCAAATCTTCCAGCGATCCGCTATACAATTCATTAAAATTGGTATTCAGCGTGGATTGCTGAACATTATACGAATCAATGTTTTTATACTGATTTGATCCATTGTTTTGTGTCCAGTATTGAACCCACATACCCCCTACTATGTTGTAGTAGCTCGCAAATTGTCCCGCAGCAGACGCAATCCCCGCGGGCAGCGTCAATGCCGGCGTTGTTTGCGACGCGTTGTTAGGATCTTTATTCACATCCAGATAGTCTTGACAAGAGGTAATCGCTATCAACGCTATTAATATTATTACTATTCTTTTCATACTAATGTCTTGTTAAAATTAACGTTAAAATCCAGCCCGTAGACTAATGCCCATGCTTCTAACGGAAGGGCCAACAGCAAACTCGCCGGTATAGGCATTCACTGAAGAACCATTGTAACCTGTGATCTCGGGATCAATTATATTGTTTGAGGCCGGCGTCCACAAGAACAAATTCCTTCCAACTACGCTCAGACTGAGGTTGTCGATGAAACTCTTTTGCAAAATTGATTTGGGGAAATTATACGTGAAAACAACCTCTCTCAGTTTCAGGTAGGTCCTGTCTAACAGATGGCCACGTTCCTGGTAGGGATTATTGGATGCATTAAAATATTCTGTCACATTGGCCAGGTTAACCGGTACATCATTTTCCCCGTAAACCGGGTTGTCATCATCATCTACATCAACCTGTTTAACCGAATTGGGTACAATAAATGGCTGACGATCATTGTATATTGTGTTGGTTGAGTTTCCAACAAATTCCATTAATCGTTTAGTATAGGAATACATCAGGCCTCCTTTCCGATAATCGATTGCAAAGGAAAGACTAAAATTTTTGTAGGTCAGTTGGTTGGTAAGTCCTGTAACAAAATCCGGCTGCATATTCCCGACGATGGTCTTGTCTGTAGACCCTGTTGGTATGCCTTGCCCATTGACAATGATATGACCTTGTGCGTCCCTCGCATAATCAGGAGCTTTGTAAACACCTAAGGGCTGGCCAACAATCGCATCAAAATCAACACTGTAGATACTATTAAGCACAAACTCGTCCAATCCACTGGTTAATTCCAAGACCTTATTCCTGTTAATGGTCCAGTTACTTGCTAAGGTCCAGCTAAAATCGGAAGTCTTAATTGGCGTTACAGTAAATAATAGTTCAATTCCCTTGTTTTCAATCTTGCCGAAGTTACTAACCTGCGTGGCGTAGCCGGTAGTGTTAGGAAGTTGAACCGGCAAAATCTGATTGTTCGTTGTTTTCTTGTAGAAGGTCAAATCCAGTCCCACTCTGTTCTGCAGGAATCTCAATTCCGTACCTACTTCAAATTCAGTGGTAATCTCAGGTTTCAAATTTGTATTCCCCAATTGATTGCTGACTTCATAAGCATTAGTCCCGTTAAGGGGAAACAAAATCTGGCCAAATGGCAGATAAATTGAAGAAGGAACAAAAACATCGTAAACGCCGTAAGGATTAGCGTCCCGGCCTGTTTGCCCTGCGGCGACTCTAATTTTTCCGTAGGAAATTGTATTTCGAAGGGATTCAAATAAATCAGTAAATACAAAACTGACATTAGCTCCTGAATAGAAATAGGAATTTTTGTCTTTGGGTAATGTCGATGACCAATCGTTTCTTGCCGTCAGGTTCAAATAGAGAAAATCCTTGAAGGCCAACTCAGCCTGACCATAGACACCAATCAATCTTCTCATTGATTGAAATGTTGTTACTGTGGGCGGGTTATTGCTGTTAGCAAGATTATAGAAGTTAGGAACATTTAAATTACTCGCAGAGGCATCATAGTTATCAAATGACCGTTGATTCAAGTTATGACCAATGAAAGCGTTTAAGCTGAAGTCGGAAGAAATTTGTTTGTTGAAGTTGATCAGGAAGTCACTATTGACTTCGCGCGAATACCTTGATCGGTTGAATACGGTGCCTGGAACATCGATTTCGGAACCGTTATATCCGTTATCATCGAATTTCGCGATGGCCACCCAGTCTTTTATGATCGAGTTTGCAACATCAGTGCCTAAACGCCATTTAAAACTCAGCCAATCGTTAACATTATAGTCAAAGGTAACATTGCCCTGGACTCTATTTTCCACAAACTCATTTCCGTTTTCATTTAAAACGAAATAGGGATTCTGATTATATGGCGTGTAGAAATTATCCAGATTATTAAAAATATTATTGTAGTCTTTTAAATCCACTACGCTTATGTCACTAGGAATCTGAATTAGTTCCTGGAATAAGGTGGCACCATTGTTTCCCTGTCCTACCGTAACAGCCTTTGCATTTTTAAGAAAA
>DASUGQ010000502.1:0-2294 GCA_036273935.1 Cyclobacteriaceae bacterium | reverse complement strand
TATAACCAAAACAAATATGAAACGATCAATTTTCTTAATCATTACCGCTGTATTGAGCCTGCTCATCGGGATTATGTGCCTGCTTTCTCCCGATAAGATGGCAGACGGTTTCGGTGTGGCCGTCACGCCTTTAATCATCATGCTGATCCGTGAAGCCGGAGTGAGTAACCTCTGTATGGGTTTTCTAAATTTTGCCGTTCGAAACCATTCGGACTCAATGTCGCTGAAAGCTGTTTTATTCTTCAACATGGCCTATCATGCATTGATCTTGCCTATCAATATATACGGGTGGTCGCAAGGCATTTTATCTGTTGACCAGGTAGGCCCTGCTTTTGGCATTCACCTTTTGCTGGCTATCGGTTTCCTCCTGTACGCATTGAAGATAAAAACTTCGGCATAAGGTTAGTGGCCATCCATCGCGTTTCAGCTAGTGCAATTCTTGAGACGTCCCTCTTATGGTCTACCTGTATTTGAAAAGGGTCGGAGACAAGAAATAAAAATTGGCGAGGCGTGACAGCTTGTAGCAAGACGTTCCATCCATTTTCATTACAAAGGATTTCAATACCGTGAACGTTACATAAAGGGATAGAAATATTATATTCGTTTACCTGTAAATCAGCAGAAGATGAAAGCAAAAAGTATTTTCGATCGACTGCGTGATGGAGAAACGATTCACGCTAACGACCCCGAAGGATTTAAACTTCGGGAGGCTTCATTTGCAACGAAGGAATTACTGGTTCGGATGAACAATTCGTCAAACCCGACAGAAATCAGAGACTTACTTAGCCAAATTACTGGTAATGAAATCGACAAAAGCGTGGATGTCTTTACACCGTTGTACATCAATTACGGCAAACATACCAAAATCGGGAAGAACGTATTCATCAACTTCGACTGCACCTTTCTGGATTTCGGGGGAATTACCATTGAAGATAATGTACTGATCGCACCAAAGGTCAGTCTGTTATCGGAAGGACATGGGATATCACCCGAAGACCGACATTCTTTGATGGTTGGACACATCCACATCAAGAAAAATGCGTGGATCGGTGCGGGGGCAATCATTTTGCAAGGAGTCACGGTTGGCGAAAATTCAATCGTAGCAGCAGGAGCGGTGGTTTCAACAGATGTTCCGGACAATACAATTGCTGGCGGTATCCCGGCGAAAGTGATTAAAGAGATATGACGATAGCCGGCCTAACAATGAATAAATCGAAATACTAATTTTTAAAAAAAAATAATCATGCACAGGAACATTATTTTCACTTCAGTATTATGCGCATCTCTTTTTATATCTGTATCCGTCTCGGCACAGAAGGGACGTTGGGCATCATCTGACGATAACCTAGCAATGGAACTTATTGCAAAAGAGAAAATGTGGGCGGAATCAGCTTGCAGTCCCCAACCAGGACTAAAAGACGTGTTCGCGGATGACTTTCAGGGTACCGCTATAGATGGCGCCCGATACGGCAAAGACCAGGCGATGTCAACCGATGTTAATAATCTTGACCGTCAATGCCGGCTTGGAGATGTTAAGATTCAATTCTTTGGTGAGGTGGTGGCAACAGCTTATGGGAGTGAAAGCACTATTCGCAAAGGTGCAGATGGAAAGGAATATAAACGTTGCTTAGTGTGGACTGATACCTGGTTGAAACGAGATGGAAAGTGGCAGATTATAGCCGCACAAGATAACGTTGTGGAATGCCCCAAATGAGGTTGCACCCAATCTGAAAAAAGTTAAATAAATAGACTACAATGAAAAAAAGAAAATCCAGCCTCTCCTTATTTTTCGTCATGTTAATCGCATTGATCTTCTTTACAAGGTGTGATCAAAAAGTCACCGAAAAGAGTGCGGAATCTGAACAAGCCGATTTATCAACTCTTGGAAAAGAAATTGAATTAAGACTACGTGAATTCGAGAAAAACTTACAAAAAGGTGACTCAATTGCATTAGGTAATATGTATGTAGAAAATGCTGTGATAATGCCCTCCACAGTAGGAAGAGAAAACATTGTTAAGAATTTTGGAAGTATGATTCGGAACAGCATTACCGGTTCAAGTTTTAATACGACAAGCTTGTGGGGGAATGACCAGTTGCTCGTAGAGGAAGGGACTGGTATTTGGACTCATGCAAATGGACAGATTGTCGGGTGGGGACGGGTCGACAAAGGAAAGAGCAATAATTGTGAAATCGATTAATGCTGAGTTCAAAAAAGAATCAACAATGTAAGTTTCTAATTTCGTTAACTATTTAATTTGTTTTAAAATGGTTGAATAAGTTCATTCATAAGTGC
>DASUGQ010000501.1:0-3277 GCA_036273935.1 Cyclobacteriaceae bacterium | reverse complement strand
ATATCTTTTTACAATGTTCAGCCCCAGCCCTGTGCCTTGAATGTTGGTAACATTTTTGGCTCTGAAAAATTTACTGAACAAATGCTGCTGGTCCTCTTCGGGTATTCCCATCCCCTCATCTTTTACACGAATGGCAACATTATTTTTCTGCACTTCAATTAAAAAGTGAATTAGTTTATGCTCCTCTGAATATTTAATGGCATTGGTAAGAAGGTTTAGCACCACACTTCTTAAAATTTTTTTATCCATTAGTATTTGCTTTTCGCCGAGGTGATCAAAGTTAATTTGCTGGCCCGGTTTCAGCAGACCATTTACTTCATCAATCATCTCATGAGAGAACGCTTGCAGGTCAAAAACTTCTTTCAATACCTCTATTTTACCTTGTTCCAGTTTATCAACGGAAAGAAAGTCGTTTAAAATATTGACCAGGTTGCTGGTCGATGCCTTAATTCGTTCGGTATGCTTTTTTCTTTTTTCTGCCTGGTCCTCTTTATTATAATTGTCGATGAGAGACGCGCTCGTTAGAATGGCACTGAGCGGGGTGCGGAATTCATGCGATGCCATCGACACAAAGCGCGATTTCAATTCGTTCAATTCCTTTTCCCGTTCAAGCGCCTGCATCAATTCAATTGTTCGTTCTTCTACAGCAGCTTCCAGTCTTTCGTGGACGCGTTTAATTTCAGTAATATCCAGCGCGACCGTCTGTGCTGTACTTTTCTCATGATTTATCTTTATGAAGATCTTGGCCCAAAAATGAGTGCCGTCAAGCCTCCGCATTTCCTGTTCTTTTGTTAATTTATTTTCTCCACTATCGCGAATGGCTTGTATCGTGTTTTCCCGTTCATCTGCGTGCACAAAGTGAGTAGCCGGCTTAAAGTTTTCTAAAAAATCCTCCTTCGATTGGTATCCAAAAAGCTGCACACCCATTTCGTTGACATCGATAACATTTTGCGTGGCCATGTCGGTGATGAACATGGCTACAAGTGAATTCTCAAACAGGTTACGATATTTTTCTTCGCTGGCTGCGCGAACAGTGATATCCGTGATAAAAGCAACGGCCAGTCGCTCATTGTCCAATTCATAGTGACCCAAACTTATCTCCACCGGAAACTCAACCCCATTCTTTCTCCGGGCGAATAAGTTTAATCCATAACCCATTGGCCGTGCTACTGGTCTTTCGAAATACCTCGTGCGATGGCCTATATGTTTTTTTTGAAACGCTTCAGGGATAAGAATTTCAACCGGTCGGCCGATCAGTTCACCAGTCTGATAACCAAATATTTTTTCAATGGTGGGATTAGCCAACTCAATTCTGCCTTCCCGGCTGATAACAAGAATGCCTACGGTGGCGTATTCAAATAACGCCCGGAATCCGGCTTCACTTTCAAGGGATAGTAATTGGGTCCTGTTCACCTTTAAATATAATAATTCCGAATTATTAATGCGCCCACGTTTCCGCAAACCTACTTAAGGTGTATGAGAGAAGTCATTTTTAAGGTAATTTTCTATTGGTACTTTTAAAAATCGCTCATGAAACAAAAAAGTGAGACTCTGGTCACGTTAATTTAAGTGAACAGACGTACGAAAGAGAAAGAAATGTGAGATCATGCAATCCCTCAAAATATTCTTACGAATAGTCAAATTCCTGGGGAAAGTAGTGCTGGGCTTGCTGGTAATGCTCATCACCGTATTGGCCCTCCTTCACCTTCCGCCCGTGCAGAAGCAGGTCGCCCGTAAGTTGTCAAACTACTTGTCTTCCAAAATTGAGGCGAGGGTAAACTGCCAAAGCGTTAAGTTTTCAATGCTGGGGAATGTCGCCATCGATGATTTAACGATATGGGATCCTGACAGCAATAAGATTTTCTCAGCTCATAAAATCGAAGTCAGATCAAATATTTTTGATCTTGTTACCGGCGAACTAATTTTTGATGAAGTTCATCTTGGCGGAATAGAGGGCAAGCTCATTCAGTCTGAAGAAGGATTGAATATTCAATTCATAATCGATGCATTCAAACCAAGAGAAAGTGCAGCTGCAGCTGACTCAACTCCGTTAAATGTTCAGTTCAAAAAGGTCGTGTTGGAAGATATCGTATTTGAATTTACATCCGAAGTAGACGGAGTATCCATTTCGACCCGACTGGGAATGTTCACTAGTCATGGATTTGAATTTTATACCAATCCAGCTAGGATCAAAGCCGATCACGTTATCCTTCAGCACACCGTAGTAAACGCTCAGGCACCCTCGTATGCGAATACCATTAACACTACGATCGCCTCAAAAGGCAATGATCTTATCAACCTTGATTTTGGCAGCGGTTTGATTTTTGAGATCAGGGAACTTGAATTGGCGGATGATGAGTTTTCCATCCATCGGAATTTTGTCACAGATACTCCTAAATTTGATCCCTTTAACTTCACGTTAAAAAATATACAGCTTAGCCTGTCAGATATCTTGATTCGTGATGACACGCTTGCGGCAAGCTTGCAATCTTTGTCGGCTCAACTTCCCGGATTTGTATTAACAAAGGCCATGGCCGACATACAATTGAATCGAAATCGATTGACCCTTTCCGGACTTCATCTTGTCTCCGGTACCAATGAAATGCGGGCAGATATTAAGGCGCCGTATGACCTGAGTTCTATCAAAGGGGCTGACTTTGTGCAAATAAAACTCGATGCTCAAATTAACCCTGGAGACTTTGCCTATTTTTTCAGTGACTCAGTGATGAATCAATTCAACTGGGGGAACACCGCGTTGGCATTAGAAGGTGACTACGCCATGGGAAAGGGCAAATTAGAAATGTTGAATCTGAAAACCGGAAACAGCCAGTTTTATGCTGAGGGAACAGTGGGGGATGTATTGAGTGTGGATTCAATGAATTGGAGAGATTTTGTCGTCACTGCCTCTATTGGACCAGACTTCCGGAACACATTAACACCTTTCATTCGAAATGTGAACGTGCCCCCATTCATAGCACTTCAATTGAATACTTCCGGTCAGCTCAAAAATATTTTTGTAGACGGAAAGGTGCTTACTGCATGGGGTGATATAAAAGTCATGGGAAAAGTTACTCCCTCGTCGGGAAATGTTGGGTTGGACTTAAACGTGATCGGTGAAAAAGTTGACCTTGGAGAATGGATGAGTCAGGCCTGGTTGGGTCCTGCGAATCTTTCTGTAGCCGCGAATGGATTTATTGGCGATGACACAAATATTAAAATCAACGGATTGATCAATGACGTTGAACTGTTGGATCAACCGATACATGATATTGCCTTT
>DASUGQ010000500.1:0-2848 GCA_036273935.1 Cyclobacteriaceae bacterium | reverse complement strand
GTCTTTATACCACACCCGGCCTATGTCATGAAATCCCAGGATGCCAAAGCTTACCGGGAACAAGTAGGTTCGAAAACTTGAGAGTTTCAACCGAACTTCCATGTTGGTGTAAAATTTTGAATCACCATAGTAGCGCGTTTTCCTGAACCCCCTTATTTCAGTTTTTCCATCAAGGATTTGGGCCTGATAAAATTCATACTTCCCGGTGTTGATTCCGCCGCCCGTTCGGAGAGCAAAGGTTAATCTCCCCGGGAACTGGAATGTATAATAAAAGCTGACATCGCTCTCAAAAACATTGAAATCCTGACTCCCCTTATCAATGCCCTTCATTGAACTTCCATTTATGTTCCAGCGAATTCCTCGTCTGACAGCAATAGGGTTGTCGACTTTTTGAAGCTGAAATTGCCATTTCACGCCGGTAAAGCTATTGAACTCTGTAAAAAGATCGTAAGGCAATGTTTCTGCATAGTCGTATACATACCGGTCCTCATCACTTTGTTCTTCAATTTCAATCCGTTGCAATGCCGGGCCAATCTTAAATTTGGCAAGCGTTCCAATGTTCCTTGAGAGATAGGCCTCAAGGCGAATTTCTTCGAAACGGTATCGATAGTAATCAATGGCCTTGTCGGCGCGGATATCCGGTTGCTCATCAACGTGCTGATCAAATACGGATTCGTTTCCCCATCCGAAGAAGTTATTTACAAAGTTTGGCACCTTCAGATCAGCGTTGAGCTCAAGATTCCATTTTCCAATAACTCCGGTGAAGTCACCACGGTAGAGAAAGTTGTAAGAACTCGTGCGTGGTGCTATGCTTGCCAGCAGAATATGCCGCTGTTTGAACGGGGTTTTCCGAAAGCCATGACTCACATACACGAATCCGCCCCCGATAAATAAACCATCGTCCACATTATAATTTCCGTAGAGCAACGGAGCTAGCCGATTATATTGAAATGCTTTGCGGTCATACTCGTTCACTTCCGGCTTTTGACTCGTCATGTTCCTGATCTCGACAGCGCCGGGTTGAATAACGGATCCCTTTTTACTATCGTAGAACAAGGTCCTTTTCACGATTGAATTTACCCGGGATGAGTCATTGATCGTGTCGATGTCGTCGCCTCCAATAATCCTCACCATTATACTTCGTCGTGCCTCACCAGTAACGTCAAATTCATCCTTTCCGCCAAACCCATAAAGACGAATCTCCCTCGTTTCTTTGTAGCGAAAGAGTCGATCGTAAATTTTATCATCGCGTTCACCCTTTTTGTTTACCGAATAGATCTTTACGTGGGCGTCACCTGAGGGCATCCGTTTTATCCTAAAGATTTCATCTTTGTCAGATCCCGTAATGTCAACCGATCTTGCCAGAAATTCATAATGAGAGATAGCGTATTCGACCAGGTGATCTCGTCGTAATTTCAGTTTCCTGATCACTTCCGCTCCGCTTAACTTAGAGATCTCTTCCGGCCATGAGGAGACCGCATCCTCGATCACTTTATCGGTGAGCCCTGATTGAATAGCCTTTGCCTCTTCGATCCAATCCTCACGGGTCAATTCCGTAAGAAACGTGCGGTCAAAATAGCGTGCGTTGAATGATAAACCGGAGGGCCAGTTGATCTTGTCTTGAAACCCCTCAAACTTCGGTAGGGCCCACTTTCGGCTCCACAACTTCGGGAGCATCCCCTGGTTGACAAAGAAGGCCTGGTCCCTGTCGCGGGGTATTGGTCGAAATATGTCCTCGCCCTTCTTTTTGTCGAAGGTGGCCCAACGCCATTGATCATCGTGCCTGTCCCAATCGCCAATGACCATATCGAAGAGGCGCGATCTCAACACGAAGCGCTCATCTACGTGGTCATTGTTATTCTTTTTGAGCTTCGAAATTACTTTACTCGTGTTAATAATGTTATCAGAATTTCCAAAAAATGAGTTTTTAGACCAATCGCCGTCTGGTCGCTCTTCGAACAGGCAAAGGGTATTGGCAAAATCATTCTGGTAAATTCCGAGGTTCGGATCGTTAGGAACGAAGACCAGTTTTGGATTTGTGTGATAAATGCCGACCGCTTCTGCCATCGGCGGGATGATCAGTGCGCCATAAGGATGGGATGCTGAGATTTGATCTTGCACAAGGTCCTGGGCAAACGTCTTTCGCAACATCTCAGGCACGGCGGCTTGCGGGAATTTCTCTACCGACCGCAGGGTGAATTCATGCCCGGTGGAATCCGCGAGCCTAAGGGAAAGGGTTTGCATACCCCCTCCTTTCTTGACGATTTTCAGGCCGCCTTTTTCATGCTCCATATCGAATACAGGTACATTCATTAGCTGGTGCCATTCCTTCCTGTAATTCTTACCCAGCATTCGTTCTCTCCATGGCGTTGCTTGGTACTGTTCACTTGCCCGTACCGAAACAAACTGATTGGAAAAATCCCGCCTGATGGTGTCGGCGAATGCTTCCTGCTTTTTAACAGGCTCCAATGTATCGGTATAAGTAACCACACCGTTAGGGATGGTGTCGTCAACACGAATAAATTGTATTTCTTCAGCTGAGCCTGTTTCACTAAAATAGATTCTTACAAAACCATTGACGCTTTCGGCATATCGGGCATATCCTTTTTTGCGGACGAATGTTGTCTTTGAACCAGCGCCACTGACAATAAGGCTGGCGCTATCCTTTACGATGTATTCAAGTGCATGTTCGTGACCAGCGACGTGAATGCTTCCGGGATAATTATTGAGTAAATTCTGAATGGATGAGCTGTAGAATTTATACAGAGGGTTAGACAGATCCTGCACGTTGCCGAACCATTTCCGATACAGTGGATAGAGCGAACCAATAATTGGCAACGGGATGTAA
>DASUGQ010000499.1:0-6867 GCA_036273935.1 Cyclobacteriaceae bacterium | reverse complement strand
TATCGCGGAAGGATTCATACCCAGGACCAGTCACGGTCCAAAACCTGAAATGGTCAGTCATGAAACATTATGCGTGCTCAACGCAACAGACAAAGATTCTGTCGTCAGAATTACAATTTATTTTGATGATCGGGATCCCGTAGGGCCCTACATAATAAAGGTGCCGGCGCAGCGTACCAATCACGTTAGATTAAATGATCTCGTCGATCCGGAACCTTTGGACCCGGGAAAGAATTTTGCTTGCATAGTAGATTCGGAACAACCTGTTGTCGTTCAACATACCCGGCTCGATTCCCGTCAATCTGAAAATGCTCTGATGACGACAATCGCTTACGGAGAATAGTCTTCCAATAAACAGACAGTGTTGGATGTTAGGCAGACCTATTGAGCCGGCGTTTGATGAAGTGCTCAATCGTCAGTCCTTGCACGATGATGGAGAACAAAACAATTACGTATGTAATCGTCAGAAAAAGACTGCGATTAAATTCGATGGGAATGATCAATGCCATTGCGATTGAAATCCCGCCGCGCAATCCTCCCCATGTCATAATGGAAATAGTACTCGGCTCAAATTCAGATTTGAATCCAAAAGCAATTGAGACTAATGCAAGAACGCTGTGGCGTGTTAATAGAACCAGCACGATCGTTGCCATACCCAGCCAGACGAAGTGAAGTTGAAAGGGAATGATTAAGAGCTCCAGCCCTATCAGCACAAATAGGGCGGCGTTCATAATTTCGTCTACCATCTCCCAAAATTTAAATGTATAATCCATTGTGACATTTGACATCGCTGTCTCTTTTCCCTTGTTACCGATAAGTATCCCCGCTGTTACCATGGCCAGAGGTCCGGAGAACTGTAGAATTTTAGCGAGTAAGTACCCACCCATGACCATGCCTATGGTTATTAAAACTTCCGTTTGATAGTGATCAATGCTTTTCAATAATCGAAATCCCAGATAGCCCAGCGCTAAACCTAAAATAATACCGCCAGCTACCTCCTCCAATAACAACAATCCAATCTCTCCCAATGATATTTTTTCCAATCCTCGTTGAGTAATCCGAAGAAGGGTGATAAAGAGCACCACACCGATTCCGTCATTGAACAGTGACTCACCGACAATTTTTATTTCTGTGGACTCGGGCACTCTCGCTTTTTTGAGGATTCCTAATACTGCGATTGGATCTGTGGGTGAAATCAAGGCGCCGAACACCAGGCATTGAAAATACGGGACGGTCACCTTAAATAAACTCAAGAGCAGAAATACTCCAGTTCCGGCGAGGAATGTGGAAAGAACCACACCTGCCGTGGCAAAAGTAATAATGGGCCTTCTGGATTTGTTAAGCTTGCTCCAGTCAGTATGCAGTGCGCCGGCAAAGAGGAGAAAGCTCAACATGAAATCCAGCAGTGCTTCGGAAAAGTCAATGGATTCAACAAGCCTTTCAGCCAGACCCAAAACTTCTTTTGAAAAAATGCCACCCAATTGCAACACGAGAGAAAGAACCAATGCCAGAATCATTAACCCAACAGTCGATGGAAGGTGGAGAAAGCGCTCGTTGACATAAGCCAATGCAGCCGACAATACAACAACAATCGTAAATATGGTTAACAGATTCACGGGGACAGTCAAGGTTCGATACTAATGAGGGGGATTCCAATGTCCTTATTCATCTTTCGTTCAAGGTAGGACGGCGATTCTGTAAGGATAATCTCAAGCGTGGGCCTTACAATCGCCTCCAGCAAATGACCACCATGGGCTGTCCCATCTTGTTTCCCGACAACTACATGAATATGGAGGACAGGTTCATCTTTGTAAATCGCAACGTCACCCGACAAGTTTAATACCTCTACCTGTTCATTAAACTCAATTGGTATATAGTCCCTTTTTGAAAGATCAAAAAAGCCGACTTTTGCTTTTTTGAACGCTCCAATTGCGGAGAATTGTGCGCTCCTAATCCTTTGATCCTTTGCAAAACCTTTTAGACATTCCTCTACACGATCATTCTCATCAAGGATGATGGCGTAAGTCTTCTGCTCGTTGTTATTCAAGATTTTAAATTTCATATCCAAACAAGGATTTAATAGTTGATCTAAACTACAGGAAAAATCCTGCCACCATAATCTTTTTTGATTTTACTTTTTCTTTCTGTGTATGCTCATCAACATGACTGTGAACTAATGTCCACGTAGTCATTTCTCTTAATGAGTTATCAGCTGAGCAAATAAAAATTCCTGTTGATTGGCTTAGCTATTGTTTACACATCAAGGATCAATTTCCATTGATTGCGATGGAGTCAGACTAAGAAAAGAAGTTATCTACAAAGGAAAAGGAATGGATTATGGCATAACTATCTACGATGACGGATCATGAAGAATCATGAAATACCACCCGGATGGGACTATAACCCAGCGTCCTGGAGTCAGCGAATTCCAATTGTGCTATTGGCAGTACTCGGACTTTGTATCGCCAGTTATCTTGCATTCTATCAGCTGGAATGGTTCGACAATGTCTGGGAACCTTTTTTTGGGAATGGAAGTGAAAAAATTTTAAACTCACATATTTCCAGCATATTACCGGTCCCTGACGCGGCTTTGGGGGCCCTCGGTTATTTTGTTGATGCACTGGCGGGTGTTGTTGGTGGAAAGCAGCGGTGGCATAAGATGCCATGGATTGTAATTATTTTTGGCGTTGCTGTCGGACCGCTTGGATTGGTGAGTCTGCTGCTCGTAATCGCTCAGCCTGTTATGCTGAATGCATGGTGTACACTTTGCCTAATCAGTGCGGCAATTTCGGTTGTTATGATTGGACCAGCCATGGATGAAGTATTAGCGAGCCTTCAATATATGAAGCGGATTAGAAAACCGGATTCAAAGTGGAAGGCTTTCTGGGGTCTCACCAAAGCGATAAGAATAAACGAAGCATGATACATTGCATTGTCAATATGCTTTTGGGAATTTGGTTAATGGTGTCACCAGATATTCTTGATGTCCATGATGTCATTGCGGACAATTATCATATTATCGGGCCCCTGGTTGTTACCTTTTCTGTAATAGCCATGTCAGAATGTACTAACCGGGTGATTCTGGTGAACGTTCCTTTGGGCGTGTGGCTATTGACAGCACCCTGGATCCTGAGTTATGAGAGTAATCCACCAATCATCAATGATCTGGTTGTTGGGGGAGTGATTGTTCTCAATTCAGTTTCAATGAAACGGGACCAGCGCCATCAATATGGTGGGGGATGGCGTTCCCTATTTCGATAAAGTTTTTAGACTTTCAATTCTGATATCTTAATGCCAAAAGTAATAAGGTGACTCTCAGCTTGCATCTTTTTGGGGATAGATTATCCAGCCGTTCCTGGTCCCAGGCATTCTTGATCGGAAATACAAAAAAGTTTACATCGGCTACTAACAGTCTTAATTCATCTGTGCTATATCGTTCCTGCCGGTCAAACATGCGTGAGTTGTTCATGATCGCGCCTCATTGACAATTTAAGTTTGTTTACTTTTCTGTGATAACTCAAACAATACGGCAAATTGCCGCACTGATTTGAAACTGTTTCAATTCTCATGACGGCGGCGTTTTGTCTGAGAATCATCAATACGGGATACCCCGCTCAGATACTTTATTGATGGCATCAAACCTTATGCCTGTCGATGAACGTGATCATTTGTGGTAAGAGAAAACTGGAGGAAATTTGTGAGAGACAAATCAACGAAGGGAATATTTTGTGGATATGATTCTACTATAATTCCCCGAGCGTGTAAAATCCGTTACCCACGATATTGCAGGGATCAAATAAGAAAAACCCTTTCCATCGATTTAGTGAAACTGGGTGAGCATTAGTTGATACATGGTTGTACCAACTTTAAACCCACTCCTCCATTTTTCAATTTTTATTCAACGTTGCTCAGGTTTTAGTGTGTATTAGTATGGAGTTTTGCCAAACGATTTTTGAAATCGCGATTTGATAAGGTGTAACCATTAGAACCTTCGCCTGTTTAACCCGGCAACAATCCAGTGTGGTTAAAGGAATTATGTGGCGGAGTGTCACATTACGCGGAAAAAATGCAACGTAATCAAAATGCGATTGATCGGTTGTTAAAATAATTAATCACCAAATCAAAACCTGGAGATGTATTTTTCTCTCTTGAGATGGCGTTGACAGCATAGCACAAAAAAATTGGCACCAACTTTTAGGTATGGTATTCAGTTCTAAAAAAAATACTATCATGAAAAAATCAATCTTACTATTGGCAGTTGCATTCTTTTTAAGTCTGCCTGCCGCCCTGGCACAATCGGATACGACTGGCGTCCGCGCAAAAGATCCCACCAAGGACATGGTGAAAATCACTTCCACTGAACTTCCTCAACCTGTTAAGGATGCCTTAAGCTCCTCAAGTTATACGGGCTGGGAGTCAGGAGACATTTATCGAAGCGAAAATTCCGATAAATATGTCATTAAAGTTGGAGATGCCACTCAACCCAAGTATTACTATTTTGACAGAAATGGAAAACCCATTAAGATGAAGAAATGAGAATGCTGGAATGAAGTGTTGTGAGCGGAGGGGGTAATCAATGCCTCCTCCTTTCAATTTGTTCAAATGGTTAAGTCTTTCATACTATGGTACTGGCGGAGAAAAACAGGAGTGAGACATTTTTTCACTACATCTTCAATTACCCAGGGCGTCATGCAGAAATATATGGAACGTTGATCTTTCTTGGATTGGTTATTTATTTTTTGCTGATGTGGGCAGTTGGGGCTCTTCACGTTATCGAATTAAGATTGCTGAATATTTTTATATTGGCAGGAGGCATTTATGGAGCCTTGAATCAATATAAACGAACCCATCGCGGCGAGGTAAATTACTTTAATGCGTTAACGATCGGCATCGCTACATCTGTTATTGGTGTATCAACATTCGTATTGTTCTTATTCATTTATCTCCTTATTGACGAAGATTTTATGGCCATGCTTCAACGCATGGAACCGATGGGTAAGTATCTTAATCCCTATATTGCTACCTATGCAGTATGGATCGAGGGAGCATTTTCCGGATTGATAGCCACATTCATCATGTGTAATTCCATGAGGACAAAACCCGCCACTAAATTGTAGAGGGTATGGTAAAAATTGCTGGTGATGTAGTTGGCGATAAAAAAATTCGAAGGGATTCAACGAAAAAGAAAAGTAATTACGATCGCTTTAAATCCTATAAAGGGCAGGTTTATACCGGGATGAAAATTGGCAGAAGCCACAAATGGAACTATGATTCCGGGATATGGCGAGAAACAAAGGTAACACCCGATCGTTGGGAGCTTTCCTTTAATGTGATTAAGCGGAGAGCCGGAAAGGCTCCAAAGGGTTCTGGTGTTCCGGTTGGGACGGCGTATCATTGGTTTATCCTTTCTCATCAATTTGTTGAAAAGCTCAACGCCAACGATTACATTACCTCAATGACTGGCCTTAAATTTAAATTGGCGCACAAACGTTCTGATAAAAAAAAATGGAGTGTCAGTGAGACGACGCAACACAAGAATCTGATCAGGATTTTGAAGGCATTCATTCAGGAGTTAGAAATGAATCCTCAAAAATCTATTTCTGTTCCATTGAATTTTGAGTACCGTCGCAAAAGCTACGAAGGTGTCGGGATTCCTGTTATTTCAAGTTGCCATGATGGACTTTGTGATCAATTGGATGTGACATTAAATAACAAGCACCTGGGTATTATCAAATGCACTTCAAAGGGTTGGAAATTGACAGATGCGTCACAAAGCCTCGCAAATGCCATCGGTGATCAGATCCGTAGATGGTATGGCTAGAACCCAGGCCATGGAAAGCAGGATCCATGTAGGTACATCAGGATGGAATTATAAACACTGGATTGACAATTTTTACCCAACAACGATCAAGTCAAACGAACTCCTCGAATACTATTCCCTTTTTTTCGATACAGTAGAACTTAACTCATCTTTTTATCATCTTCCGTCGCAGACCACATTTCGCAGCTGGCGAGAGAATACCCCCGATCACTTTCTCTTTTCAGTTAAGGGCAGCCGTTATATAACCCATATGAAAAAATTAAAGGATGTGAATGATGCGGTTGATAAAATTATCGATCATTCGCAATTGTTGGCAGAAAAGCGCGGGCCAATATTATTTCAATTACCTCCCGGATGGAACGTGAATGAAAGGAGGCTAGACTCGTTCTTAAAAATTCTTCCCAGGGGTCTTCCCTATGCTTTTGAATTCAGAAATCATTCGTGGTATGATCCAATTGTCTATTCTTTGCTCGAGAAATATAATTGTGCTTTTTGTATTTATGAGCTTAATGGTCACTTGTCACCTGTAACCGAGACCGGAGACTTTGTATATATCAGGCTTCACGGACCAGCGGGAAAGTATCAGGGAAGGTATTCCAACGCTGCGCTCAGAATTTGGAGAGACCGTTGCCGGGAATGGGTTGACGCAGGTAAGGATGTCTTTATATACTTTGATAATGATCAAAATGCTTACGCAGTTTATAATGCGCTGGAGCTAAAAGAACTTCTATGATTTGGATTGTATACGATTATTAGGAAATGATCCAATGTGTTTTGTCAATGCAATTCGAACTGCATGTTGAGTTGCACGATCTGAAAATATAAATTCGTGTAGGGATTTCTCAACGAATGTCGAATTCCATAGTAATAAAATACACACGCTCAAAAATAAGTACTTATAAATCCGGTTAGATTATCGGTCTTTTGTTTTGGCATCATTTTTCTAATACACAAATCAGAAGTTTTAACAAGGGGTGTTTAATTAAGTTTAAACTGAGATTACACTCTTTAGCTTGAACCAGGTAATGCTGGCGTAGGTATTGTTA
>DASUGQ010000498.1:0-3859 GCA_036273935.1 Cyclobacteriaceae bacterium | reverse complement strand
CGCTGTTAACATATACACTGTCGTCATTACAGCAAACAGGAAGTGTGCGATGGTCATCTCCGGGGCGGCCCAGAAGGCAATCATCCAGCCGAGGTAAAGCGGATGACGGACATGCTTATAAAAGAATGGCGTCCTGAATTTCAACGGCTCGTACTTTTTGCTGGTGAAGTAAAACCATACTTGTCGGAGTCCGAACAAATCGAAGTGATTGATAAGGAAAGTGCTTACCAGGACAATGCCAAAGCCAAGAATACTGATACTGTTAAGGATGGCTTTGGCGGTTTCGGATTCGAAAACCCAAATAACCCCTCCGATGGGTTCCCACTGCCACATTAACACAATCAGGCATAAGGAAGAGAGCAAAACATAAGTACTCCGTTCGATTGGCTCGGGCACAATCAGGGTCCACATTTTCTTGAACGCTGGTCTTGCCATGATGCTATGCTGCAGGGCGAAAATCAATAGCAGCGATGCGTTGATGATAAGAGCATAGCTCAATGAGGAATTGGGTTCACTATCGATTGCTTTAGGCACAAGCAGGTTAGTCGTGAAGCCGACGGCGTAGCAAAAGGTTCCGAAGAAGATGGCATAAGAGATAACACCGTATGCCAGGTATGATACTTTTTTCATGGGATTTGATGGTTAATGTTATGCCGATCCCATTTGCATTACCTGTGCCAACGGAAACATGACTGATAATGAAGTACTTACAAGTTGTACGACTTACGAGATTTCGTTAATCATGATTTTTCATAAGAAAGGATTTACGATTTTTAAGGAGCGTTGACGTTGTAAGGATTGCTTAACGAATGAATTGAGACGCACTCGCAGGCATCGTCGCATACATTCACCATGCTTGCCCGACGGGTGTTGGTGGGGAAAAGGCAGGAGGATGTCCGGATGAATATCGCTATAAGGTCGCTATAAGGACCCTATAAGGTCGCTGTAAGGATGGTATAAGGACTCTAATTACTGCTGTGAGATGACAATTGCCAAAGTTGCCCGGAGACCAAAACAGAACTTAATCCCAGGGTACTCGCCTTGAATATAGGATGTGCCGAACCCGCATGGCAAACATTGAATGAAAAAAAATCAAAACAATTCGATCCATTGTATGCGAGACAAATCTTAATCAGAACAGACTTCCATCCCATTCGGCAATCTGAAGGAAGAAATTCTTGAGCGCTGGCGGGTAAAGCACCAGGCAAAAGACCAAACCAAATAGCGCTCCATAAAGGTGAGCGTCGTGATTGATATTGTCTGATGACTTTCTGCCATGATAAAAGGAATAAATGATATAAAGGGTTCCGAGGATAAAACCAGGCAGGCACAAAAAATAGATGCAAATTTTGTTTAGGGGAAGAAGGATGATGGAAACAAAAATGACGGATGAGGTTCCGCCGGAAGCGCCCAAAGCGTTATACCCGGGATTGTTTTTTTGCTTGAAGTAGGTGGGGACGTCTGATACAATTATTCCAAGAAGGTAAAGAAGAACGAAGTAGACGCCACCTAATGTCTCACCAAAAATGTATTTGAAAGACGTCTCTACCACGGCGCCGAAGAAATAGAGGGAGATCATGTTCCACAGGAGATGAATGAAATCCTTATGAATGAACCCTGACGTAATGAACCGATAATACTGATCGCGTGTGTTGATCAAATAGGGGTTCATGATGAATTGACCGACGACGTTTGTCTGATTGAAACCGTACCAGCTTGTGAGCACAGTTATTCCGATAAAAATGTAAGTGATTGACATCGGGTTAAATATACTGACTACATAGGGAATAAAACGCAATAGTAATCAATCGTCAGCAATACTTCAGCCAGTAGTACAGTTTTCGTTTCAGGAGATATTTTTCGGTTCGCTCATGCTCATACGCCTCTTTCTCGAAAGGAATTCGGCGGTAGGCGTTGTCGTGATTAAATCCTCTCATTCGAAAGTACAGGTAAAAAGAAACATAAAGCATCCAGTGAAAAATGAAGAGCAGTTCGAGCTGCTGATAGAAATGAATCTTCTCATGATTGATCACCTCCTCGCGGTCGGGTGCATGTGCACTGACCCAGATAAAAATAAAAAATGAAAACCCCGTGTAGTATCTGAAAATCTTGTATCGGGTGTTTATCGTAACCGGAATCATTGGTGAACCTTAGTACATTATGGACTTAACAAAATTAATCAAGAATTTGTTTGCTCCCGCATTTTAGGGTAGGGTCGCATGATACTTATACCGATACATTTACCGAGTTTGAATGTAACCCTGTGTTTTTCTTTTAAAAGCGCAATCTCTTCGGGGGATCAAAATCAGGCTTTTTGCGTCTCATAAAACATACAGCGTTCCGGTAGCTTTCATTCGACTTGCTACTGGTAACACTCATGAAGATTTCCTTTGAAGTATTTTTTCTCCGCGCTATTATTTTTTGTTTCTCGTCCAACTTCCTTTCTCACGGATTATATGGTAAGACGGGCTTTTCGTTGCCCGATTCAATGCAGGAATTCTCATTGAGGTATAACACTGTCGACAATCTGATCATCTTGCCCGTGAGAATTAATGACAGCGTGCAGGTGAACCTTATCCTGGATACGGGCTGCCGCAATATCCTCCTGTTCGGGAAGCGCTTTCAAAAACTCTTCAAATTAGATTCCAACCGGATCATTGAGTTCTCCGGAATGGGAAATGGCGGAAATGTGCGAGGCAATCTTGCGTTGAGTAATCACGTTTCGATCGGCATGGTGGAAGGCGAAAATGTACCGATTGTCGTCATACCCGAACGCAAAGTTTTTAAGGCATACGCGCAGGTTGACGGGCTGATCGGCTATGATATCTTCACAAAATTTGAGGTAGAAATACATCCTCACAGGCGAATGATCACTTTCCGTTCCGCATTCACCAACTATGTTCCCGACGGTTATTCAAAAATCCCCATGATGGTAGTAGATTCGAAACCTGTCTTCGCTTCACACATCACCTTCCCAAATGAGACGATTGAGTCCACCTTGTTGATCGACACCGGATCAACCCTGGGCTTATTGCTGAAATCATCTGATGAGACGCGCCTGGACTCGTATGACAACAACGGCCTGCTTGGTAAAGGATTGAATGGATTGATCAGGGGAGGAACAACCGTGGCCGAAAAAATAATGCTGGATGATTTTGAACTAACCGATATTACAGCTGGTATTATTCATTCGCCGTGGTACAATTATGCCTCCATTGGCATGAATGTTCTGAAAAACTATTCCATCATTTTAAACTACGCGAAATCGTATGTGTGCCTCCGGAAAAATAGTTGAATGTTGAAGGGCTGAATAGTTGAATGAGCCTCGCGCGTGAACTTTCTACAACAAGTTTCCCACTTTAAGCTTTCTGCACTTAGGTTTGAGCTTTTCCCTATCTTTATCCCTGTTAAAATCAACAAGGATGATGAAACACGGAATTTTGATCGACATGGACGGAGTGATTTATGGCGGAGAAATACTGATCCCGGGTGCGGATAAGTTCATAAATCGTTTACTGAATGACAAAATTCCCTTTATGTTCATGACCAACAACAGCCAGCGCAGCCGTCTCGAGGTGGTCAGAAAGCTTAGAAAACTTGGAATCGAAGTTGAAGAGGAACATGTGTATACGAGCGCCATGGCGACGGCAAAATTTTTGGCCGCCCAGATACCCAACGGTACCGCCTACGTATTGGGCGAAGGAGGATTGCTGACGAGTCTGAATAAAAACGGGATTAACCTGGTAGAGACAGATCCTGATTTTGTTGTGCTTGGCGAGGGGAGAAATTTTACACTCGAAATGGTTCAGCGCGCTGTAGACATGATCCTTGCCGGTGCAAAGTTCATCACGACAAACCG
>DASUGQ010000497.1:0-3971 GCA_036273935.1 Cyclobacteriaceae bacterium | reverse complement strand
GTCGAGCGAACTGAACTGGCCAATGAAGTGATGAACAGAAAAGAGATGGACTTCCGTAGGCGCTAGTCAGATAGAGCCTGCAAATCACCTTATGCTGCAACAGTGGAAACACAAGTTGTGGTGAACGATAAGGAAAAACGGAGACTTGATCTCTGTAGATGATTGTTGATGAGCTGAATAGTTTGAATCAGCGACTGAAGCCTCGTAAGCTAAAGGAGACGATGTTAAAAACAGGTAGTTACGTTTGTATCTGTGACCAAGTGCAATGGACGTTCTGATTTGTGATTGCATAACATCCGGGGTAAAGCTGGCAGGACGTCAACATGGGCTTTTGTACGGAACAAGAGAAGTCGTTATCACAGTGATGAGTGTAACAACCATTGCGGGTCGAAGGATGCGATCAGATAACGGCGGCGGACTAAGTCGTAGTAGCGATGAATTTGCCGAAAGGCAATGGAGCGAAGGACTTAGCCTGTTTGGTTTCTCTTCGGATGACAACCAGAAATGGGAAGATCTTTCAATTAGAAACGGAATCACAGCCAAAGCAATTTGGTATATCCACATGTGGAAATACATTTGTGATTAAACAGGAAGAGCCGTATGAAGGGAGACTTTCACGTACGGTCCTGTGAGAATCTCAGGGTGAAACTCCCTGGGGTGACTCGACTGAGCATCATGCTTTTAGCGGCAATCGATGTTCAATACCAATTCGGTTTATAAAATCCCTTCAATGGTTGACCCTCCAGTTAAAAAATCGAACTCCATAGAGCACCTCACCCGTGTTGATTTTCTGTCTGAATTATTTAACAGTTCGGTTGGCAGCGTTGAAAGACTACCATTAAAAACTTCCGGGTTTTCAGGTTCTTCGCATGAAAAAATTGTTGTGAAATTTGAAAACGAAGAAACAGCTCCCCTCATTCTCAAATACATTTATTCATCGAAGGATATGACCATCTGGAGGTCTGGAAATATCGGCAACCGCGAAGCGATGTTACTGGATGATATGGAAATGGCTGGAGTTTGGGATATTTTTCAATCACCATGTATTGCTTACGCCATTGAAGATAATAATTCGGCTTTGCTGATGCATGACGTCTCCAAAAATCTTTTTCCCGATGTGCGTGAACCGATTCTTCCTGAGCAAGAAGATTTCATTTTACAGAAATTAGCTCAAATGCATGCACATTATTGGCAACATAGGATACTTTCAAAAGCATGGCTTACCAAACAAAATGCTTTTTTTAATTTCCTCAGTCCTCTTGCTCTGGCGGAGGAAAAAGCAGCGGACCGGAAACATCCTTTATTTGATCTTGCGCAAAATGGCTGGGACCTGGCCCGGCAATTCCTTCCTGCTGATATAAGAGACTTTATTTTAAATCCTCCTATAGAAAAAATGACGGAAGGCTTGGCCAAGACCCTGATTCACGGTGATTCCAAGCTTGCCAATTTCGCAATCATGCCAGATAAAAAACTCTGCGCCTTTGACTGGACGATGACTGCGTCGGCATCGCCGGCAATTGAGATAGGCTGGTATATTGCATTAAATGCTTCAAGGCTTGCAAGGTCAAAAGAAGAAGTAATGAGCCGCTATAGGGAATTTTTGCAGACAGAATTAGATTTTGCTATAGAAAACAAGACATGGGATCAAATGGTTAAGGTGGCTGTATTAACAGGAGCGGAAGTCTTACTCTGGAATAAAGCTTTGAATCTTCAAAAGAATATTCCTGGTGCAAAAGAAGAATGGGATTGGTGGGCCAATAGCATAAGAAGAATATATTTAGACCAATGAATTTCATGAAGGAGATTCGTTGCACGGATGAGCGCAAGTTGGTGCAGTCAGAAAGATTTTAGTTTTGAGCAGACTTTAGGGGCTAATAAACTTTGAGTAGTTAATTGAAGCGATCAAAATGGAATAAAGTGAATCGAATCGCCAAGCCTGTATATCAGTCATGCAGAAGCCTTAAAAATTAAACAAGTGATCTCAGAAAAAACATTTACAGAAATGGCTCTTTCATTTCCCGGGACTGAGCAAAGACCGCATTTCGAAAGGACCGGCTTCAAAGTACTTGGGAAGCGAATGTTTGCTACTTACCTCGCTGTTAATAATACAGCGAATATTTTTTTGTCTCCCAATGAACAAAAGGTCTTTAGTAAAACCGATGCTGCAAACATCTATCCTGTGCCGAATAAATGGGGTGAAAAAGGCGCGACGACTTTTGAACTCAACAAGGTCCAAAAAGAAATTGTCATGGAAGCTCTTCTTTCAGCGTACAACGATGTTGTGAAACCAAAAAAGTAGTCCTGGTTACTGGCTTTCAGAAATTTGTTTACAGACCGTACTTCTCCAATCTTCTGTAGAGTGATGATCGCGTAAGTCCTAATTCAGTTGCCGCCTGCGTAATGTTGCCGTTGTACTTTTTGAGGACCTTTCGAATCAATAGTTTTTCAACTTCCTCGAGATTGTATTGATCCAGACTTAACTGTCCGTCTTCCTTTCCTGCTACAGTAGAAAAGTTGAAGTCCTCTGGTTGCAGTATGTTGGAATTGCTAAGGATAACGGCGCGCTCAATGGCGTGTTGAAGTTCTCTTACATTGCCAGGCCAGGAATGCTTATGCATACGTGTCATCGCTGCCTCACTCAGTTTGCTGATATGCTTATTATACTTGGCGCTATAGTGTTTGAGAAAATGGTTGGTAAGCAATGGGATATCTTCAAATCTTTCTCTCAGGGGAGGAATCTCGATTTCAATGGTATTGATCCGATAAAGGAGATCTTGCCTGAAACGATTTTCTTTCACCATGTCGTATAGCGGCAAATTGGTTGCGCAGATCAGGCGTATGTCAATGGTGGTATCTTTGTTACTTCCCACACGGCTCACTTTTCTATTTTGTATCACGGTCAGTAGCTTTGCCTGCAGGGGCATGGAAAGATTTCCGATCTCATCGAGAAAGAGTGTTCCCCCGTTGGCCAGTTCAAACCGGCCGGCACGGTCTTCTTTCGCGTCGGTGAATGCGCCTTTTTTGTGTCCGAATAATTCACTTTCAAACAACGTCTCCGTTATGGATCCAAGATCGACACTCACAAAGTTCTCCTGCTTGCGTGCCGAGTTACGATGAATGGCGCGTGCGATCAATTCCTTTCCCGTTCCATTTTCACCAAGGATGAGGACATTGGCATCTGTGTGTGCTACGCGGTCGATCGTTTGAAAGATGCGTTGCATGGCCGGACTTTGTCCGATGATTTCACTATAACGATCATTTAGCGCCTGGTTGATTTCGTGATTCTTGATTTTCAGGTTCTCAATCTCATCGCGGGATTCACGCAGTCGCATGGAGGAATAAATGGTCGCCAGAAGTTTTTCATTTTCCCATGGCTTTAACACAAAATCCGTGGCGCCTGCCTTAATAGCCCGGACGGCCATCTGGACATCACCATACGCCGTGATCAGTACAACGACAGCTGAGGGGTCGATATCGAGAATTTTTTCAAGCCAGTAGTAACCTTCACTTCCGCTGCTGACATCCTTGGTAAAATTCATATCGAGCAGGATCACATCATAATCCTCGTTATTCATCAGTGCGGGAATGGCTTCCGGATTTTTCTCAATGTCAACCTGGGCGAAATGTCTTTTAAGGTGCATTTTTGCAGCCTTCAACAAGTCTTCGTTGTCATCTACAATGAGGATCTTTCCTTGCTTCTGTTCCATAATTAGTTCAGCCGGCGTTGTGTCACTTTTAAACATATCTGTCCGCTTATGGGCAAAGGATATACCGAAAGCAAAAAGTGTAAATACGTTTTAAAAACAGATGATACGCGGGCAAATGTACAATTTTTTCGTCCGTAATCGGACAGACTCGTTCATTGCTGAACGTGAAAGCAGGGTTTAAACCTTAAAAAAAGGGTTAAAGTTGCTTGGCACATTTGTTGGCAATGGGCATATGCACAATTGTGCGCCGGGATTGAAACGATC
>DASUGQ010000496.1:0-5868 GCA_036273935.1 Cyclobacteriaceae bacterium | reverse complement strand
AAGGGTTAACTATTAACTGATTGCTATGAAAAAAATTCTTGTGCCCACTGATTTTTCGAAACCTGCAAACATTGCTGTTGAGGTAGCTGGTGATATTGCTCGTAAGTCCGGTGCTGAGATTATTCTTTTACATGTAGTTGAAGGCGCTTCCGAGAGTTCTTTTAATATTGAAGGTGAAACGGGTCTTGGAAACGTCGAAGATAAATTGTTCACATTAAAGCTGATCGAACGCTCCAAAAAATCATTGGCAAAGGCAGTAGAGGATCCGAAATTAAAAGGCTTGAAGGTTCGCCCCGAGCTGCGCATGGGAACCCCCTTTCATGGTATGAAAACAATCATCGCTGAAAATAAAGTAGACCTGGTTGTGATGGGCACGGCCGGCCGTTCTGACTTTTCCGCAATGATCATCGGCTCTAACACAGAGAAAGTTGTGCGCCACTCTCATAGCCCTGTTTTGACGGTCCTGAAAAAACCCGCCACATCTGATTTCAAGAATATTGTCTACGCCACTTCCATGAGTAAGGAGGAAGAAGTCTTTTCCCGAATTGTGAAGCGCACCCAGCAATTGTATGACGCAACGATTCATTTGGTTCGTATTAATACACCCGGAAATTTCCAGCGGGATGCTGTCGTGAAAAAATACATGGAGGATTTTGCAAAAAAACTTCAATTGAAAAACTACACCTTAAACGTGTTTAACGACCTGACGGAAGAAGAAGGCATTATATACTTTGCGGATAGCATTGATGCTGATCTGATTGCAATGGCGACTCACGGTCGTACAGGCTTCGCACATGTATTGGCTGGGAGTATTGCAGAGGATGTTGTATCACACTCCAAGCGCCCCGTGCTTACTTTTGTGATCAGTCATAAGAAATAATACTTCTGCGAGATATACTGAGAGCCCGGTTATGTCGGGCTTTTTTTTTTGACAACCTAACGGATGAAAGATTATTACCAAATCCTTGGAGTACACAGGGAAGCTTCTGAAGCCGAGATCAAGCGCGCTTACCGGAAGCTAGTGGTAAGATATCATCCTGATAAAAATAAGGAGACCACCGCCCAGGATCAGATAAGGGAGATCAATGAAGCATACGAAGTATTAGGAGACACAGAAAAAAGGAGAGCTTATGACATGGGCCAGTACAAGCCGTTGATTGATGCTTTTACCGTCCCTGAGGAGCCGAGGGTTCATCGTGACCCTGCCTACCGAAGGAGAAGACCAACAGCGAATACTTCGGTGGGCAAACCAACGATGCGGGATTTGATAGAGCACTACTTGCCGCTCTTTGTCAAAATTTCGCTCGTTGCATTTTGTTTTTGCATGTTGTTGCTCATAGACTACACCTTGCCATTTAAGAAATCGCTGGAGAAAGTAATTGACACTTATTATTATAAAGGTTACCGTACGGGAAGATATGGCTCTTCGGAAGCCTACCGGGTTATTGTAACTAACGAGAATAAAAAGTACAAAGTCGCCGAAGCGGACCTTCCGGTTAAAACGGGAGATCTGATTTTTATCTCTGCAAGCCGGCTCTTGGGCGTTCCGGTTTCTATTCAGTTTAACGCCGGGGAGCGATGGATTTTCAGGTCGACAATTTACCAGAACTTTGTTTTCATGCCGTTGATTCTGTTGCTGACTTCGGCAGTCGGTGTGTTTTGGAAGCGTTATGCAGAGTTGAGGTTTAATCTTGGTATTATCAACGGCATCCTGTTAATTTTGATCCTGTTTTTCTTGTTGACTTCTTAATTTTGGTGTGATGGCGAAAAAGAATGATTGGAAAAAGCGCGACGGAATTGTTTACTCAACATCGTCGGATTACGAATATCGGTACCAGCAGGGCGAAGAAGCAGAAACCCTTCCGCCACAGCAGCAGGTGCTTCG
Organism: Cyclobacteriaceae bacterium; assembly: GCA_036273935.1. Classification (GTDB taxonomy): domain Bacteria; phylum Bacteroidota; class Bacteroidia; order Cytophagales; family Cyclobacteriaceae; genus ZC4RG29. The sequence goes on along the minus strand of DASUGQ010000496.1, from coordinate 3,983 downwards.
TGTGTCGCTCGATAAAAGTAATCGAGCCGGTAAGCACGTCACTTTGGTTACTGGATTTGTTGGCACATCCGATGATTTGGAAAAGCTCGGCAAGCTGGTTAAAACAAAATGTGGGGTTGGTGGATCTGTAAAAGGCGGCGAAATTGTGATTCAGGGTGATCTTCGCGACAAAATCTTACAATTGCTGATTAAGGAGGGATATAAGAATTCGAAACGAGGAAATTGAATTCAACTAATCCATGCTCTGAATTGGGGTGCATTTTCTTTGCTGACGTGAATCTCTTCTCTCATCTCAGGGGTCAAATAAATCCTGATCTTCCCATTGTCAGGTCTAAACTTTTCGATGGCCTTAAGATTACTGAGATATTTTCGGTTGATGCGAAAGAATTTCTTTTTATCTAATTTCTGTTCCAAATCGCTGAGGTTTGTATCGACAATTAATTGCCTGCCTTGGAAGTCTTTTACAAAAACGATCTTATGTTCAGTGTAGAAGTAAGCAATCTTGTCAACATCAAGGGCGACAAAATCTGTTCCCTTCTTAGCAATGACTCTGCTTAACAACGGCAACTTTTTCTCCTGTTGAATGAAGTTCAAAACGTTTTCTTGTAAGAAATGCTGTTCCAACCACTTAACTTTTTCAACAGAGCGCTTCAGTTTTTCTTCGGTGATAGGTTTCAACAGATAATCGATCGTATTGAATTCGAACGACTCCAGCAGGTACTTATCAAAGGCCGTCGTGAAAATGACGGGAAATTGAATGGGGAATTGCTTGAAGATTTCAAATGAATGGTCATCCGAGAGTTGTATGTCAACAAAAGCAAGGTCGGGCTTTTCATTTTGAGACAGCCACAGTAGCGTTTCCTTTACGCTTCCGAGTTTAGCCAGCACAATAACGGATTCGTCCAACCGATGAAGCATGGCCTCCAGTTTTTGTTGTGCAAGCAACTCATCTTCAATGATCAGTACGTTCATAATCTGTTATTGACTCAATGGCATCAGTGGCAGGTTTACATTGAAGTATCCGTTTTCACTTCTGGTTTTTATACCTTTTCCCGTGATGATTCTGAAACGGTCGTCCATATTCTTCAGTCCGATTTTTGAAGAATGTTTTATGCTCCGCTTTACTTGAATCTTATTCTTAATCGTAAGGACCTGATCGTTTACAAGAAGGTCAATCTCGAGAGGTGTGCTCTCAGAGATTTCATTATGTTTTACGGCGTTTTCCATGGCAACAAAAGCGGATATTGGCGGAATAAGGTATTCCCTCTCTGTTGTTCCATTGAAATGTTTTCTCACTGTCAGGGCTTTTCCAAAACGAAGTTCGAGAAGATCGATATATTTTTTTGTAAAGTTCAATTCATCCTCCAGTAATACCAGCGTTTGATCCTTCTGACTCAAGATGTAGCGGTATATGTCTGCAAGATTTTCAGTGAACTGGGTTGCCTTATGCGGATTCGTGCTGATCAGGTAGGAGAGACTGTTCAGGGAGTTGAACATAAAGTGCGGATCGATTTGATTTTTCAACGCTTCCAGTTCTGCTTTAGCCTTCGCCGACGTGAGATTCGCGTTGAGCAATTGTTCATTTTCCTGCTCCTTCACCATAAAAACAGTCTCATAAATGTGAATCACAAAAAGAACAGTAATGACATTGATCAATGTCACAATGAGGATTACCTCCCAATTCACCTTTTCAAACCCGGCCCAGCGATACCACAAACACAGCCAGGCGACCGTGAGCGGTGTCGTAAAAAAAATATTGTTGATTACAAGTAAAATCAGTTTTTCAATTGGTTTGTCAAACCAGGTAAAGCGCTTCCGGGTACGAAACATGAGGTAACGGTTACCTTGCCAGATTGCCCCCGAAAGAGCAACGAAGTACGGATAGCCTAGCCAGTAATTCAGATCATGAAAAGTGAGATGCCCGAATAGTCCGGATATGTTGGGAATGATTATTCCGAAGAACGGTATTCCAATCAGCCTCATCAGGTTGTCATTCAACCTTACCTCTGGTAAAGGAGGACTTGGGTTTTGTTTTATTCCGCTTTGGCTCTTGTCCATTCCGTCCCGGTAACTTCAACCGGTTTGGTAAAGTTATAAATGTCAAATTCAAATTGGAAGTCGTAAAAATCTATCGTAACCCAAACCTTACTTTCATGGAAACAATGTCAATTAATTACTGGGCCATCCTCGTGTCGGCATTATCCACTTTTCTGATCGGCGGATTATGGTATTCGCCGGCTGTATTTGGAAAAGCATGGATGCGGGAAAATGGTTTTACAGAGGAAGAATTGAAAAATGGAAACATGGCCAGGATTTTTGGATTGTCGTTCGTTCTGGCCCTGGTGGCAGCAATCAACCTCGCGATGTTCCTGGGTCCCGAAGTAAACGTTGGAATGGGTGCTTTCTATGGATTCCTTGCCGGATTTGGTTGGGTGGCTATGTTTATAGGTACCCATTATTTGTTCGAGCGAAAATCATTCAAATTATTTTTAATCAATGCGGGTTATAGCGTTGTTGCCCTCACGATAATGGGCGTTATCATCGGTGCATGGAAATAACATTCTCAAATCAAACATGAAAGTAGTAGAGTCTTCTATAAATCTTGACTTGCCTCCTCAGGAAGTATTGGATGTTTTTATCAGGCAGGAACATCTTAAGGCATGGTGGGGTGTGGACCGGTCGCTCATTGAATTAAAGCGTGGAGGATTATATTCCCTGGTATGGCAAAACCGGGAGAGTTGTGTTGAATATGTATCAACAGGAGTAATTGAGGAATATCTTCCTGCTTGTCAGCTGAAGATAAGGAATCTGGTCTATATCAACCCTCAACGGCCCATCCTTGGGCCAATGGAATTATTGGTCATGACAACACCAAATGACGATCGAACAACTCAGCTTACCGTCATTCAATCGGGATACCAGCAAGGACCGGACTGGGATTGGTTTTATGAGGCCGTACTTCAGGCGTGGCCCGACGTGTTGATCCAGGTAAAGAAATATTTGCAGGCTATTTCGGTTCATTGATAATAGTTAGAAATCCAGTTACGCGTGCATAGAGCGATTTTGTTTGCTACAATCATTTTGGTGAGTTGCGGACCAAAACATAAGAGAGGGGAAGCGGAAAAATCCTCAATCGGTGAGCATTTAATCGGAGAGTGGCGTAACACCTACCTTAAAGTCACAACGAATAGTGTGAACGGCTTCGCCGATTCGGTAATCGTTATGGAAGCAGATACAACCAATTGGGAGCATGTTGTTCATCTAAAACCAATCAGAACCTTTTTTGAGAGTGATGGAACTTATCAGTCGGATCATTATGCTGTTAATGACAGCTTGTTGTTCAGTGCAAAAGGAACATGGAGCGTTTCCGACGACACGCTTATTATGCAGCAAACTTCTCCCAACATGGCAACCTATCGCTTGAAAACTGAGATTGATAATAATAAGGTTACTTTTTCGGGCAAGTTGGACTTTGACGAAGATGGTGCTGAAGATGACGATTATCTTGGCATACAGAAAAAGTATTTTTTGAATCGACCTTGACAATTTTCAATTTAGCATTTGACCATTAACGATTAGCTTCCTTCCCCTAGGCTTCCATCAACTCCGTTATTATATTTGGCAGAAGGATGGAAACATACCAAGACAAATACCTTTCTGAATTTAGCGAAGTGCTCCTCTTCATTGTTGGAGGCGTCCTTTTTGTGTTGTCTGCTCTCATAGTATCCTGGTTGGTGCGACCCAATCGTCCCAATCCCGAAAAACTTTCTACGTATGAAAGCGGGGAGGAGCCGGTGAGCCTGGCATGGTCTCAATTCAATATGCGCTTCTATATCATTGCATTGATCTTTATTTTGTTTGAGGTTGAATTGGTGTTTCTATTTCCCTGGGCAACGATTTTTGCCCGGAAAGAATTGATCGCGAAAACGAACGGTTTGTGGGGATGGTTTACCTTGATTGAGATGGGCATCTTCCTTCTCATT
>DASUGQ010000495.1:0-19736 GCA_036273935.1 Cyclobacteriaceae bacterium | reverse complement strand
AGCATAAAAGCGATTTAGCTTACCGATGTGCATAAATTCTTTTACCGTTATCGTCGGATTTTTGTCCAGATATTTCATTAACAGTTGTTCATGATCGCCATAATGGAATTTAATATTCCGCATTCGCTGCGAACGCTTTGCGATTTCCCTAACCTCACGACTTGCTGTTATGCTTTGATCGGCAACCCGTACGAATGAATTTTTTGAACCATTCTGGAGAAGGTAATGAGGCTTCCTTGTGCTCTCTGGAATGTCATAACGAAGGATGCTACGCGCATGTCCAACGGATATGAAGGTCTCCCTTAGTTTCAGCGCAGGCTTGCAACTTTTCAACGCCTGATGAATGACGTGTGACTCTTCTTCAGGATATTTCAGTCCAGGTATACTTCCGTCATCGTCCACACCAATTAAGACAACGCCTCCCGATGTATTGGCAAAGGCAATCATTTCGCGAACAATTTTTTCGGGAAAAGATGCTTTTCTTTTAAACTCAAGGGTCTGTCCTTCTCCTTCAGCCACTAATCGTTTCAGCCTTCCGAATTCTTGTGCATCGAAGGTTATGGATTCATTTGGCCTTTTCATATGCAAAAGAAAACTACGATTAGAATTTTCCGCCCGCCGCCTCGTCGTCAAGATCATCTTCATCGCCAGGTCTGGGCAATGTAAACATAGAACTTAGAAGATCCTTAAACTGTTGACCAGCGGTGAGGTTGTGCTTGCTGATAAGACTGTATTCCGCCAGGCCATGAAGGGCGAACTCCATAAGAAATAGTTTGGTCGTCTGATCCTCTTTACCATGGAATTCCTTGATGAGTTCAATAAGACCAGGAATGCTTTTCATCTTTTTCTCAAATTCAGTTTGCGGCATATCATTCAGCAGATCCAATGTGTGACCGTCACCAAACCATTCAATGATTTTCCTGTAAGGACTCTTTTCCTTTTGCTTTCTGAACTTTTCCGGGTCAGGGAAATATTGAGTGAATTGTGAACGAATGGCTTTGCCGATCAGATTCTGGGCTACAATTCCCGGGCCTTCCTGCTCACCCTCATAGACCAGCTCAACCTTTCCGGTTATCGCGGGGACTACTCCAATGAAATCCGAAATCCTCGTGAATACACTTTTCTCCTTATTAATTATGCTTCTTCTTTCTGCCGCTGCGACGAGATTTTCAAACGCTGAAATGGTGAGCCTTGCCGAGACACCACTTTTGGCATCTACGAATTCGCTTTTTCGGGCCTCTATTGCGATCTGTTCAATGAGGTCTTTTGCAATTTCCGTTGTGTTAACTATTCTCTTTTGTTCCTCTCTTAATTTCGCCTCTTGTGCTGTGATGCGTTTTCCGATCTCGATCGATTTTGGATAATGCGTTATGATCTGACTGTCGATCCTGTCTTTTAATGGCGTTACGATGCTTCCGCGGTTTGTATAATCTTCAGGATTTGCTGTAAATACAAATTGTATGTCAAGCAGGAGCCGCAACTTAAAACCCCTGATTTGAATATCACCTTCCTGCAGAATGTTGAACAAAGCGACCTGTATCCTTGCCTGGAGGTCTGGCAATTCATTGATTACAAATATGGATCGGTTGGATCGTGGAATCAGACCAAAATGAATTACGCGCTCATCCGAATAGGGTAATTTCAATGTTGCCGCTTTTATCGGATCGACGTCACCAATAAGGTCGGCAATGGAAACGTCCGGCGTGGCAAGCTTTTCGGTATAACGCTCATCGCGGTGAATCCAAGCAATTGGGGTGTTGTCTCCCTTCTCCGCGACTAAGTCGCGTCCAAATCGCGAGATTGGATTGAATGGGTCGTCATTGAGTTCAGATCCTTCAATGACAGGTATGTACTCATCAAGGAGATTTACCATCAGTCGCGCTAATCTTGTTTTGGCTTGCCCGCGAAGTCCAAGGAGATTGATGTCGTGCTCGGCAAGGATCGCGCGCTCAAGATCGGGGATGACAGTTTCTTCGTAGCCCCATATTCCTTTGAATACTGTCTCACCATTTTGCAATTGTCTGATAAGGTTATCACGCAATTCCTTCTTTATGGTTTTTGGTGTATAACCGGCTCGCTTAAGTTCTTCTAATGTCTTGATGTGCCGCATATTTTTTAGATCGCTATCGATAGACTATAAATTTTTTCTCCTGTTCCTTTTAAAGTCTTCAAAAACAAGATTGCCAAGGCCCTCAACATTGCTATAATAAGCATTTCCATTGTTTGCTTGTGTGAACTCCCTGACAAATGCTTTCAGATAGGGATCTGTTGCAATCATGAAGGTCGTGACAGGTATGTTAATTTTTCGCAATTGTGCCGCCAGGTTTAATGTCTTCGATAGAATCTTCTGGTCCAAACCGAAAGCATTCTTGTAGTACTTTATACCTTGCTTAATACAGGTGGGTTTTCCGTCGGTGATCATGAACACCTGCTTGTTGGGATTTTTTCTCCTCCTCAATAGATCCATCGCTAACTCCAGTCCTGCAACGGTGTTGGTGTGGTAAGGTCCAACCTGGAGATAAGGCAGTTCTTTTATTTCAATTTGCCAGGCATCATCACCAAAAACTAATACGTCGAGGGTATCTTTCGGATATTTTTTTGTAATTAATTCCGCGAGGGCCATAGCGACCTTTTTCGCCGGCGTGATGCGATCTTCACCATAGAGGATCATCGAATGGGAAATGTCAATCATCAGAACAGTTGACGTTTGTGATTTGAATTCACTTTCTATCACCTCCAGATCATGTTCAGTCATGAAGAAATTTTCTACGCCGTGATTGATCTGGGCATTTTTCAAAGAGTCTGTCATCGAAATTTGTTCCAACGTATCGCCAAATTCATATTCTCTTCGATCCGTGGTTTGCTCATCACCCCGGCCACTGTGAACTGTGTTGTGTTCACCGTTTTTTGTCTTTTTCAATTTCCCAAAAATTTCTTCGAGGGCAGACTGCCGGAGCCGTTGTTCGCTTTTTGCTTTAAGCTTGATCTCACCCTTCGGTCCCTCATCGGTAATGTATCCTTCCCGCTTCAGTTGATCAATAAAGTCGCCGATGCCATATTTTTCATTTGTTAACCCATATTGTTTGTCGAGTTCAGTAAGCCATTGAAGGGCTTCACCGACATTGCCCGAAGTGATCAGCACGAGCTGCATAAAAATTTTAAGCAACTTTTCGAAATCGCTTTTCGCCTTGTCGGGGGGAGGAGTAAACTTTCCAAATCGATAACCTAGCATGACAATACGTTTAGTCCGATGTAATCTTTTCCTCAGTTGCCAGTTATTGTATCGCAGTGCAATAGCACCTGCGGAGGTAAACCTGGATAAAGTTAGTAACCAATTAAACAGGTATTCTGTTTATCAGGCCAAATTTTATTTTAGCATAATTTATTCACCTGTGTAAGGTATCAGTGTGATATTAAACAAAACCGGTAAACGTGTATCACTATTTTTGAAATTCCTGATTTTTAAATTCTGCTTATGAAAAAGCTAATAACTGTGGTTGCTCTGTTTGTCGTTGTTGTGGGCGCATCATCATGTTCGTCTTACACCTGTCCAACTTACAGCAAAGTGAGCAAGGCTTCAGACAGACCAGCCAGAATTTAATTCCTTGCATTTCGATTAGGTCCTGCCTAATGTTGCGCGGGCTGTTTCTTCTTTTCCCGCATGGTCCCATAAACGTAATCCCACAAGGGAGACGAAACTCCGAATACGATTTCACCATCCTTATAATGATGCACGCCATGATTCACCCATAACGCTTTCAGAAAATTTTTAGGTGGTTGAAATGCGTGAACCATATAGTGAATAGAAAGATAAGAGGCATACCCCACAAGGAATCCCGGCAGAAAGGCGAACACAAAATCCCCCAGGAGAACACGTAGAACCAGCAACAAAATTGTCGAAATGGTTATGCTCAAAAGTGGAGGCATGGCCAGGCGATCTTTGTCTTTGGGAAATTCATGGTGAACACCGTGCATCGTATACTGCATTTTCGCCCGAACCGCCGTGTACGTGGGCATGTGAAAGAGATATCGGTGAACCAAATACTCTATCCAGGTGAATGTTAGTAGCCCAGTTAAGAACAGAGCAATTGTGACCAGGAAGCTTAATGACGTGTGAGTTGCACTCCAGTAAAGCAGTACCGTTGAGTAAATAAAGAAAATAATAAGAGGCACTGAAATATGGGTTCGGGTAAGTCTTTCAAGAATAGGGTTCTTGAATAATCTTCTCGTTCCCTTGTTTTGGGGTTTTATTTCCTCCTTCATAAAAGCTTTGGATTGTCTAAGGTTCTTGATACAAAATTAAAAATGAGCCGTTTCTCTAACAAAAGTTAGCTCCGGAAAATAGGTTCCTTCATTGGGTTTTCCATCATTATTCTTTGGTAAAACGCCTCGTACTGAGGTAGAATCCTCGAAATATCGAATTCTTTCGCTCTTTCAAGGGCATTTACCTTAAACTTAGGCAAATTATTTTTGTCAAGGACGAAAAGAGCCTTGCGTGTCATGTCTTCGGTATCTCCCACCGGACTTAGAAAACCTGTTACACCTTGTATGTTAAGTTCGGGTAAACCACCAGTATTGGACGAAATAACCGGTACCTCACACGCCATTGCCTCCAGGGCAGCCAAGCCAAAACTTTCTTTTTCGGACGGCATGATAAACAGATCGGCAACGGACAACACTTCTTCAACGGCCTCGAGTTTTCCGAGGAAACGAACATCATCATGGATGCCGAGCGTGCGACACGACTTTTCAATATTATCTCGTTCAGGACCATCACCGATCAGGAGGAGTTTGGCCGGAATCTCCTTTCTTATGTTGTAAAAAACAGTCACGACATCATTCACGCGCTTGACTTTCCTGAAGTTTGATGTATGAACAATCAGGACTTCGTCATTTGGACAAATGGCCTTTTTGAAATGATCTTTCTTTTGCTTCTTAAACTTCTCGAGATCGATAAAGTTTGGGATCACTTCGATTTCCCTGGTGATCTTAAAATATTCCAGCGTCTCTCGCTTAAGGTCATTTGATACAGCAGTCACGCCATCCGATTGGTTGATGCTGAACGTTACAACTGGTTCATATGATGCATCTTTACCCACCAGGGTAATGTCTGTTCCATGCAACGTCGTGACAACAGGAATATAAAGTCCCTGAGTTTTGAGAATTTCCTTCGCCATATAAGCTGCCGAAGCATGGGGTATGGCATAATGTACATGTAACAGATCAAGTTTTTCATTCTTAACTACGCTAACCATTTTACTGGCAAGGGCTGTTTCATAGGGAGGATACTCAAACAGGGGGTAGGTTCTGAAATCAACCTCGTGATAAAAAAGATTCTCGTTAAGAAAGTCCAACCGGCTTGGTTGTGAGTAAGTAATAAAGTGTACCTCGAGACCCTTTTTAGCAAGCGCCTTCCCCAACTCAGTGGCTACGACGCCACTTCCCCCAAATGTGGGGTAGCAAACGATTCCAATTTTTATTTGATTCACTTTTCCTAATAGATTTAAGTTCTTTGATGTGGTAACCTTTATTGGCAAGCGTTAAAGATAGATTGGTAAATCACATCTTGAATGCGAGAACGAATATTCGCGGTTAAAAGTTTATTATTGGTCATATCGGGGTTGACGCGGTTTGATAAAAAGATGTAAACGAGATCAAATTCCGGATCGACCCAGATACACGTACCGGTAAACCCTGTGTGCCCAAAGGTTTTTGGAGATGCATAAATGGAGGTCGGACTATTCCAGTCACTTTGAACCGGCTTATCCCAGCCTAGTCCTCGTCTGCTCGATTCAAATTGCCTTTTTGTAAATAACCTGACGGTTTCGGGTTTATAATATTGTATACCCCCGTAAGTTCCTTCCTGAAGCAACATCTGGCCGAGTTTAGCCATATCATTTGCGTCCGCAAACAACCCGGCGTGACCGGCGATCCCTCCCTGCATAGCGGCGCCCTGATCGTGGACTGTTCCGACGAGAAGGCGTTTTCTGAACGATTGGTCATTTTCGGTAGGCGCTATCCTTTCCCTGGGGAAACGATTTAATGGAAGATAGCCGATGGAATTTGCCCCAAGCGGTTCGTACAAGTTTTGTTCAAGAAAATCCTGTATCGGTTGATTAAGAATTTTTTCTGCAAGGTGCTGAAGAATATAAAAACCCATGTCACTGTAACGATAGTCGAATGGTGTGCGCGCTATCTTGTCTCTTACCTTTGCTTTGATGATCCAGTTCCATAAACTGTCTTTTATGGAGCGCGAGGCGTAAAGTCCTTGTGCCACGATGAGGGGATATTCTTCACTGGGCACTGTGCTGTAGAATTCAGGCATAAAGACGGTATCTTTTTTTGTTTGTGCCCAAAAGGGAAGAAACGGCCACAAACCAGCCTGGTGGGTGAGGATGTCTTTTAAAGTGTAATCTTTCTTATTCGAGTTCTTTAATTCAGGGAGATAGTAAGATGCCTTTTTGTTTACATCGATGAGGCCGCGGTCGGACATAAACATCACGGTCTGAAGCGTAGCTGAAACTTTTGTTACAGATGCCAGATCATAGATGGTTTCATTTGTGACCGGTTTATCCGAATCGTAGGTCAGTGTCCCAAAAGATCTTTCATACACTACTTTGCCATTTTTTGCAATGAGAACATCGCATCCGGGGGTGGCCTTCATGTCGATCGCTTCTTTCGCAATCACTTCTATTTTTTGAAGGACTTTGCTGTCCAGCCCCACATCCTCAGGAAATGAATAGCCAAGCCGTTGCAAGGATGGTAATGAGTGTCCCTGCCCGGCTTTAAATGAATCTGAAACACTTATGGGCAGCGATCCGGTTATTGGCAGAGCCCCAAAGATTTGCTGGGCCACAATTTTTGCAATCCTATCGTCATCGGTAAAGGCTTGGACAACCGTTTTGAATTTATCAAAGTATTTTAAATATAGTGGCGAGCCGAAAGAACATATCACGACCTGGTGACTGTTCTGTAAGGTGAAGAGTTTATCGAGTATAGCAACATCCTTGGAAGGATCCTCGAATACTGCCACGACAATTGTATTTTGTCTGCTCAGCTTTTGAAACAAGTCATCTTTGTCATCAACCGATGCGGAATAATGTTCTGCTGTAACGTACTTATCTATATAATTCGTGAATGCATTTGACGTTTGGCGGCCAATGGAGAGTGTGGCGATTTTGCGATCCTCCAGAAATTTGATCGGAAGAAGATTCTCCTCATCTTTTGGAACCGATACGGAATTTTCCAATAGCCGTTGGTTAAAAATGAACGCGTCTGTTGTGAGGAGTCGGTCCAACAAATGCTCCGTGTTAATGTTCCCTATTTTGCTTAGACCTGCATCATATTTTGCTTCCAGAATTCTTTTGACCCGACTGTTCAGTAAATCCACATATTGCGTTTCCTTGCGCAAAAGTCTTTTAATTTTTCTAATCGCTGGATTGATATCCTGAGGGAAGAGAATAATATCGTTGCCTGCCTGAAATGCAAGGAGCTCTGCCTCACCATTTCCATATTCGCCGGCATTATTAAGGATGTCGGGTATGCTTACAAAAACTAATCCCTGGTAGTTCATTTGTTTCTTCAACCAATCACCCGCATAAATCGAAGTAAGCAAGCCTGGTGAAAATTTGTTTTTCTTAATGTTTTTTCTTTTCTCAAAAAAAATGGGGAACTCAGCTGATGCCGGTAAAACTCCTTTTATTCCATTATCAAAAAGTTGTTTGTAAGGAAAGATTTCTTCGGCGTCAATGTAGGCGTTGAGTTCAGGCATGCCATCTTTTTTTATGGATACTATAGTGAGCCCCTGAATCGGAAATTTTTTTGCGCAGGCTATGATGTCGCTATCCTGAAGGCCATGCATATAGGCGACCGCCTTGGCGGCGACATTCTCTTTACTTTCGCCAAATGAACGCTCAGAAAGATCAAATTTTTCCCTGGTGACGCGATCGGCAGATGGAGAGAAATTAATCTGGAGATTGAGCTCTTTCATTTGCCTCGCCACTTCTCTCCCTAACTGATAGATCAAGGTATCATTACGGATTGCTCCGAGCGCCAGGAAGGAAGAAAAAGTTTGTGTGCTATCGATGATTTTTCCAAGACCTTGGGCTGCATCCAATCCCACAAATAAAGGCACCGCCGAAATGGACTGAACACGATTGATGAGATGGGCTGTTTGAACGGGACCGCCATCCATCAAAATTAATCCCCCCACATCGTGACTTTTTATTTCATCCTCGATTTTATCCTTATAATTTTTGTCGCTCTTCAGGTACACAGGCACCATAAAAAGCTGACCAATCTTTTCCTCCAAACTCATGGCGTTGAATATACTATCGACCCACTGACTTTTGGACGATTGTGACCAGGTGTGATATGAGCCAAAAAAAATCAGGCCGATGAGAATGAAAACTTTTTTTAACATCAGGGCGTTAGGCATTGTAATTCAACTTTTATAAAGTCATTTTTGTGTGCTTCAAGTTAAAAAATTAAGGCGTTAAAAAAGTCAACATGAAGTTTCCGTCACTTTTTACGAAAACACCTCCACATCGTAAATTCTCCTTTACGCCAAGGTTCTATGACCCCAGAGAAGAGGAACGAAAGGAGAGAGAGGAACGTATTCGTAAAGAACTAAAAGAATTCAGTGAAATAAACGAGAATGAAAATCATTTTCAAAGTGATTATCGCTCGCGGATTGCTGGATCATTTAAGTCTGCAAGACGATCTGCCAGCCGGCAGAAGAGTCCTTCGACGAGCCTTCTCCGGATTATTATTTTAACCTTTCTTTCCATCTGGTTGATTGCCTTCCTGCAATTTGGTAATGTTGCCTTTTATGCTTTACTCCTGTTCATTCCGCTTTATCTCTTCATGAAGTCAAGGGAATCGAAAGGGTAAACTGAGAGGACATCGGCCATGGCAGACATCATACAGTTATTACCAGACTCTGTTGCTAATCAAATCGCTGCAGGCGAAGTGGTGCAAAGGCCTGCATCTGCCGTGAAGGAGCTACTTGAAAATTCCATCGATGCCGGTGCTTCACAAATCAAGCTTGTAATACGGGAAGCCGGTAAATCATTGATCCAGGTGATTGATGATGGAAGCGGAATGTCTGAAACAGATGCGCGCATGTGCCTTGAGCGTCACGCAACTTCGAAAATCAGGAGTGCTGAAGATTTATTCACGTTGCGAACGATGGGTTTTCGTGGCGAGGCCCTGGCCTCCATTGCAGCGGTGTCTCAGTTTGAGTTGAAAACAAGGAAACAGGATCAGGAGTTGGGAACTATAATCGTTGTTGAAGGTTCCGATATTAAACGGCAGGAACCGACCGCATGCGAAAAAGGAACAAGCATCAGTGTCAAGAATCTTTTTTACAATATTCCCGCCAGGCGAAATTTTCTGAAATCAAATGCCGTTGAAGTTAAACATATAGTTGACGAATTTCAGCACATCGCATTGTCATATCCGGAAATCGGATTTTCTTTTATCAACGGAGATGACATGGAGTATGATCTTCCACCCGGAAAACTCAGTCAACGGATCGTAAACATTTTTGGAAAATCATACCAGGGTTTGCTCGCACCTTGCAAGGAAGAAACAGCGATGGTCCAGATTCACGGTTACGTCGGACCCCCGGAGGCGGCCAAGAAGACCCGGGGAGAACAATTCTTTTTTGTTAATAATCGTTTTATCCGGAGCAACTATCTTCATCATGCGGTAATGGGCGCCTTCGAGGGGCTGATACCCGATGGCAATTTTCCTTTTTACATCCTTTTCATTGAGATCGATCCGAAACACATTGACGTTAATGTTCATCCTACAAAAACAGAAATAAAGTTTGATGATGAGCGAACAATTTATGGCGTGGTGCTCGCAGCAGTTCGTCAGGCGTTGGGAACCCACAATCTCGCGCCGGTCATTGACTTTACGAGCGATATAAACATTTTGAATAAACTTGAACGAACTTCTTCGGAACAGGCCCGTGAGATATATTTTGATGAGCGCTTTCAGACCAGCCTACAGCGGTCGAATCTGCAAAACTGGGAAAAGTTGTTGGAGTCGAATTGGTCGGACAGGCTTTCAGAAAAACAAGATGCCCCCGTGCATGAACTGCGTTTTGAGAGCGCGATGAATCAACCGGAGGGGGCTCAGCTTCCACTAGCCGATAAATGGGTGGTGCAACTGCATAATCGATTTATTATGAAACAGGTTCGTTCGGGGTTAATGATTATTGATCAGCAGTTGGCCCATGAGCGAATCTTATACGAAAAGAATCTCACGCATTTAAAAAGTAAATCCGGCGAGAGCCAGCAATCCTTATTTCCTCAAACGATTGATCTCTCACCCTCCGATTTTGCGCTGATCATGGAAATGGAACCTGAGATTACTGCGCTGGGCTTTCGAATGGAAATCTTCGGAAAAAATTCTTTATTAGTCACAGGCATACCAGCCTACGTTTCGTCCGGAAACGAAAAGGATTTATTTGAGGGACTGCTGGAACAATTTAAAGTTAATCAATCAGAATTTTCAATCCCCATTGCCGATAATCTTGCCAGAGCTCTTGCCGGCCGGGCATCCATAAAAAATGGACATATCCTTGAAAAAGAGGAAATGCAGGCTTTGGTGGATCAATTATTTACCTGTAAAACCCCAAACTACACCCCTGACGGTAAGCCGGTATTTTTTATTTTTGAACTTGGTAAAATTGAAAGCTACCTTGGCCGTCAATAAAGAAAAGTTCATTAATCCGCGACTATGTTCAGACTTACCCCTGTAGTTAAAAACCTAATCATTATTAATGTTGCTGTTTTCCTGGCTCAGATGGTGGCACCAAAAATGGAGTTTCTGTGCTACTTTGATTCGAGCATGATGAGGATTGACGAAGTGATGGACGTGATCACTGGCTATTTATCCATGTGGAGTTATAAAACAAATTGTTTTAAGCCATACCAGCTATTTACTTATATGTTCGTCCATGGGGGATTTTCTCACATCCTGTTCAACATGCTCAGTCTTGCTTTCATGGCACCGATTTTGGAAACCTATTGGGGCCCGAAGCGGTTCCTCGTATTTTATTTAGTGACCGGGATCGGGGCAGCGATATTCAGCATTTTAATCAATATGTTTTTTCATGCCGGGGAATTTGGCATAATGATGGGCGCGTCTGGAGCAATATATGGGGTGTTGATGGGATTTGGCATGATGTTTCCAAACATGGAGATTATGTTGTTGATTCCACCTATTCCCATTAAAGCAAAGTACCTCGTATTTTTGCTAGGTGGATTGACCTTTTTTATGGATAGAAGCGGACAGGTTGCACATTTCACTCACCTTGGCGGCATTGTCGTCGCATTTATTTTAATTCAGGTCTGGCGAAGTCAGGGAGGAACATGGCGATAAGTTTGTTATCATTGATAAAGAATACTCAAGGGCAGGATGTTAGACGATTTTAAACAGGCGTTTCATCGGCAAAATAATGCACACGCACAGTTGATCATTATTAACGTCGTGGTATTTCTTGCCCTTCTTGTGTTAAAAGTGTTCTCCACGATCTTTCACGCAGAAGAATTTCTTCAATTAATACATCAACAACTTGCGATACCTGCATTGTTCTCAGACTTTGTTCAGCGTCCCTGGACGATTGTGACGTACGCATTTGTTCATGACCTCAACGGAATATTTCACATATTTTTTAACATGCTCGTCTTCTACTGGTTCGGAAGACTGTTCATAGAGTATTTGGGTAGTGATAAACTAATTGCTGTCTACGTTTTGGGCTTTCTGGCTGGTGGAATTGCCTATCTGATGGTTTATAACTTCATTCCTTATTATAAAGCCGAGATTCCATCGGGCGGAATGGTGGGAGCATCAGCGGCGGTCTATGCAGTGACTGTGGCCTGTGCTACGTTGATTCCCAATTACACCTTCTACTTACTTTTCCTTGGTCCGATTCGGATAAAATACATTGCCGCTTTCTACATCGTTGTTTCGTTCCTGGGTTCGGTTGGCTATAACGCCGGAGGAAACATTGCTCACCTCGGTGGTGCATTAATTGGATTTATTTACATCAAGCAGTTGCAGAGTGGTGTAAACATTGGCAACTGGATTGTTATTTTCATTGATTGGTTCAAGAGCCTTTTCAAGCCGAGACCCAAGGTAAAAGTCTCCTATCGGAAACAAGGGCGACGCACACGCGAACAAAAAAAATCGGATAGAATTTCGCAAGAAGAGATTGATGCCATTCTGGATAAAATCTCCGCCGGTGGTTACGAAAGCCTGACACGTGAGGAAAAGGAGAAGCTATTCAATGCATCGAAAAAGAGTTGAGAATCGACACGTTCAAAAGGGTCTTAACTTCTTAAAAATTTTCTGCCTGTGAACTTCAACTAAATCACTTGCACTTCGGGCTCATATTACAGAAATATTTACTAAGTATCCCCATTACCTCTTCACGCCTTTTGTATTCAATGGTGCCGATTTGTGTGAGGTTGAAATTCAAGACGGCCCCGTAATATTCTTCTTCGGTAAATCCGTATCGTTGCATAATTTCATCTCGGTAATCAGGATCGGTGATGATTTCATTATAGGCAAAAACTTTTTCATTGGCGGCAATCAGCTTTTGTAATTTTCTCCGTTCGCGTTGCTCCCGTGAAAAATAATCGAAAGCAATCCCGCTTCCTGTGACCAGCTTTGAAGGCGTTGGGCGCCGGTAAATTACTTCCTTTTTCTCCTTCACGAGGGGGGAGAGGATCGGCTTGCCGGTCACGATAACGGGCTGAAGGTATGTAACATCCTCGCGCATCAGAATGATAACATCTTCTTCATCGAGAATGACTGGAAAGATTAATACGTGATAGCCAATGCTGCTAAAAATGAGGGTATCAAATGGAATAGCCTGAATGGAGAAGGAGCCACGTTCATCGGTAATTGTTCCACCGCTCTTGTTTTTTATTTTAATATGTACGTTGGGCAGGGGTTTGAATGAAAGAGAGTCTACTACCAGTCCATTGACTTTCACTTGTGCAACGCCGGACAGTGAAAGGCAAACGAGAAATCCTATGAAAAACAATTTCATGTGTGTCATCATAGGATGTTCTCGACCCGTGAAAAGTTTGATCATCGGATCTTGTTGGCCAATTGTCCGCAGGCGGCGTCAATATCTTTGCCACGGCTCTTTCGAATGCGGGTGGTGATCCCGTTACTTTCCAGCAAATCCATGTACATGTTGAGCACGTCATCATCCGCCTGTTGAAACTCCCCCTCGTCAATGGGATTGTATTCTATAAGGTTTACCTTGGAAGGAATGATCTTGCAAAATTTAAGAAGAGCTTTCGCGTGTTCTTCCGTATCGTTGATTCCCTTCCACACAACATATTCATACGTTACTTTCCGTTTTGTCTTTTTGTACCAGTGTTTTAATGCATCACCCAGCTCTTCGAGAGAATTCGTCTCATTGATTGGCATAATGGAAGTACGTGTCTTATCGATGGCTGCGTGGAGGGATACGGCGAGATTGAATTTCACTTCATCGTCAGCAATTTTCTTTATCATCTTGGCAATCCCCACGGTGGACAATGTTATTCTTTTGGCCGCCATGTTTAATCCTTTTTGAGACGTAATTTTGTCGATCGCTTCAGCAACATTGGCGTAATTCAGAAGTGGCTCGCCCATTCCCATGAATACAATGTTGGTGAGAGGTCTTTCAAAAAACATTTCGGCCTGTTCCTTTATGGCAACTACCTGATCATAAATTTCATCTGGTGTAAGATTTCGCATGCGTTTTAATCTGGCGGTTGCACAGAACTTGCAGGCGAGGCTGCATCCCACTTGTGAAGAAACGCAGGCCGTGATCCGTTTTTCATGAGGTATCAAAACCGATTCTACGATCAAACCATCATGTAACTTTACCGCATTCTTTATCGTGCCGTCGGCACTACGCTGCATGTTGTCGACCTTGACATGATTGATGGTGAAATGTTCCTTCAGCAGCTCGCGGGTCGTAAGTGAAAGGTTAGTCATTTGGTTGAAGTCTTTCGCGGCCTTCATCCATAACCACTCGTACACCTGCAATGCGCGAAAGGGCTTATCGCCATGCTTTACGAAGAATTCCTTTATCTCATCGAGTGAAAGTTTTCGTATGTCCCTTTTTTCGGCAACACTTATCATAATGCAAAGTTAATTAATTAGCGAATGTCTCTATTGGCTGGTCGGGAATTAATCATGGGGTTTAAACCATACCTTTGTATTTTTATATTTGGCAAAACACATTTTATAAGTATGCCCTCCTCTCGTGATTTTTATCTCTACCGGCTGCGCAGCTTTCTGATTTTTCTTCTGTTCATTGCGTGTACTGGGAAAGAAAAGGTCACTGATAAGACTATTGAGCCAGGCACGTCTGTTCCGCTGAGGTACGCGGAGGGCTTCAAAGTCACCGATGTAGATGGAGGGCGCCTGGTTGAAGTTACGTATCCATTCCAGGGCGCGCTGTCCGGATATAAATATCTTTTGGTTGATCGCGGCGATACCGTTCCACCTCACAGCAATGATACCCGCGTCATTAACATCCCGATTCGAAGCATCGTATGTACTTCTACTACCCATATCCCCATGCTGGATTATTTGGGGGAAACAAAAAAACTGATAGGATTTCCGATGCTGGATTACATCAGCTCAAAGAAAATGAGAGAACGTATTGATTCGGGCAAAGTAGCTGAACTTGGAGTTGACAAGGGAATGAATATTGAACAATTGGCTGTTCTTAATCCGGACGTGGTCATGGGCTACATGCTGAGCGGTGATTATGGCCAGTATAAAAAAATTGAAGAGCTTGGAATGAGCGTTGTGATGAATGGTGAGTATTTGGAAAAGCATCCGCTTGGCCGGGCGGAGTGGATTAAATTTGTGGCTTTATTTTTTAATAAGGAACAGGAAGCTGATTCGATTTTTGATGAGATTGAAAAATCATACCTGGCCACCACGCGTCTTGTTGACTCGGTGAAAGAAAGGCCGACTGTGCTCAGCGGCATTGTCTACGGAGACGGATGGTTCCTCCCGGGCGGGAAAAATTATGCTGCACACTTACTGCAAGACGCCGGCTGTGATTATTTGTGGAAGGATGATTCCTCAAATGGTTTTCTGCAATTAAGTTTTGAATCAGTTTATGAAAAGGCATATAACGCTGACCTGTGGATTGGCGTTGGATCGTACGCTTCATTAAAAGAATTGAAAGATGCTGACCAACGTTATGCCAAATTCAAACCTTTTAAGGAAGGTAATGTATACACCTACAACGCGCGCATCGGCGCTAAAGGGGGAAATGAGTATCTTGAGCTTGGCTACCTGCGACCCGACATCATCCTGAAAGACCTGGTTAAGATCGCTCATCCTTCCTTATTGCCTTCCTACGAATTATTCTTCCATAGAAAGATTCAATGAGAGCTTTAAAGGTACATTGGTAAAAGGTTTGCCGGCTCACGCTTATATTTGTGTCTTTTTATGCGGGTTCTGATCAGTCTGGCGGTCTCCATTGTTTGCTCCTTTTCAACATTAGCAGAGGCCTACAACATATTCGAAGAAAACGGGAGAGTGGGTCTCAAAGATCCACAGGGACAGGTTATTATTCCTGCTGAATACGAGGCGCTTGGTTGGAGTGAAGGCGAATTCGCAATCATCAGTAATGTCGTTGGGTACAAAATGAATGGCCAGTGGGGTCTCGTTGACGTAAGAAACCATCTTATAACAAAGGCTGAATTCTCCAGGCTTATCCCCGCTGAAGGAAATCTTATCGTTGCTTATAAAAAATCGAACACGCGACATTTGGCCGGGTGCATTGATGCGTCAGGAAAAATAATCATTCCCTTTCAATACGATGGATTGATCGTCAATTCCATGCGCGCCGTTGCTGTGACGAAAAATGGCAGTCAGTATAAGTATGGTTTGATCGATCATGAAAACAAAATCATTATCCCCGTAGAATATCAGAAGATACAATTTCTTGGGAGTCTTCGCTATGGTGTTCAAAATAGCCAGGGTATGTATGCACTTTACACCGAGAGTGGAAAAGCATTGACCGGTTTCCTCTTCGATAACATTTCTTTCTTCAGTAAAAACTATTCAGTCGTTTTGAACGACGGCAAGAAGGGCATTATTGATCGCGAGGGACAAGTTATCATTCAACCCTCTTATCGGGAGCTTGAGATTGCCAAAGACGGTTCTGTGAAAGGGCGTAAGCAGAACCAATGGGTCATTCTTGACGGACAAAATACTACGCTTCAAAAAATTGAAGTAGATTCCATCATACCACTAAACAATAACCTGTTTAGTATCCGCAAGGACGGCAGATATGAATTGGTCAATGGCCAATTCAACCCGGTATCAGCAGAATATTATTCATCCATAGCGAATTTCGAAAGCAATAAAGCGATCGTTAAGAAAGATGACAGGTTTGGTCTGATCAGCAGCAATGGTGCGATCCTTGTTCCCGCGAATTATTATTCCATTAAACTGGATAAGCGTTATGTGATGGCGAGCGTCCAACCGGATCAATGGGTATTAATGGATTCTGTGGGTAACAGGAAGACCGCGAAAACCTATCAAAATATCGAACGCTTCAATGGAATCTATTTTGCAGTAAAGAATCATAATTATTACGGAGCGGTTAATGCAGATGGAAAGCAGACCATTGCCTGCGTGTATGATTCAATTCTGCAATACAAGGAAGGCAAGCTTGTTGTCAAATTCCGCGGTTCGTATGGCGTCATCGACATGAACGAAAACTGGATCGTACCCCCATCTCCTTCACCCCAGCAATTGATCTCGTCCGACCGTTATCTCCAGAAACAAGGTACCACCACATACCTCAAATCCTTTGATGGAAACATGATTTATTTCACTGAAAACAGAATTGATGTAAAGGAGAACATTCTAATTGAACATGTTTCTACCGGCGGCATCTGGCGGATTGACCTTGATGGCCGAATTGTATCCAGGCTGATGCCCCCTGTTGTACCTTATGAAGAAGTGTTTGAGGAAACAGAAGGTTTACGCGGCATAAAAAAAGACGGCCGTTATGGATTTGTTGATGACCTTGGTCGTTTACGCATTGCCAATCGGTATGAGCGGGTTAAACCTTTTCAGGAAAGGATGGCTGCCGTGAAGATACTTGGCAAGTGGGGATTCATTGATCACGAGGAGAGGCTTGTTATTCAGCCCGTCCACGAAGAGGCTTCCTCCTTTAAGAACGGGATGGCGGTTGTAATGCAGAAGGGTTTATACGGACTGATTGATAAAAAAGGTACAATTGCGTTGCCTGTGCGTTACCATTCGATCACGGCGCTTCCGACGAAGCGATTTATTGTTGAAAGCAGCGGAGTTATTGGACTGGTGGATTACGATGGCAGGCTGATTGTGACACCCAAGTATAATTCAATCAACGATCTCAACAACGGCTATATCATCGTTGAGCGCAATGGACAATACGGGCTTCTCACACTTCAGGGTTTGAGCACTGTGCCTATGATGTATGACTACATTCTCTATGACCCATTCAACGCGCGTTATATGGCATTGAAGAAGGCGGCCTGGGAGAAGGTATTGTGACAAGGACTTGTCGGTCCCTCATCTGCTTGCATTCAACCATTCCTGATAAAAAAAGAGTTGCCCCTCGGCAACTCTCTTGATTAAAATTCATGACCAGATGTTTTTATTCCTTCGTAGGACCAGTTGGAGTGCCCGACCCTGATATTGATCTTCTCATCTCGGTATCAGACTGGACATTCTGCATCTTGTAATAATCCATAACACCAAGGTTTCCGCTAATGAATGCCTGAGAAATAGCTTTTGGAATTTCCGCTTCTGCCTGGATCACATTTGCGCGTGCTTCCTGAGCTTTCGCCTTCATCTCCTGTTCGAGGGCAACGGCCATCGCTCTTCTTTCCTCCGCTTTTGCTTCTGCAACTTTCAAGTCTGCGGACGCCTGATCGATTTGAAGCTTTGCGCCAATGTTCGCTCCAACATCGACATCCGCGATATCGATCGAGAGAATTTCAAATGCGGTGCCGGCATCCAGGCCGCGAGACAAAACGACCTTTGAAATTTTGTCGGGGTTTTCCAGCACCTCCTTGTGGGACTTCGCTGAACCAATGGACGTGACAATGCCTTCGCCGACACGAGCAAGAATGGTGTCTTCACCGGCTCCGCCAACGAGTTGTTGAATGCTCGCACGAACGGTCACCCGTGCGATAGCAATAAGTTGAATGCCATCTGCCGCAACCGCAGCCACTTTAGGTGTCGTTATGACTTTTGGATTAACCGAAATTTGCACGGCCTCGAATACATCACGCCCGGCAAGATCGATGGCTGTAGCTTGCTTAAAACTCAGGTTAATATTGGCCTTGTCTGCAGAGATCAGCGCGCGAATTACATTGGGAACATTTCCTCCAGCCAGGTAGTGAGTTTCAAGCTCCCGTGTTGTAATTGTTAACCCGGCCTTTGTTGCCGTGATCAGGGAATTTACAATAACACCGGGCGGAACTTTCCTGATTCTCATCCCGATCAGTTCGCCAATGGTAACTTTAACGCTGGCAAAAACAGCGGTTATCCACAGCCCTACGGGGATAAAATAAAAAAAGAGAAATAGCCCTACTATACCGGCAAAAGCAATGAGAAGAATAAAAATACCTTCCATAAGTAGTTTAGATTAGTTTATAGGTTCGACAATGATTTGATTCGAAAGAATGCGAATGATTTTGATTTTCGTACCACTGGCAACGAAATTTCCCAATGTGGTCACTTCATAAAGCTTGCCCTTAATGTCAGCCTTTCCTGACGGTCTTAGTGCCGATACGCTGATTCCTTCTTCTCCAGTAATGAGCCCTGTGAACGAGCCTTCATTTACTTTGCTGCTTATCGAACCCTTCAGCGAGAACCGCTCCCATGCATTTGTGCGCAGGGATAAGAACACAAGTAAACCCGTTACGACTGCCGACCCTCCCAGCACAAGCCATCCCGTTGATTGGCCGAAGTGACTGAAGCTTAAAACGATTCCGCCCAGCATTACGCAGAATCCAATAATCCCTACGATAGTTGTTCCCGGAATAAAAATGATTTCAACCACAATAAGCACGATGCCCACGAGAACCAATGAAATAACAGTTACCCATTCCATTTATATGGCGTGTTAAGATATCAAAGCTAACAAATTGATGAATTAGTCGTTACCCCATAGCGGTAATTACTTGACCTTGCCTGATAATCTGTTTAGTCGTTGTTTTGAATTGATTATTACATTAATACGCTCTTGCGAACAGCACTCGCCGGTTCGACGGCTTGCCCGAATAGACGCAATTTCCTGCCTCTTCCGGGGCGTCAAGCGGTATACATCTTATCGTGGCCTTTGTCTCTTCTTTTATCTTTGTCTCTGTTTCCGCCGTGCCATCCCAATGTGCTGAAACAAAACCGCCCTTCTCATCCAACACCTTCACCATTTCGTCAAATGTTTCAACTGAGGTTGTTTTATCCTGACGGAATGATAATGCTTTTTTGTAAATGCTTGCCTGAATATCATCGAGCAGTTTCGGAATAGCGGTTGCAATGTCGTCCATTTTCATAACCTGTTTTTCCTTTGTGTCCCGACGCGCTACTTCCACGGTTCCGTTTTCCAGGTCACGTGGTCCAATCGCCAACCGAACAGGCACTCCCCTCAGTTCATGTTCAGCGAATTTAAAACCCGGCTTGTATGTGTC
>DASUGQ010000494.1:0-5180 GCA_036273935.1 Cyclobacteriaceae bacterium | reverse complement strand
ACGCCCCAATGATTCAGGAGCTTAGAAATTCAAATTGCGTAAGAACGCAGAAGTACCAAAGGTGGGAATCGAACCCACACTCCCGAAGGAACACGATTTTGAGTCGTGCGCGTCTACCAATTCCGCCACTTTGGCTTGATTATGACTGGATTGGGATGCAAATATAATGGAAAACTTTTCGAGGGCAATCTTCAATTTATTTTCTCGATCGAGGACGATTGGAAGCCCATGGAAAAAAGGACAAGCTAGGTTCCTGGAATATTGGACATTCGTTTACCAGGCCAACTGAGCAACAGTAGATGCGATCTAATGAGTTACATCAATCGAGGTGATACGAGCAACGATATTTATGGCTTTGTTGTTGCGCCGCTGCCTTCAGATGTCTCCCATGTCAACGTGACGCTGCATCCGCTTCCAAGGTTATCGAATGCGCTAAGATAATTTCCTCCTGCAAAGAACTGTTGCTCGGTGGTTAGGGTGAGGTCTGGAGGAATAAGACTCAACGGCACAGCGGTATTAACCGAAGTGCCCCGGCTCAGGTATCGTGTAAAGAACATCGTAATCAGTTCCGTGGTGAGTTGAGGCGCTTTCGCACAATCACCTCGACCCATGCTGTTTGTACAATTCACCTGAGAAGGCAGCATGTAGTCCCAATGAAATCCCTCCACGAATTCCGCCCGATGCTTCGGTTGTGGTGTGCCGGCCCAATTGAATCCGACGAGAGCCTCACCGATATCGGATGTCGGATGACCTCTCATAAACAGGATGGGTATATTCATTGTCAGATAATCATTTACACCTTCGTATTGCCCTGAAAGTGAAGCGAACGCTTTGACATTACTGTTTGCTTTACTGAAACTGGCGCCGATGGGTGCACCGAACGAATGCCCAATCACTCCGGTATTTGGATGGACAAGCTCATGAAACTCCCAAGCATTGAGTATCCAGGTTCGAAAATTCTCTATCGCAGCGATGGCTGGATGTGTTGGACTGGGCAAATTGCTGATAGAAGGCACGGATGGGACGAGGACAACATATCCGCTTCTGGCGAGTTGAGCAGGCAACAAAAACCATTTCTTGTAGTGATCGTTATCACCCTGGCAATTGCCATGAATCAAAATGATCAACGGATATTTGCAGCAGCCTTCCAACGGAGGCGCTCCTGTGGGAGATCCATCAACGGTTGGATAAAAGATACGACATTTGCCCGGTGGACTGGAAGGATCGGATGCAAGATGATCGTAGTCGCGAATTCCGTAAAACACTGGTGCGAATGCACGTGGCTGCCATGCTATCGGGCAATCTCCCGGACATCGGCACGCTTCAAGAATGCTCAGGATAATGAAAAATTCAAACAATCGGATAAAGAGTTGGGTCTTCATACATCTTGGATTTGTTTAAAATGTCTATTGATTCTATGATATATAAGTCAAAAGAAATTCTAGTTGGATGTATTGAAAGGTATCGTTAACCTTTACATCAAGTTATCAAAGATCGGTTGTAAGCCTCTTTTATTCTCGTGTGATTCAGAGCATGCGAACAGCAGATGAGTATGAGGATAAAATCTTTTCACCTTTGACCGGGTACAACTAAGTTAGTTCTTTTCTCCTTTAGGGCAAAGAATTGGAAGACTGGAAACCGGAAAACAAAACCGAAACGAATGCGACAGTTTCACTTTTAATTACCCTCAATGTTGGATTATTGAGAGTACGTTAGTCAGTAATTTGAGATTGCCTCTAATCAAAGTACATTAGTCTGCTTTAATTATCATCCAGTCACAAAATGAATTCCAACGTTGAGCCTTATTTTTCTTAAGACACATAAACACTGACAATAATGAACCCAGAAACTAAGGATCGTGCTGATCTGCTAATAAGGGCTATCGGTCCTGCTCTTGTCTTAGCGGGAATTATAGTAGGTATCATTCAATTCAAACAGAATGCCACTGCGGATCGCACAGCAAGAAATGGACAATACAACATGACTCTTGCGCAGGCCCAAAGGGAAGCCAAAAAGCCTTTTTATGAGCGACAGTTTTCACTTTACTTAGAGGCCGCCGATGTGACGTCGAGGATTGCCAACCCAATAAATGAGGACGATAGGGGTAAGGCAGTTGCCAGGTTTTGGCAATTGTATTGGGGGCAACTGGCAGTCGTGGAGAGCGCAGAAGTAGCAACAGCGATGGTGCATTTCAAGGAAGTCCTGGAGAACGATGCACTGACCGGTGATGCAAGGAGAACAGAACTAAGCTTAAAAGCTTATGAACTGGCCCATCAATGCAGGGATTCGTTTATCGATTCATGGAAAGTTGAAACAGAAGAAATAAGAAGTATAATAGCGCCAGAAGAAGAATAGTCTTTCCTTAATTTTTTTCCTCCGGCGTTGTTGGGGCGTGGAGTCACCACAACAGGCAAGAGCGGGACCAGCGAAATGAGTGCTCCTTTGAAAAGCGGGTTAGGGACGAGCAACACCTGTATTGGGTCGAATCCTGCAGTTATTAATTTTTGTTAATTCAGGAGTGCAATTTTTTTGGTGAGCGATTGCGCAAGCTTACGCGCAATACCAAAGGCAGGGAAACGTGGAGATGTCGCTTATGCCGTTTTAGTTAACACGTCTGTATGTTAGTTCTAAATCCTTCTCCCAGATCGTTCCCTCTTTGCACATCTCACCTTTGGCAATCATGGTATCGTTATGGGTGATCTCGCAGGTAAATCGTTGTGAGAACGCGGGATCATTTCTCCACCACCTCAAAACCTTGTCGTGAAATGAAACCTCATACTTTCTTGAAACTTTTCGCTCATCGAAGTACAACATAAAGAGTTCTCCGGTAGCGTCATCGCTTCCAAAGATGGAAATGCCGCTGGGAATTTTCCCTTCATCATTTTCTGAACGCAGCATTAAAAACGCACCTTGATCAATCCAGCTAAAGGAAGCGCGCCCGTGAAGTGTTATGCCAGGAAGGTAGGGATGAGATCCGATCGTCTCCCATTCTCCTATCAATACAGCCAAGGGTTCCAGCAGGGGGTTAGGTAAGGCTGCTTTGTATGCTAAACCTGTCATATTGCTTTTTGTCGACGGTGTAGAAGTGCGTCATTCTTATTTCCGAATACTACTCCGATACTTAGAGCAACAAAGCTAAGAATGCTGGTAAAAGTTCTGAGGGCATGAAACGTATCCCACCTGGCTCGCAGTGCTGTCCAGTTGTCGGGAATCGTATTGACTGTCCAGGTTTTTATCTGATCATCTATTGGTACTTCCACCATTACGGTGATCAGTAAGGTGATCAACATGAGGAGGAATGACCCTGCAAAAAAGTAAAATGAAGGACGAACCTTTGCAGCGATCAGGCAAAGCCAAAGCAAGGTTAACAATGTGGCCGGCATCAGAATGCGCATCGGCCAGGCAACATTGCTAATGATTGTTTTGCCTATGCGTATAAAATTATCGGCAGGAAATACATCAAGGCTACGGGTAAGCGTAAACCATGTACCCCAAAATACGCCAGTAACAAGCATCACCAGAAGAAGTGTGAGAGCACTCAATATGCGACTATTCATATATTGATAATTTGTTTAGCGGACATATTTTTTTCAAATCCATAATTGATGATTGAAACAAATGTTAAATTTTCACCAATGGATTTATAATTCCTCTGCCAGTCCGATAAGTAGCCCTTCGGTTCCACGAATGTAGCAGAGACGATACGAGTTTTCGTATTGAACCACTTCGCCTACAAGTTGAGCCCCATGCTTAATAAGCCTGGATACCATGGCGTCAATATTATCAACTGTGAACATGATGCGTAGGTAGCCGAGAGCGTTCACAGGGGCAGTACGGTGATCTGCGATAGTAGGCGGGGTGAGAAATCTTGAAAGTTCAAGCCGGCTGTGGCCATCGGGAGTAACCATCATAGCAATCTCTACGCACTGGGAGCCCAAGCCGGTAACGCGCCCCGCCCATTCACCTTCGACTGTGGCACGTTGTTCGAGCTTCAGGCCTATCTCCGTGAAAAAAGAGATTGCGTCATCGAGGGATTCTACAACGATGCCGACATTGTGCATTCTTAGTAATTTGTTTTTTGCCATAGCTTTATCTACCATTCATTGTTCATATCTTCTATCTCCTGCCTGTTAGTGAGGAACGGGTCGGATACCAGTAATTGTCAGGGTACTATTACCATGAAAAGATGGCGAAAGAGAGGCAGGTTAAAATATAGTTGTTCCTATAATGTCGTTTTGTTATGAAACAAATCTCGGTAATAAAGATCATGCTATGGCAGTTTGAATGCGACAATCTTAGCGGCTGAATACGACAGGTATTAATAGTCGATGCAGAAAGATGGAGTTGTCGCTGTAGTATGCGATTAAGAGATGCAAATATGTGGACACCTATACTTCAATATGATGTGTGAACTTCAATAAATCTCTCCTCACGCTCAGGTGTATCCTGACGTTAGAAATAATTCAACGATAACTCCTGGTGAGTGTCCACTAAATCGCTGCCCAAAGCTTATCGCCCTTTTGGTAAGGGATGCATCCTTCGTATTTACCAGGCAGCGGCAAATAATTTAAGGCTTTGGTGGATCCAATTTCTGAAGTAAAATATCCCCACAGGGTGAGTTGCTTTACCAACGAAAAATAATGATTGGGATCACCTTTTTTCTTCGTGTCATTGTAAGCGTTCATTTCATCGTGGATGCTGTTCAACAAGGTAAGCTTATCTTCGGCAGAAAGTTCTACGAAGTCTTTTCCGAAATCTTGCCTGGACTTTTCATTGATCTGGCCAAGTCCCTCCATGAAAATCTTCTGATCATTTTCTTCATAGCAGTCCGTGACAATAACCTTCATGAACTCCCCGATTTGTGCAGCCTTCGCTCCCGGAGAACTCGGGGTGGTGGGTAGAATGGTTTCACCAACTTCATCCAGAAAGGCAATCTTTTCCGGTGAAAAGTCAGGCTCGTTAAAGATATTCCTCTTTGGTGTGCAACCCGAGATAAAAGCTTCCGCACCAATGATCGTCGGAATGCCTAATAAAAATGCAGTTCTGGAAATCGCTTCTCTTCTGGTCATGATCGGTTATTATAAATTCATCTTCTTAAGTTCATCAACAGCATAGGCTGCCGCACGCGCCGTAATGGCCATGTAAGTGAGGGAGGGATTCTGACAGGCAGCGGACGTCAT
>DASUGQ010000493.1:0-6697 GCA_036273935.1 Cyclobacteriaceae bacterium | reverse complement strand
ACGATCCCAAGACCGTAAATGCCTGGTGTATGCCCGGAGGTAAAGTGGCTTTTTATACCGGTATCATGCCAATCTGTAAGGACGAAAATGGAGTTGCTGTAGTAATGGGTCATGAAGTTGCCCATGCTATTGCTAATCATGGACGTGAGAGAATGAGCCAGGGGTTATTGGCCAACGGCCTGTTGGGAACCATCTCCGGCGCTATGGGTCAGAACCCAACAATGACGCAGGAGGTTTTCATGCAGGCGGTCGGAATGGGTACACAGATTGGGATGCTTACGTTCTCCAGGCAGCACGAATCGGAAGCTGATAAGATTGGGTTGATCTTTATGGCCATGGCGGGATACGACCCTCATGAAGCACCAAAATTCTGGGAACGCATGACCGAAATGAGCGGCGGGCAACAACCGCCTCAGTGGCTTTCAACTCACCCTTCCCATGAAACACGGATTAGTGATCTGAACGCGGCTATTCCTGAAGCCATGAAATACTATAAGAAATAATTGTTGATGCGCCAACTTGGTAAACGTTACTTGATCGTCACACTGCTGTGCACACTGGCATTTATCATTTTTATCAGGGCACACGCACAAGATGAAGAGATTATCAAAGAGATTTTGGCTTATCGGGAAAAGCAGGAGAAAGAATTGCTCGATCCTGACAAATCACCTTTGGAAAAACATGAGCGAAAAAAATTCAAGGGATTGAGGTATTATCCCATTGATCTGGCGTTTCATGTTCGGGCAAGGCTGGTGCTGAATGAAACGCCGGTGTTGTTCAAAATGCCCACCACGACAACGCGTTTACCGGAGTACACGAAGTATGGCGACTTATATTTTAATCTTGATGGAAAAGAGTTTAAACTGGAAGTTTATCAGAACCCTGAGATAAGCAAGAAACCGGGTTATGAGGATCATCTCTTTGTTCCCTTTACAGACGCGACTAACGGCGATGAAACGTATGACATTGGACGTTATCTCGACTTCAAAATACCTGCGTCAGATGAAATTTACATCGACTTTAATTTGAGCTATAATCCCTATTGCAGTTATAGTCATCGTTACTCTTGTCCGATTCCACCAGAAGTAAATCACCTTCCGATCAAGGTTACCGCGGGCGAGATGAAGTACATCAGCGGAGACTATTGATGGTGAGATCGATCACAGATTAACAGCGCTGTTGGAACTAACCAAAATCTGATATCAGCAAACCACGCCCACAGCCACAGTATTGTTAGAATGTTCATCGATTAAAATAAATGAGCCGTTGGAGGGATTATCAGCATAATGATCGATGGGTAATGATTTCGCCGACCGGATCTGAACCTGAGCGATGTCATTCATCTTCAGAGATGTGGCGCCATCAAGCTTGGTGAGCGTAGCCGGATCCTGAATATACTCGATCGTTGAAATTTTTGCCTTGCTATAAGCAGTACCGTGCTGAAGAAGATAACTCTTTCCGCTGACCATAGGCTCTTTGTTCAGCCAGCAAACTTTCGAAACAAAATCCTTTTTAAGTTCTGGCAAATCTTCTGTCCGGATGATCATATCACCACGGCTGATGTCAACATCATCGGCAAGGGTGATGGTAACGGACTGCCTGCTGTGAGCATGTTCAAGCGATTCTTTGTATCGATGAATTCCCTGAATTTTGCTTTTTTGTCCTGAGGGCAATACCGTGACCGAATCTCCCACGGAAAATGAACCGCTGGCCACCCTTCCCGCGTAGCCGCGATAATCGTGATGTTCTTCGTTTCGCGGACGAACTACATATTGAATTGGAAAACGGGAGGGGAGTTTAGTTTCATTTTTGTGAACATCCATCCTTTCGAGAATCTCTAACAATGGTGCTCCTTCGTACCAGGGCATCTTATCCGAGGAGGCGGTAAGGTTATCCCCATTCAATGAGCTGATCGGAATGAATTTTATTTCCTGGTGCGGAGACTTGATTTTAGAACTGAATTCCTCGAAGTCTTCCTTGATCTTCCTGAAAGGTTCTTCGGCATAATCAGCAAGATCCATCTTATTGACGCAGACGATCACGCGGGGAATATTGAGGAGATTGGCAATGTAATAATGACGATGTGTTTGCTCGAGGATCCCATTGCGTACATCGACAAGAATAATGGAGACGTCAGCCTTGGATGCGCCGGTAATCATATTACGGGTATACTCAACATGTCCGGGCGAATCCGCAATAATAAATTTTCGCCTTGGCGTACTGAAATAAATATGGGCGACATCGATTGTAATTCCCTGCTCACGTTCGGCGATTAGTCCATCTGTCAGAAGAGAAAGATCCAAAAAGCCGATCCCCTTCCGTTGGCTGGCTCGTTGAATCGCCTCCAGCTTGTCGGTAGTGATTGAATTTGTTTCATACAATAGCCTGCCAATCAACGTGCTCTTTCCATCGTCAACACTTCCGGCCGTTGCAATTCTAAGTACCTCCATAATGAAATAATGAGTGAATGAGTAATTGAGTGAATGCGTGAATAAGTGAATGAGTTTGAATGCGAAAAATAATTCGCCCATTCAAAATTCACTCATTCACTCATTGTATTAAAAATATCCATTTACCTTCCGCATTTCCATGGCGGCTTCGGCTCGTTTATCGTCAAGTCGCGTGCCGCGTTCGGAAACCGTTGTATTAATAATTTCTTCAATAACCTCTTCCAAAGTAGTCGCTTCAGAAGCCAATGCTGCTGTGCAACTCATATCGCCAACTGTTCTGAATCGCACTTTCC
This sequence comes from Cyclobacteriaceae bacterium, assembly GCA_036273935.1. GTDB lineage: Bacteria > Bacteroidota > Bacteroidia > Cytophagales > Cyclobacteriaceae > ZC4RG29. The sequence continues at coordinate 3,954 of DASUGQ010000493.1, read as the reverse complement.
GGTTCTCCAGTATTTCTTCCGGGTCTTTATAAATGAAATCAGAATAAGGCCACAAAATTCCATCCCGATCAATAACACTTCTTTCATGTGCAAAGTAAATGGACGGAATAGCCAGGTTTTCTTCCCTTATGTAGTTCCAGACATCTAGTTCAGTCCAGTTAGAGATCGGGAAAACCCGGACGTTCTCTCCCGGATGAATTTTTCCATTGAGATAATCAAATAATTCAGGTCGTTGGTTTTTGGCATTCCACTGCCCGAAATCATCGCGTACAGAGAAAATGCGCTCTTTTGCTCTTGCCTTCTCTTCATCGCGGCGGGCACCACCCATGCACGCGTCAAATCGATTCTCCTCAATGGTTCTCAGGAGCGTCGCTGTCTGTAATCCATTCCTGCTGGAGAATTTGCCGGTCTCTTCGATAACGCGCCTGGCATTTATATCATCCTGTACATAGCCGACGATCAAATCAAGGCCAACCTGGTTTACCAGCCAGTCTCTGAATTCTATCGTCTCTGGAAAGTTATGGCCAGTGTCGATGTGGACGAGGGGAAATGGAACCTTGCCTGGATAGAACGCCTTTTGTGCGAGGCGCACCAGCGTTATTGAATCTTTGCCTCCCGAAAACAGAATGGCCGGGCGTTCAAATTGCGCAGCTGTCTCGCGAATGATGTAGATCGCCTCATCCTCAAGGTCTCTTGGAAAAACTTTCAAATACTCACTCATCTATCCAATAATTAATTCACCGCCGCTTTAGTTTCATGCAGTCCGCACTCTTTCTGCGAATTTTCCCACCACCACCGTCCAGCCCTCAAATCTTCTCCCGGGGCAATGGCACGGGTGCAGGGTGCGCAACCGATACTGGCAAATCCCTTTTTATGGAGACTGTTGACAGGAATCTTATTTGCTTTTATAAAGTCCTGCATTTCTTCATATGACCAGTTTAATAGTGGATTATACTTGATCATATTCAAATCGGCATCCCATTCCAAAACTTCGAAAGATTGCCGGTGCGCAGACTGACCGGCGCGTAATCCGGTGATCCATACGCTTGTGTCCCGCAAGGCCCTTCTCAGAGGTTTTACTTTCCTTATGAAGCAACACTCTTTTCGATTCTCAACCGACTCATAAAAGCTGTTAAACCCTTTCTTCCGCACGAGATCTTCAACATCTGATGTCTCGGGAAAATAGGTTTCAATTTCAATGTTGTACCTTTTTCTCGTAAGGTCCATCACATCGTAAGTCTCCTGGAAGAGTCTTCCCGTATCAAGAGTGAATACAGTAATGGGTAATTTATTCTTTGCGATGAAATGGGTAATGACCTGATCTTCTTCTCCAAAGGCCGAGGAAAATTTAAGCTTTCCCTCTCCAGTGAGTTCACACAAACGTTTTAGGCCATCTTCAGTGCTCAAGGGGGTGAGCTCTTCCTTCAATTTATGAAATAAGTTATTCAAGGTCTTCCTGTTTCGAAATGACTTTTCGTTTCATGGCTTCCCAACCACGCTCATGAAAATAATACAAAACCATCTTGGTGAAGACTTCAATGGATGCTATGGAAAAGGCTAAAGTCGCCTTGCCGGTAACCAGGTAGGAGATTACCCAAGTGTCTAAAGTACCAACAATCCTCCAGGTGACAGCCTTGGATGCGGCAATGATCCTGTTTGTCGACTTTGAATCTTGAATCTTACGGTTGATTATCCTATCCAGTACCATTCAAATCTATTTTGGGCTACAAAACTAATAATTCTATTAAACCTATAAAATTTATAGAGTAATATTAACGATAAAAACTAAAAGACTGTTCATTTTTTAAAGTTTTTGAGTCTTATCTCGGTTAATTTTCTTTTGGTATCCAATGGGAAATCGCCATTCATTATCCAATCGTAGTAAGCAGGCTCCTCTTTTAAAACAGCTAACACTTGCTTGTTCTTGTGTTTGCCGAAATTAAAGATTTCCTGGCCTTTTTCGTTAATCGCCATTCTACCTGCAAGGTCAACGAAATTTGACATAGTAAGTTTCCCTAGAATTTCCATATCATTTTTGATGAATCCTAATTTGTTACCGATTCCATCGGTGACCTCCTGGCCCTCATATTTTGCTAATTGAGCAATCAGGATCTCCATGCTCGCTTCAGCGTCTGCCTCTGCCGAGTGCGAGTCCTGGAGGCTTTTGTTCACGTAAAACTGGTAGGCAGCCGACAAGGTGCGCTTTTCCATGAGATGAAAAATCTTCTGAGCATCGACAATTCGTTTTCTTTCATAATCAAACTCAACGCCGGCCCTTAAGAATTCCTCCACCAGCATGGGCACATCAAACTTGAGGATGGCGAAACCCGATAAGTCAGCTCCTTCGAGAAACCGTGCGTACTCTTTCGCCACCTCTTTAAACGTGGGTTTGTCTTTCACATCATCATCATAGATGCCATGAATTAGCGATGACTCAAGCGGTATGGGTATCGTTGGATTGATGAGCGAAACCTTCCGATGAATTTCGCCATTTGGCATCATCTTGATCATCCCGATTTCAAGAATCCGATCATGCGAAATGTTTATACCCGTAGTTTCGAGGTCAAAAAAACAAAGTGGGTTTTTGAGGTGTAATGCCATGATGAAGATGAAGTTTATGCACTAAGCTTTTGAGCAAGTTCATGGATCTTCATGCCTCCGAAATTACCTGAACTCATCATTAAAAGATTCCTGTTTTTCCATGATTGACTTAACAAATACTCCTGAAGCTTATGAGGCTCAGTGAATACTTTTAATGAAGGCAACCCAAACGCTTTTTTAACGTCGGCTTCCGATAATGGCTCCTGATTTTTTGCCGTTACTTTTTCAGGATCGTAAAAGACGACGGCTTGTTGCGCATGTTTCAGAGAGTCCTTGTACTGCGGAATAAATTTTTTATTTAGACTACTATAAGTATGAAGTTCCAGGCACGCAATCAGATCCTTGTGGGGATTATACTCTTTCAGTGCTTTAACGGTTGCTTTAACTTTCGAAGGGGCATGGGCAAAATCCTTATAAACATCCAGTGAATTGTTGCTGAATACTTTTTCCAGTCGGCCTGCAGCTCCTTCGAAGCTCGCAATTGCCTCATAGAATTGTTCGTTTGTAATCCCGACTTTTTTTAATACCTCCTTTGCTCCATTAATGTTTAATAAATTATGTGTTCCGAATAATTTAATGAGATAGCGGTCTTTCCCGTTCGTTAGAAAAAAATTTCCACCTTCCTGTGCATGTGGGTGCGCTTTGTAAGATATGGCCTGAACATCGTTGCGCTCTTTCTTTCCAATGATAACTGCTAACGGGTCTTGTTCACAATATATCAGTATGCCTCCTTTGGGAGTTTGGTCACTGAATATATCAAATTGCTTCACGTATTCTTCCTCAGAAGGAAAGACATTTGCGTGATCCCAGGAAATGCCGCTGATCAGTCCGATATGGTGTTGATATTTCAGGAACTTGGGCACTGGATCAATGGCGGACGACAGATACTCGTCTCCTTCAATGATAATGATAGGTGCGTCTGAAAGCTTTACGGAGTTATCAATGCCTGCAACCCGTGCACCAATTACGAAATCAAATTTTCGTTTATGAAAACTCAGAACGTGTATGATAATGGCAGTGATCGTCGTCTTCCCATGACTGCCAGCAATGACGATGCGCTGCTTATCTTGAGACACATTGTAAATGTATTCAGGGAATGAATAGACCTTTAGATTAAGCTGTTGTGCCCGCAGGAGTTCAGGATTGTCCGCTTTTGCATGCATTCCTAAGATAACAGCGTCGATAGATGAATCTATTTTTTCCGGAGACCAACCATCCCGTTCCGGTAGCAGCGCATGCTTGACGAGTTCAGAGCGTGAGGGCTCAAAGATTTCATCATCTGATCCGGTTATTTTGTGACCCGCCGTCTTAAGGTTAATTGCCAGATTGTGCATAACGCTGCCTCCAATAGCG